>CAYPOV010000009.1:0-30808 GCA_964412385.1 uncultured Geminicoccaceae bacterium
TCGACCATAAGATTACCGAGGCGGCACTGGCCTGGCTCGAGCAGCATCGCGTCAATGACAAGCCTTGGGCACTCTTTGTCTCCTATCCCAGTCCGCACCCGCCCTTTTCCGTCCCTGAAAAGTTTTATGGGCTGTTCGACGAGGCCAATATTGAGCTGCCGCGAAACTATGCGCCCGAACACCGCCACGATCATCCAGCGGTCGATCATCTGCGCTTTATCAAAGCCACCCGAGATATCACCGATGTCGATCAGCTGAAAAAGATCACGACGGGTTATCTGGCCCTCATCGCTCATTTGGATCACGAAATCGGTCGCGTCTTGGGGGCGCTTGAGGACAATGGTCTTACCTCCAAGACTAGGATCATCTACACGAGCGATCATGGTGACCTTTACGGCGAGCACGGGCTCTTCGGCAAATCCTGCATGTATGAGGGCTCGGTCGGCGTACCGCTGATCATGGCGGGGCCCGATATTGCCGAAGGTGCGGTATCGAACGAACTTGCCAGCCATGTCGATCTCGCCCCGACGATCGTGGAATCGTTTGGTCTGACACCGCGGTCCGAGTTCTCCGGAAATTCGCTATGGCCTGCGCTCCAGGGAACGGATCGGGATCGCCAAATCTTTGCGGAATACCACGCAGCCGGATCGAAAACCGGCACCTTCTTGCTCCGGAAGGGCCGCTACAAGCTGATTTACTATGTCAGTATGCCACCCATGCTCTTCGATCTCGAAGCCGATCCCGATGAAGCCAAGGATTTGGTCGCAGCAGGGGAAGGAGAGGCGATGGTCGCCGAGCTTGAGGCCGAACTCCGCAAGATCTGCGACCCTGAAGCTGTGGACGCGCGTGCCAAGTCCGATCAGCGCGCTAAAACGGAGTTTTGGGGAGGACGTGAAGCGGTGGCGCAAACCGGATCGCTCGTCTATACACCGCCGCCGGGCGAGGTACCGGAAATTCAGTACTGAACGGTAAGCCCGGATACGAAAATCAATGATGAGGCACGAGTAGATGGCGGATCGCCCCAATATTCTCTGGTACTGCACGGATCAACAACGGTTCGACACGATCGCCTGTCTCGGCAATCCGCACATTCGCACACCGCGTCTCGACGCACTCTGTGCAAAAGGCGTGTCGTTTACACGCGCCTATGTGCAAAGCCCGATCTGCACACCATCGCGCGCATCGATGCTGACAGGCCGCTATCCGGCAAGCCATCACGTGCATCGCAACGGCAACAAGGATTTTCCGACCGACGAAAAACTTGTGACGAAAATCCTTGCCGAACAAGGCTATGACTGCGGACTTGTCGGCAAGCTTCACCTGAGGAGTGCCTTCGGGCACGAAGAACGGTGCGATGACGGCTACCGTTACTTCAAGTGGAGCCACCACCCCAGGCCCAATCTCGATCCAGATTATCACGACTATCACCAGTGGCTCGAGAATGAGAAGGGGGTCAGTCACCAGGAGCTCTATGAGCGTGTCAAGAGCTTTTGCGGCCCCGGCGTCCCGGCAGAATATCATCAGACCACCTGGATCACCGAAATGGCGATCCGGTTTGTCGAGGAAAAGCGCGATGGTCCCTGGCTGTTAAGTCTTAACCCTTTCGATCCGCACCCGCCTTTTGACCCGGCACCCGAATATCTGGAACGCTACGATCCCTCGACCTTGCCCATGCCGCTGTTCCGCGAGAGCGATCTCGAGCGGCAAAATCAGTTCAGAGGCATTACACAACAAACCGTCGATGCGATGGATCCTCGCGGGCAAAACCCCGATCCAACGCAGACAGGAATCGATGTCAGCAATATAGGCTACAAACCGCCGCCACAATTCAACGGCCAGGAGGTGAAGGCCGCCTATTACGCCATGATCGAGCATCTCGACCATGAGTTCGGCCGGCTCCACGATGCGCTCGAGGCCATGGGCGAACTCGACAACACGATCATTATTTTTCACAGCGATCATGGCGAGATGCTCGGTGATCACGGGCTGCTTTATAAGGGCTGCCGCTTTTTCGAGGGCCTGGTGCATGTGCCGCTGATCATCGCCATGCCCGATAAGGTCAAAGAGAATCTGCAATCAACGGCATTGGTCGAAATGGTGGATCTTGCGCCAACCATCCTCGAGGCGGCCGGGATCGAGATTCCGGCCTTTATCCAAGGCCAATCGCTATGGCCGATCCTTTCCGGCGAACAGGACCCGAGCTACTTCAGACCCCACGTCGTCTCGCACTTCAACGATGCCATCGGTTCTGCCTCGAACGCGGCTGGCAGCCATGGCACGATGTACTTCGACGGGCGCTATAAGCACATCGTTCACCACGGCACTGGCATGGGCGAACTCTTCGATCTCGAAGAAGACCCGGGCGAGTTCGTCAATCTTTGGCTCGGTGCTGAAGGCACCGCTCTGCAAGCCGATCTCATGCTGCGCCATTTCGATGCGATCATGGCCACATCGTCCGCAGGCCCGGAGCGAATCGGCACCTATTGATTTTCCTCTCTGGTACGGCAGTATCTCGCCTACAAAGCGGGCACGCCCTCCAGCTATCATTCATCGCCAGGCGTGACGCGTACCTTTTGTGGCACCTGCGGAACCTCGCTGAAATCCCGGAGTGACAAGGATCCCCAAACCATCGATGTGACGGCCGCGTCATTCGATAATCCCGTGGCACGGGCGCCACACCAGCAGATCTGGCCGGACTAGAAACTCGCTTGGGACGTCGTTGATGCACATCTGCCGCAATTCTCAAAAGGCGGCGGAGCCGGTACCGAATGAGTCCTGGCGATGATGCCGAATTCCTAGCACCCGGGACAAAACTGCTGCAACGTACGATCTATCACGGTTGGTATGTGATTGCGGCCTGCGCCGTAATGACATTTTTCTGCTTCGGTTTGGGGCTTTATGGCGCCGGCGTCTATCTTGTGGCGCTGGAGAACAAGTTCGGCTGGCCCGTCGCTGAAATCTCGGCAGCGATCACGCTCTATTTCTTTTTCGGTGCGTCGCTCGTCTTTTTTGTGGGCCGCATATTCGAACTCACCAGTGCTCGTGCTGTGGTGATCGGCGGCGCGCTGCTTATGGCGGCAGGGCTCTTCACATTCAGCATCACCACACAGCAATGGCAGGTGTTTCTGGCCTTTGGTCTGATGAGTTTCGGCTGGGCTGCGATGAGTGGCGGGGCCATCAACATCATCTTGGCACCATGGTTCTTTCGCAAACGCGGGCTTGCCGTGAGCTTGGCTCTCAGTGGCTCCAGTGTTGGCGGACTCTCGATGGCACCAACGCTGATCTACCTGATCGAACTGTTCGATTTCAGCACCGCCATGATCATCATTGCAATCTTCATGCTCGCCGTTCTGATACCAACCGCCGGCCTGCTGCTGCGTCCCAAGCGCGAGGATGAGCGCCACAAGGCGGATCTCGATGCACCGATCGGCCCCCGATCAAGCCCCGGAGAGCAACCGTCAAAGCCTTGGAGCCTCATGGGCACGCTGACCGAGCGTCGGTTCCTTCTGATTTCCGTGCCTTTTTCCTTGGCACTCATGACGAATGTCGGGGTGATCACGCATCAGGTCGCCTATTTATCACCAATAGTCGGCACGGTCGCTGCAGGCTGGGCAGTGAGTCTTTTGACCTTCTCGGCCCTGACCGGAAGGCTCATTGGCGGTTTTGTCATTGATCGGGTGGATCAGCGCTGGGCGGCATGCCTCGTCTTTCTTCTTCATGCAACAGGGCTGACGCTCCTGGCCTTCGGGTCTTCCGACTTCATGCTCTATCTCGGCTGCGCGGTCGCCGGCTTGGCGCTCGGCAATCTGGTGACCTTGCCGGGCATCCTCGTTCAGCATGAATTCCCAAGAGCGCATTTTGTACGCACCGTCAGCTTGGTTGTTGCCGTCAATCAGATCGCTTTCTCGTTCGGCCCAATCCTTGTCGGATATTTCCGCGAGGTCATTGGCAATTATCAACCGATATTCGCCGTCTGCGCGCTCATCAATGTCTTTGTCGCGGTGCTCGTTTTAGCACCACGGCTGCTCCGCCGTGACCCAACAACGATTCAATCCTAGTTTCAAAGGGTCTTTGGCCGCGCCGCAATCTTGACACAAGCTGAATAATGGAACATCATTCCGAAAAATGAACGAGGTCAGGTGGCATGGCAGGTCTTGTCGACCGCTATTTCGATGTCTTGGAACTTCTGGTGGACGAGCCCGAAGGTCTCCCGCTGGTTGTGATTGCAGAGCGCCTCGATCTCTCCAAAAGCGCCACACATCGCCTGCTGTCCGGGCTTGTTAGCCGTAGCTACATCACGCAGGATGCTACAACACGGCATTATCGCCCGACATTGCGCCTGACCTGCATGGGTCTCAAGCTTCTTTCCGCAACAGGTTTGGTCGATGTCTGCCAGCCGGTCTTGGATCGTCTGGCCACATCCACTGGTGAACTCGCAAGGATGACCGTTGCCGAAGGCGATGTCTTGAGTTGGGTCGCCAAAGCGCAAGGTGCTCGTTCCGGCCTGCGCTACGATGTCGAGACAGGTGGTCAGCCGCGACTGTCTTGCACAGCGACAGGCCATGCGTGGCTCTCGACCTTGGGCGATGACGAGGCGCTGCGGATTGTTCATGATCAGGGTTGGCCATCGCCGAGCTCGGATCAGCCGAATGCACCGAAGAATGCGAGGGAACTCCTAGATCGCCTAAATTTAGCGCGGCAGCAGGGCTATGCCGCTGTCATCGACAGTGCCACGCTTGGCACTGCCGCTGTCGCTGTCGCCATTTGTCTTCGTGACAGCAGCGAACGAGCCGTGGGTACCGTTAGCGTGGCCGGTCCCAGTGTCCGGATCGATCGAAACCGTATCCGAGCGTTTGCGGAAGTCTTGATCGAAGCCGCGCTGGAACTGGCGGAGCTGTGGCCTGCTCGGCTCTACCAACTCCACGGGACATTGACCGGAGCGATGCTGAGGAGGACCGGGACGTGAGGACTGCGACCAGCAACGACCAACTCCTTGCCGGCTCGGGGACCGCTGCCAACCCTTGGCTGCGGCGTCTTTGGGCTTGGCGCAATCCGATCATCACGACAGCGGTGATTCTCGGCATTTGGGAAGCTTTCTGCCGTGTTCTGGCGATCAAGACCTACCTTTTGCCACCGCCGAGTCTCGTGGCAATCGAGCTGGTCGAACGCTGGCCGCGCATCATGGATGGCGCCTGGCTCACCTCGATCGAGATCATTCTGGGCTTTATTATCGCTGCCGTGATCAGTATTCCGATGGCACTTGCCATTGCCTTCTCGCCTTGGGTCGAACGGCACGTCTATCCGGCGATCGTCACTTTTACCATTATTCCGAAGATCGCCATCGCGCCCTTGTTCATTATCTGGTTCGGGTTTGGTATCGAACCGAAACTCTTGCTCGTCTTCTTGCTTTCATTCTTTCCTATGTTGGTCAACAACATCGCGGGTTTTCGCTCGATCAATCCGGAGATCATGGATTTCGGCCGATCCACCGGTGCGTCGATGATGACCTTGTTCCTAAAAATCCGGCTGCCGAATTCGCTGCCTTACGTCTTTACGGGCCTCAAGGTCGGATCAACCAACGCCGCAACCGCAGCCGTTGTCGCCGAGTTCGTCGCCTCGGATCGAGGTCTCGGCTACCTGCTGCTCGAATATAACGGTGATCTTGAAACGGCAGCAATGTTTGCAACCATCGTTGTCCTTTCAGTGGTGGGTCTGGCCCTCTATTACTTTGTTGAATTCATGGAGAGGCTCATGATCCCGTGGCATGTCTCGCAACAACGCCACGAAAAAGTGGCCACTGCATGAGCTATATTTGAAAGTAACCACAAGGAGGCTACAATGAAACTGACAAGACGGACTTTAACGACCCTAGCGCTGGCTCTCACAGGGATGGCTGCATTTTCGTCGGTTCAAGCGCAAGACACTGTGAATCTGCGTTTGAATTGGTATTTGAGCGGCTCTCATGCGGCATTTTTCTTAGGACGTGACAACGGATATTTCGCGGATGAGGGCATCGACATTCAGATCGACGAGGGCAGGGGGTCAGGCCGTTCCGTTCAGCTAGTCGGCACGGGCACGGACGATTTCGCGATGGCCGATGCTGGAAGCCTGCTGGTCGGCGTCTCCAAGGGGCTCGAAGCCGAGGCGATCATGTCGCTGGTCAATATCTCCACCTTCGCCATTGTTGCCCTCGCCGATAGCGGCATTGAGACGCCCAAGGATCTCGAAGGCAAGACGGTGGCAGTCACGGCAGGTGACGCGTTGACCCAGCTTTGGCCTGCGGTCGCTTCCGCCAATGAGGTTGACGAGGAACAGGTGAAGCTCGTTATGATGGATCCTGCCGCCAAGCCGATCTCAGTGATGGAAGGCCAGACCGATGCACTCTTGGGCGGCATCACGGATCAGCCCAACCTCATGCGCAAACATGGCCATGAGGTCTCGGTGATCCCATTCTATGAGTTTGGGGTGAACACCATCGGCATGACGCTGATCGCCAATCCCGAAATGATCGCCGACAATCCAGATGTTGTCGGTCGATTCGTCAAGGCGACCCAGAAAAGCTATGAAGCGATGTTTGCAGATCCCGATGCCGCGGTTGCCGCCGTCAAGAAGGAAAAGGCCGATCTCGATGAGGCAACCCTGAAATCGCAGATTCTGGAGACATCGGACATCATTCAGCGCGGATCGGTCGAAGGCGAGCCCTTTGGCTACAACCCGCCCGAGACCTGGGATCAGACGCTCGAGATCATGAAGACCTATCGCGGGCTGGAAACCGATATGCCGGCGACGGACTTCTACACCAACGAGTTCATCTCGGGCTGAGTGGCAATTCGTGGACGCAGCCATCACTGATCGCGAGAAAGCGGTGTCTCAGGGCCC
This sequence comes from uncultured Geminicoccaceae bacterium, assembly GCA_964412385.1. GTDB lineage: Bacteria > Pseudomonadota > Alphaproteobacteria > Geminicoccales > Geminicoccaceae > JBGSYN01. The sequence goes on from CAYPOV010000009.1 coordinate 6,880, forward strand.
CGCGTCAAAGCAGGTCATCGTATGCCGAGGGGTCGAAAAGACCTTTCGGCGCAACACACAGGTGACCCATGCCCTCGATGGCGTTGATCTCGATATCGCCGACGGGGAGTTTCTGGCGATTGTCGGACCGTCTGGCTGTGGAAAGTCAACACTTTTGAGAATTGTCGCCGGGCTCTTGCCGCCTTCGAGCGGTGATGTCCGTGTCATGGATAAAGCTGTTGAGGGGCCGGTCACCGATCTCGGCATCGTTTTCCAAAGTCCCGTCCTTCTCGACTGGCGAAGTGTTATTGGCAATGTGCTGGTCCAGCTTGAGCTGCGCCATCAAGACCCGTCGCGCTATCGCGACCGTGCGCGAAGTCTGCTTGACGCCGTGGGCCTCGCCGAGTTCGAGGATCGTTATCCTTTCGAGCTCTCGGGTGGCATGCGTCAACGAACGGCTATTGTCCGGGCGCTGATCCATGATCCGCCGCTCCTGCTCATGGACGAGCCATTCGGTGCACTTGATGCCTTGACGCGCGAGCAGATGCGGATCGATCTCGAGCAACTATGGCTGCAGCGGCGCAAGACAGTCATGTTCATCACCCACAGCATCGACGAGGCCGTCCTGCTGGCCGATCGGGTCCTGGTGATGAGCCCGCGTCCCGGTACCATCGATCGGTTGATCGAGATCGATTTGCCGCGTCCGAGGGGTGTCGGTGCGCGCAAGCTCAGGGGATTTTCCGATTATAGCGATATGATAACGGATATATTCCTTGCGCGGGGCGTGCTTCAAGGCGGTAGTGCGCTGGCAGGTCAAAGCGAGGAGGCGAACGCGTGACGTTGGAAGCGCTTACCGGTGTCATTGCCGCACCGAGCCTGCCAATGAGCGATGATGCGAGTATCGATTGGGCCTCGCTGGAACGATACATGGCATGGGTCGCCTCAGGCGGACCTCGCGCCATTGCCATGAACATGGACGCCAGCGAAGGACCGTCGCTCACCCTGGACGAGCAGCTTGAAGTGGTACGCATCGCCAAAGATGCGATTGCCGGACGTTGCACGCTTTATTCGGGGCTCATCGCCAATGCCACTGTGGACGCGGTTGCCTTCGGACAAAGACTTGTGAACGCGGGTGCTGAAGGCCTTGCCGTTTTCCCGCCCTATCCGGCATTTGCCGGAACACCGCTGCCCGCACCCATGGTCTCCAAGCACTATGCTGCCGTCGCTAGGGCAACCAACGTGCCGCTGATCGCATTCCGGATGCGCTGGGTGGCGCCATTCGATAAAGCGACGCTTGAACAGCTTGCCGGTATCGATGAACTCGTTGGTATCAAAGACGCCATGCGCGATACCGGCGAGATGATCACCACGATCGAGGCGCTTAAAAAACTGCCGCGGAAGATCGGATTTCTTACTGGCAACGATCCGGTGATCTACGAGACCATGTTGGTCGGCGGCGACGGCGCCCTGATCGGCTTTGCTGGCACAGCGACAGACCGTTTGGTTGCGATGCACGGTGCCGTCAAGCGCCGCGATTTCAATGGGGCTGCCGCCATCTGGTCCGATCTTGGGCCTTTGGCGCGCTATTGCTGGCGCGATCCTGTGCGCGACTATCGACCCAGGATGAAAGAAGTCCTCAAGCTCCAGGGCTTGTTTCGCTCGGCAACGGTAAGATCGCCGCAAACAGGAGTTTCCGATGCAGAACGCTCGGCCCTTCGACGTCTAGCGCTGCAGGCGGGCTTGTTGGCTGATGCCAAGGCGGCTGAGTAAGGATCGACGAACAAGGAGAAAGATATGGCCCATTCACCGCTCAAGGGCATATGTTCGGCACCATTCATGCCGATGACACCCGATTTCGCCATCGATTGGCCGGCAACGGAGCGCTATCTCGATTGGGTCGCCGCCCAGCGGCCGGCGGCGATTGCCATGAATATGGATGCAAGCGAAGGTCCGTCGCTGTTTCGCGATGAGCAGCTCGAGGTGATGCGCGTCTCGAAGAAGGCAATCGCCGGACGCTGCCCGCTTTATTCTGGGCTCATATCGAATAGCACGGCCGACGCCCAGAGCTTTGCCAAAGAGCTAGTTGCCGCCGGTGCCGAAGGACTGGTGATCTTTCCACCCGTGCCGATCTTCCTATCCAAGCCCCTAGAGCCCGAGATGATCGTCGGGTTCCATGCAGCCGTCGCCGAGGTTGTCGATGTACCGATCATCGGCTTTCAACTTCCTGTCGGCAACGGTCCGGATATGACTCCCGAAGTGCTTGAGAAAATGATCGAGATCGAGACCTTCATCGGTCTCAAAGAGGCATCCTTCGATCTGCTTCACACCCAGCAAACCATCGAAGCCGCGAGCAATCTTTCTCGAAAGATCGGCGTTTGCACCGGCTCCGATACGTTCATTTACGAAGCTTTCGTCATGGGATGTGACGGGGCTTTGATTGGTTTTGCCGGCACGGCGACAGCGGAACTGATCGAGATGCAGGCGGCTGCTCGTGACGGCGATTATGCAAGAGGCTTTGCGATTTGGGATCGGCTTGGTCCTCTGGCACGCTACTGTTGGCGACCGCCGATCCGCGACTACCGCCCACGCATGAAGGAAGTCCTGGTGCTCCAGGGGCTTATTCCTGACGCAGCTGTGCGCCCGCCGCAGCTTCCGATCGATGATGCCGAGCGCGCCGAAATACGTCGTCTTGTCGAAGCGGCCGACCTCATCGACGCTCCGGCCGTCCAGGCTGCGGAATAGGGAGAGGCAGCGATGAGTTTTCAAGGTCTCACAGGCATTGTCGCCGCACCCATGCTGCCGATGCTGGCTGGCGGTGCTGTCGATTGGGCGACGCTCAAGAGCTATATGGCCTGGATCGCCGAGCAGAAGCCGCGTGCTATTGCCATGAATATGGATGCGAGCGAGGGGACGAGTCTCACGCGTGACGAGCAGCTCGAAGTGATGCGGGTTGCCAAGGAAGCGATTGCCGGCACGGTCCCGCTTTATTCGGGCTTGATCGCTCGCTTCACAGCCGATGCGATGGCCTGGGCGCAAGATCTTGCCCGGGCGGGAGCCGAGGGGTTTGCCGTTTTTCCGCCCTTGCCTGTGTTTCTCGGTAAACCGGCTCCAGTCGACATGGTGTTTAACTACCACAAGGCCATTGCCGATGCGGTGGATCTACCGATCATTGCGTTTCAGCAGCCGCTCGAACGATCGCCCGACTATAGTGCCGAGGTGATTCGTGCCTTTACCGAGATCCCGCAATTCGTGGCGCTCAAGGAAGCGTCGTTCGATACCGGGCACACCCTGCAGTCGATCGAGGCCTCCAGGCATCTCTCCCGTGAGATCGGTATCCTGACGGGCAGCGATACCATCATTTATGAAGCTTTTCTAATCGGCTGTCAGGGAGCCCTCATCGGCTTTGCCGGCACGGCGGTGGATGAGCTTGTGGCGATGCAAGCGGCCGTTGCCCAGCGCGACATTCCAACGGCTAAGGCACATTGGGAGAAGCTTGGGCCACTCGCCCGCTTCTGCTGGCGGCCGCCCTTGCGAAATTATCGTCCGCGTATGAAGGAAGTCCTGGTAATGCAGGGTCTCTTCAAGACCGCGGCCGTGCGATCACCCCAACCCGGTGTTGATGCACGCGAACGGATGATATTGCGCCGTCTTGCCAAGCATGCGGGGCTCATCGAGGCGAGTGCCGTCACCGTGGCTGGCGAATAGGCAGAAGCGTTATTGGCCTCCGCCTGAGCGCCATGGGGCAATGTGATTTGAGCGTGTGCGTCAAGTGCTCGATCCGGTGCCGATGCTCGTTTCCGAACGATGCGGCAAACACGCGGATCATCACCGCGAGTTCACCGATGACAAAGACCAATTCATTCACGGTAGTCGACCCTCATTACTTGGCGAGATAGTCATCACGTTTTGCGAGAACTTTCTCGACATAGCCTTTGGTGGCGGGAATGACTTTGGCATTGGGCCAAACGCCAACCCTTGAGCCTCCATTGTAATAAGACAGTGCAAATTCCTCGTTCTGGCGGTATTGAGCCAGAAGACGCTTGAAAAAATGCAAGCCTATCCGAACGTTGAGGCGCGGCTCCCACAGGATATCGCGATGCAGTCCATACTCGCCTTCGACTGTGGCGGGCATGATCTGCATGACGCCGCGCGCCCCTTTGTGGCTGAGCGCATCAGGTTTGAAAGCGCTTTCCACCTCGGCGATCGCCAGCGCCAGTGCCGGATCGACCTTCAGCGCATCGGCCTCTTCGATTACGATCATCTTGACCTCGGCCCGCGAGATCTTGCGATCCTCGGTCGTATCGGCCCAAGCACTCACGGCCATCAGGGTGGCGGCGGCAACACCGCCGAAAAAGGCGAAGCCCAGATTTTTCTTCACCACGTCTCTCCCCTCGTGGGTTTGCCAGCGGGGACACGGATGGTCCCGAAATCGTCAATATGCTGCCGTGCCTTCTCCAGGCGGTCCTCGACCGTTTCGAACTCGTAGAAATCGTCGATTTGTTGCTCTTTGGGGGCGTGCCAGACAACAATGGAGGGACGCCGCGCAGGGACCTTGGGGCCTTTCTTGACCACGCTGTGAGACTGCCGCTCGATTTCGAGCTCCGGCCGCGCCTCGAGGAACGCGTTCTCAGCACCATCCAACGACGCCCAGACACGCGCTTGAGCGTCATAGCGATCGCGCCATCGAAGCACGGTCGCCACGAAGTTTTCGCTGCGGGGTGCCGGAACTGCCTGGCTGCCAGCACCCTCGACGCCGCCACCCGGCACGCCAGAGACATTGAGCTGCTCGCCGTGATAGGCCGCCAGCGCCAACTCCCAATTTCCGTAGTGCTCGAACTGCGCAACGAGCTTTTCGAGCGCCACCTGAATGTTGAGACGCGGCTGCCAGAGTTCGTCGCGCGAGACGTTGAGCCGGGCTGCGGTTTGCGGCGGCAGCTGCATCACGCCGAGATCGCCGCGCGAGCTCAGGGCATCCCCTTGAAAGTCGGAATGCACTTTGGCGAGTGCCAGAGCCAAAGCCGGTGGCACTGAAAGGCTCTGCGCTTCCTCGATCACTATCTGCTTGATGGCGGTACGATCGTAGGCGGCATCGACAATATCTTGAGTGGCAGCAAAGCTTTCGACGGGCAGTGCCGTTCCACAAGTCAAGATGGCTGCGGCCAGCATGGTCGACCGCAAGAGCTTGTGTTTCATCGAGATCATCATAGCTTTCCTTTACTTCTCACTATTTCTCAAATACTCGAGCCAGCCTTCGGTGAGGGGTGTGATCACCAAATCGACGGCCTCGAATTGTTGGCGAAGCGTTACCGCATCGGCCATGGGCAGGGATGGATCAACCGCAAGCGCGATAGGTCCATCGAGTTGGTCCAGGGCAAAGGGGCGAAACTGGTCATCGAAGAACGCGCCTTGCCAATGAATGACAATGGCATGGTCAGATGTGTTTTGAGGGCCGCCCGTCGGATCTTGTGGACCGCCCTCCGCAGTTGCGCTTGCAATGCTGATGACCTGATGGCCACCATCCGCGGAGGAAGGCACCCCCATCGTGACAAGTGCTAGAATCATGATGGCAAAAAAGGCCATCGCCAAAGCCAAGGCGATTTCCGTCATGCCGCTATCGTGATTGCTATCGGACACAGTTTGATTCCCGTCATTTGAGCGCGCTTCGCACGCTTGCTGGAAGGAGCAATGGACGGGTTTCAGGGATTTTCGAAAAGTGGCGGATCGCACAGATCGGGCGCTTGAAATAGTGCTAATCCCGGTGGCACGGGAAGAGTGTTGGGTATTGCGACGCTCTCAAGTATGAGACTTGGCCGCTATAAAATTCCATAGGGTTCACAAAAGGCGCAAACCGCGTCTAGTTAGGGCGCAGGGCCAGTCGGCAATGTCGGGTGATTTGAGCGGCGGCCCTCAAGGCCAGCATAAGGGCCTTATGGGCGGCGTAGGGGTATGGGGACAGATGACAACGCTGAAAAAACCATTGTTCATAGTATTTACCCTTGGTTTCTTTTTGTTTGGCTGCTCCTCGCTTGACCTCAACGGTGGGCTAACGGAAGAACAAAAAGCCGGCACAATAATCGTTTATGGCGGTCTCGGCTTTCTTCACCAAAATGCTCAGCCGTCGCTCGCTGAAATGCTTCGCATCCGTCAAGACGATGAAGAGAGCGTCCCCTTGGTGGGCCGCATGGTCCGAGACAAGGTCAAAGGCCAACAGCTCGAACGTGTTTCGAATTATCCCATTGTCTTAAGCGATGAAGAGTTCGCTACGGCCTTGGCTTCCAAGCAAGACATCGAGGCCAATCAAGTGCTAGGCAGCACTATTCGAGACGAAGTTGCCGGAAGCTCAATCTACGTCGTCTCGCTCATCGGTGGTCTGGAACAGGATTACGACTTAATACAGAATGCCGGTGGCCAGCGTATTGTACAGAGAATTGCGCTTGTCACGGTGACAGCGGTGTTGTCCAAACCGGCGTCGGGCGAAATCTTGCTGACGCGTGACGCAACAACGCAAATCAATGATCGCTCCGGTGAAGAAGCCAGCGAACGGCTGAGCAGGCTTGCCGACGCCTATGCCGACGCAGCGGGACGCGCCCTTGAGACACTCACCGCGGCCGCCCGGCGGATCGACTTAGGCAACCAAGAGAAAACCATGGTGACGGGCGTTGCCGTTACGGCAACGGATGTGCTCGATCTCTTCGACATGAAAAGCACCGATTGGCGCTCGGGACCCGATATTTGCAGCCTGCCGGCGCAATGCACAAGCGGTGGGGCCGGAACATGCCAATCGATCCTTTCGGCGATGGCGCAACTGACAACCGAAGCTTTGGGCACCGAGGGGGAGACCATGCTGCCGCCATGGAGTTGGGCAGCTTGGGGCGAAACCAGCACCAACGAGCTCGGACGCAATATTGGGACCCTTCGCATCAAGACGACCGGCGGCTTTCGTTGGGTTGAAGATCAACTCAAGCTCGTCTTGGAGCCGGATCAAGCAACCAGAAAAATCGTGGCTGTGCTGGATCGTTTCGATATGGAGCTTGCCGACGACTCCAATCCTTATCTCCGCACGCGGACGTTTTCAGCGGATCTCGCGCTCAACCAATATCGCAATACGTCCGGAGCACCCTGCAGTGCAGCACAGCCGGACGGGGTGTTCGATGATATCGGGGGGAGTGCGGTTGTGGCGATCAAGGAAAGCCGCGACCTTCCGGAGAGCTTGGAAGACGATCTTCTCCGCAGCTACACCATCATCTCAATACGCCAAGCTCTAGGAAAAGGAGCCTCAAGTTAATGTCCAGATTTTTACTGACTGCGCCAATCCTGATGGGAGTCGCATTTGTCGCCGGCTGCCAAGCAACTGGAAACTTAGGCAATGGGACCCCGGACGCAAATGTGACGACCACGTCGGCGGCGCCGGAACCCGTCGGGGTCGAGCGCGACGAGACCGTATGTCCGTTGATCCGCTTCACGGTCGACGGCCGGCCGGCAGAAGCAGCGGGCTATGACACCAAGGAAGCGATCATCGTCCTGCGTCAGCTCCTCAATGAACGCGGCCTCGAGCTTATCAACGTCGATGCGCTCAACGATCAGTATGCGCGAAGCGAGCTCAATCTTCACTCCAACTTCAATGAAGGGCCGCAGACCGCGCAAGGAACCTCGTCTCAGATAGACGAAGATGCCCGCAAGCAGATCCGGCAAGCGTTGATGATGACACTCGAGGACGTCGACCAGGCCGAGCTCGGCAATTGCAACTGGATCCTGACAGGCCAAGCGGCTGTCGACGCAACACGCTCGGACCCTCAAAGCGGCGGACGGATCGCTCCGGTGACCACCTGGCTCGATATCATGGAAGCATTCGACCGGCGAAGCGTGGGGTCGGCCTATCAGACGGGCACGGTGCGTGGCGAAACCGATCAGCAGGCCAATCGCAAGGCCCTGACCTACAGCCTCGAGAGTGTCGCTGACACCGTGATCGATCAAATCGAAACGGCGAGGCGCATCTATACGATCGAGGTCCGTGGCCGTACGCTCGGTGGCCGAGAACTCTTCACGATCCGCTCTGCGCTGCAAAACGAGGGCTACGAGATTCGAAGTGTCATCAACAACCAAATGGATGCGCAGTTTGAAGCCTCGCAATTCGAAGCGGAGACGGCGCTCAACCGTGCCCTCGATCAAATGCAAAACGACTATCCGGGCATCGATTACGAAATGCGCGGCTATCTCATCGTCCTTAATATTCCGGCAACCAGTTGAGATCGTGCGAAACTGTGAACAATACAGTTGAGGCTAGGTAACTATGACTTTCCTGAGAGAGATCTATCGAACATCGTCGAAAGCGGCACTCGTCGTCGCGCTTTCGATTGCCCCGGCTCAGGCGATAGGATGGAACACCTTCTATCAACCGAATAGCGGAGAAAAACTCCGCGGTACTCCTGAAGCGGGACTCCAACTCGTGGATAGCGAAGGCGGTGGCTGGTTTGGCAGAACGCTCGATCGGGTCAAGCGCTTTGGTGCAGACATGTTGGGCCATGGCTCCATCTTGATGTGCGAAGAGGATCCCTATGAAGGTCGGGGTATTGTTGAGGTCATGTCGATTACCTCCTCCTATCTCGGCGAATCCTTGCGCAACTACAAGCTCGGTATCACCGCTGCCGACAAAGCATTGTTTGGAAGAGAGACGGTTACCGCAGGCCTCATGCAAGATGTCACCACGGGTAAGCGGCAATACGGGCTCGCGGCCGGTTTCAATAACTTCAAGGCTCTCGAAGAAAGTGATGACGTCATCAATGAGTTTGAAGCGCAACTTAAAGAGCGCCAACAAGAGGGGCTGGATTCCGAAACACTCGCAAAACTTAAGGAAGCCAATAAATGGCTCTACATTGCTAACTATTATCAAATCCGCACCGGCCTCGGCATATACTATACATACTCTTTTGCTAGCAACGTAAACAATCTCCACGACATCAATCGAGTATTGGTGAACGAAGGTGTCGATCAGACGTTCACCGCAATGATGAGAACACCACAAAATTTGCTTTCTCTTGCCGAAAGTGTCGGCAATGCTGCTGGACTTTATGGGCGCCTTCGCGATGTAACAGATTTTTCGACAGAGAAGGCGGCGCTGGACGAACTGGGTATCCCTGGCGAAATTCGTGCGTTCGAAGAGCACGCTGTGCAACAAGCAAGTGCAGCCAACGGCAGGTATCCTGATCTCGTCAATTTCAAGCCGTCAGGGGGAATTCTCGCAAACTTCTTGGCTGAGCAACCCTGGGCGGAGGATGGCCAACAGGCACTCGGTCCGGCCTTCAATGAGATCCTTAAAGGCGGTGCCATGCTGATCTGCGAATTGTTTCATGGCGAATCCGTCTCGAGCGTTAGCGCGACTGAAGTCGGCGAGAGTGCAGCGCCATCCCCGACACTTGTTTCCCTGACAGCCAACGAAATCAAGACCCTACAATCCGCACTCAACCAAAAGGGATACTCGGCAGGAGTGGCCGACGGGATCGTCGGTGCCAAAACGCGGGCGGCGCTTGCTTCATTTCGGGCAGACCGCGGATTGCCTGGAGGCGGCGAGGTCAATCGTCTGGGCTTGGAGCAGCTCAAAGCAAATTGAACGCACGCGTCCTCATAGATTGATCAGACCGGCCCGGACGGCCCGCGTCAGCGCTTCTTCCCGTGTTGCCGCACCAAGCTTGGTGCGTGCGTTCTTAAAATGAAAATCGACGGTGGCCCGACTAATCTCGAGTTTATGGGCGATTTGCTCGGTCTTAAGACCACCGCTCAGCCAGAAAAGACATTTGAGTTCCTGGCGTGTGAGGCCGAAGGTTTCAGCACGTTCACGGGTCAAGAGGATTTGCAGGCGATAGTGGATTGGCCAGGCTGCACCGACGATAGCGCCCAATTCCGTGCGCATGCGTTCCTCGAACTCTGGAAACGGTACACCGCTCACAAGGCCAAGCCCGCCAACGAAGGCGCCGACATGGCCTCGAAGCGGAACGGCGATACTCGAGAGCCATCCAACGTCGACAATCTTGCGGAACAGATGACGGGTTTGGATGGCTTGATCGCTGTCTCGAGCCAGTGATTCGGCGTCGAGAAGAACCGGCTCCAGCCGTTGAACACAATGACTTACCAGTGGGTCAAAACGGGCGAATCCGGAATCGCGATATTGCTCGCGCCACGAAGATGGGGCGGTCGACAAATACTCGATATCATTGAATGTATTGCCATAAGCATAATTGACGACATTGATGTCAAACTTGGCAAAGTATGAAACAGAACGCTCCCACGCCGTTTTTACATCCTGATCCTCGGTCAAGGCGATGAGAAATTGACGAAGATCGAGTGAAAGATCTTTTTGCAAAAATACATTCCATTTGCCAACAGGATTGACCTCGCTAACCCTGTGGATTGCTCTTCTCGTGTCAAGCATTTTGCCGTGCCTATGTCTCGTTGCTGAGGATTTTTCGAAAAGATGTGACACCTTGAACTGATCAAAGTGTCATCATCCTCCATCACTGTGCAGATCGTTTCCGCGCAATGCCGAGCATCAAATCGACCTTGTATTTTTGACCGAGTTTGAGCGTATCAGCGTGTTGTCCGGCTTCCACCTTCCAGTTAAAGTTTCGAGCGACGCGGTTGTAAAGCCTCAGATTTTCCCTTGGACCCACGCAAACATAGGTGTCAAGTTCCCGCCGCTCCATTTCCGAGTAGCCTTCGCCATAGAGAAAAGACGTTTGACGAAGTTGAACTTGCGTACCGTCCGAAAATGCTTTCCCCATCTCCGCCTTAATGGCACCCGGGGCTTGCCATTCCGGCAAGACATCTCTCAGATTGACGCCGGATTTTTCAATCGGTAGCGATTGATCGTGACTGACTACCGAAAGACGGCAGCCCGCAACGATCTGACCGTTCCTGCGCAACACGACATGGTCGCTGGTATAATCGTCGTCGTCCGGCTCGCAGTGATAGTCACTTCCTGGCCGTCTCGCCAAGTATATCTTATAGCGAATTTCGGCGAGAGTCTTGAGTTCGTCTCGTTTTTGCTGATTGCTGAGCCATTCGATAGTATAAATGTCGCCGTCAACACGGCCTATTTCCATTCTCGACATCGTACGCTCTCCGAGTTAGTCTCGGAGGGGGCAATGTCGCCATCAAGAATGATTTATAGTATTTGAAAAAATAAAAGTACCAAAAGAACAAAAAAAGAGCGCTACAATGAGCGCTCCTTCATAGTCACTTTGACCTTATGATCAAATAAGGTCACGCAAGGCCAGAGGGACGACAGAGAATTCGGCCAATGGACCTTTCAGCAAAGTTTTATCGGATGTCATCCAATATATCGATCCGTTGCCCGAAATTTACCCCGACGGACATAGGCGTTCGCCGCACGCCAAGCGTGCCGTCGTCCCGCACAAACGTCACGAATTCCATATTGACGCCGTTGAGTGCGCCGATGACGGAACCCGATGAGGAGAAGATGGGACTGCCGGAGGCTCCCCCTGTCGCCTCCATATTGTGCCGGATGAGCTTGTTGTGTTCAAACCCGCGGTCTTCCAGATAATAGTCGCTCATACTGGTAATGACTCCGGTCTGGACCGTGGCGACCGGATTGTTGACATTGACGTTGCCACCCATCAGCCGCTCGGTTGGAAAGCCGACAAACGCTACAGGTGTTGCCGAATCAAGGGCTGCGAGTTCTTCTGGCGAAGCGAGTCGGACCGTTTTCGGGAATTGCCCGTCGATTTGCATGATCCCCATATCGTAAGGAATGCCCGAGGGAGCCTTGCCCTGCGGGTTTGGCGTTTTGTGATCGTAGTTCGGATGCCGTTCGGCGGCGACGACCATGAAGCTTTCACCCCGGCTCCTATTGGGGATGACATAGATGGGGCCACCTTTCTCGTTGTATTTTAGCGCTGCCTCGACGACGTGAGCATTGGTGGCCAAACGATCGGGTTCGAAAGCCCATGCCGTGCCGAAAGGCATCGGCGTCCATTCCCCGTTCTGCGACTGCATCATGGCAACAACCAACGCCACAGCCCCTTCATACTCGCGGATAACGTTTTGAAAGGCCGTTGCCGTGTCACGCGGGGGGCTAGTCGGCAAGTTGGACAGGCCCGGTCCGACATTTCTACTCTCGCCCGGTGGCGCAGGCGGCGTTTGATCATCCAAGAGATCGCCGAGATTCTGTTGCGCCCATGCGCCTGGACTCATCGTAACTGCGAAAAGGAGTGCAAACAGTCTTTTCATTCCCCATCCCCATCAGGTGTCGCCGACATCAATAATGTCTGGCGAGGGGCAGGCCAGCAACAATTGGACTGCCCGTCAACTTTTCACATAAAGATTGTTAAAAACCTGCCTCTATTCTCAATGAAATTTAACAATTGACCATAGTTTCCAGCCTCATCCGTCCATTGAACCCTCTAGGGAAACTTCTAGTGGAATGGTATGACAAATGGCTAAAATGTCGGGACTGTCTTTTCGGGTTGTCGCACGTCCGTTGGCGGCTCTTTTTGTGCTTTCAACGGTATCCGCATGTGCGATGACGAACGATGTTGGTCATCACGTGAGCGCGCTCATATGCGAAGATAATCCGTTCGAAAATCAAGGGTTTGTCAGCACTATGTCGATCACGTCTTCCTATCTTGCGGAGTCGTTACGTCACTACAAGCAAGGCGTAAAGGAAGCCGATCAGGCATTGTCCGGAAGGAACACACTTACCCAAAATTTCATGCGCCAGATAACCGTCAGTGATCGAGATATAGGTATTTCTTCAGGATTCAATAACTTCGCGGTTCTAGAAGAAAGTGATGAAGTGGTCAGGCAATTGGATGTCAAGATCGATCAGCAAATGAATGATGGTTTGGATGATGTGACTAAATCTCGTCTTCGTGGTGCATCAAAATCTCTATATATTGCCAACTATTACCAGATTCGCGTAATATTCAGGATCTATAAGGCCTCTTCTTATTTGTTTGCTGTGAAAGACATGAGTGATGTAGTTCTCATGCTTGAGAAGGAGGGGGTCAACGAGACCTTTGTAGCATTGATCCAGACGCCTGCCAATTTCCGCACCCTCGCGAAAAGCGTGAACAATGCTACAGGTGTCTGCAACCGACTTCGAGAGGTTTCGAACTTCTCGACAGAGACTGCGGCGTTGCAAGAGCTCGGTATCAACGACGACATCAAGCTATTCGAGAACCGGGTGATTGCACAAGCAAAGGCCTCGGACAAGAATTATCCCGCACTTGTTGGCCTGGAACCCTCAGGCGGCGTGCTTGGCGAACTCCTGGGAGAATATGCGGGCTTAGGCGAGACTGTATCGGACGCAGCAGCGAAAGTCTACTGCAGCGCCGTTCACGGAACGCCGGTCTAACCTGAAAAAAAGAGCGCCCGCGATGGGCGCTCTTTTGATTTTGATTATCGAAAGCCTTTCAACGTATGTCGTCGAGAATATCGATACGTTGGGCAAAATTGACACCCACGGACATGGGTGTTCGCTGGACGATCGGCTTGCCATCATTGCCGATTGAGACGACCAATTCGACATTGCCGCCATTGAGTGCACCGACGACCGATCCCGAGGAAGAGAAGATCGGGCTTCCTGATGCACCTCCGGTGGCTTCGAGATTGTGGCGGATCAGCTTGTTGTGCTCGAAACCCCGGTCTTCCAGATAGTAGTCGCTGACGCTGGTGATCACTCCGGTTTGGACCGTGGCGACGGGGTTGTTGGTGTTGATATTGTCTCCCATCAGCCGCTCCATCGGGAAACCGACGAAAGCGACCGGCGTTGCCGAATCGAGCGCCTGAAGTTCCTGTGCGCTGGCGAGCCTGACGGTCTTGGGAAATGCGCCGTCGATCTGCAAAATGCCGATATCGTAGGTGCCGCCCACAGGGGTCTTGCCTTGGGGATTAGGGGTGTTGTGGCCGTAGTTCGGATGCATGTCGGCGCCGATCACTGAAAAGCTTTCGCCTCGGCTCTTATTGGGAATGACATAGATCGGACCGCCCTTGGCATTGAACTGCAGCGCCGCTTCGACGACGTGGGCATTTGTGGCGAGGCGGTTGGGCTCGAAGGCCCATGCCGTTCCGAAAGGAACAGGCCGCCACTCACCGTTTTGGCTCTGCTGCATGGCGACAACGAGCGCCACGGCCTCTTCATATTCGCGAATCACGTTTTGAAAGGCGGTTGCGGTATCGGCAGGCGGTCTGCCCGGCAGATTGGACAGGCCCGGGCCGACATTGCGGCTCTCACCTGGTGGTGCGGGTGGGGTCTGATCTTCCAGGAGGCCGCCCAAATTCTGCTGGGCGAATGCCGTGCTGCTCATGCCTATAACAATTAAGAGTGCCAAGAAACGTTGCATCGTCCATCCCAATCAATCTGTGTCTTGGTGCCGCCTGATTGGCAGACGGCGAGTGAGCTGATTATCGCGCGATCCGCACGCCTTCGAAACTCTTGAGTTTCATAGGTATCGCCGAGAACCCGACGAGACTTTCAACCGCGTCCGGAAATTCCGCCTCGTCCGCCTATTGCCCTTCCTGAGTAATCCTCAACGGAAAGGTCAATGGATGTTCAAGCTGTCACATACCCGCCTACGCGGTGCCGCGCGCCCGCTGGCCGCACTTCTGATTCTCTCGGCCACGGCAGCCTGCTCGACCACCGTCTCAAAGCCGACGCCGAGCGACGAGACGGATGTCGTCAGCTATCGCCAGGAGCGCTTTAGCGAGGTGTCGCGGATGCAGGCATTTGCCTCATGCCGCGACGAAGGGTTCGAGATGGACCGGATGGCGCGTCAATCGGGCAATTCGGGCCAATACCTGATCAGTGCCCGCGTGCTCGAAGACTGCCTCTTCGAAGCCAGCGGCCAGCTCGATCGCGATGAAGAAATGCAGATCATGGCGCTCACCATTCAGAACTATGCCAAGGGCGGCGATGCGGCAACGGCCCACGATCGCCTGCGTCTCTACAAGGAAACATTTCAGAACCACGATCTTTACTACGCCGATGGAACCTCGTTCTCCGAGACCATGGAGATGGCGCTCGGTGTGATGCCGATCGAGGCGGCCGGTGCCTATTCGACCGCCAACGTCAACGACAAGCTCAAATCCGAGGTCCGTCGCGCCCACTACTGGCAACGCAATTAGAGGCTAGGGAACCTGCCTCAAACCAAAACAAGCGGAGTTCGTATTATGAACCTCAAATCTCCTAGGAACACACTCCGATGGCTGCCGGCAACCGCCTTGGTTCTCGCGCTCGCGGTCCAAGCGCCGGCCATGGCGGCAGCCCCGACGGAAGGTGCCGATTGGAAACCCAAGGTGAGCGAGACTTTCATCAAGCTTCCGGTCAACACGCTCGACAAGCGGATTGACCGTGACTTCATGAACTCGACCTTGGGCCAGTCGCTGCGTCAGCAGGAAAACGACATCGCCGGCAAGCTCGAGAACTTGGCTGAGATCGATGCCGCCATCGATCTCGCGGATGGCGAGCAGCTCATCGATCTCAAACACAACTACTTGGTCGAAAAGCGCGGCTATGTCGAATTGGCGCGCGCGCGCACCACGACCCTCAGAGATCGTCTCGAGACCAAAAAGCGGGTCCTCGAGCGGGTCTTGGAGAAACTCGGTGAGAGCGATGCGGCGATGACGGCCGATCAAAAAGCCCTCGTCGAAAGCCAGGACGCAGCAAACAAGCGGCTGGAATCGGCCTTGGCGGCCGCTGACCAGATGTTTGCGCACAACCCGTTCGCCGATGAGAGCGATTACTCGCGCGAATACGAGCAAAAGCGTTCGGCTCTCGAAATGCTGCGTGCCCGGGTTGCGGAACATCCGATGAGCCAGGGCCCTGAGATCGACGGCACCGAGGTGAGCAAGGCCGACTATGTCCGCCATCTCGTGGCGGCCACCGAAGGCGAGCTGGCGCTTCTCACCATGGAAGAAGAGATGCTCGGCTTCATGGCCAAGCTCGTTGCCCTCGATGCGCTGGCGCTCGCCGAAGAGGTCGAGGATCCGGAGCTGATCGACAGCGATGTGCCGGAACCCGTGGACGTCGATGTCGCGGCAACCCGCTTCTTCGCCGACTAAACCTCAACACGAAACTTTTGGAGATGATGATGAAACTCAATCCCTCTTTGTTCCTTGCCGGTGCCATCGTGCTCGGTGCGCTCGGCATGCAGACGGCTGAAGCCGGCACGCTCGAGAATTTGGAGCGTGAGCGCGCCCACTTGGTCGAGCTCTTCCATGACGACTCGCTCACTCCCGACGAGCGTCAGATCAAGATCGAGGCGGCCGGCCGCCGGTTGCGCGATCTCGAGCGGATGGTGATGCGTGATACCAGCCTTCGCGGCAAGAGCACGCCAATCGTTCGCAATGCCTTCGAGGACTATGAACTCAGCTTCCTGCTGCATAGTGCTGCGGAAAACGGTGTCACCATCACCGAGCAGTGGTTCACCAAGGTCGGCCTCAGCACTGAGACACTTCTAAGCACACGTGTCGGCAGGCGTTGATCGATGACGGCCGTGTTCAACATCGTCGGAACCGGCTCCCGGGCGCTCAGCTACCTTCTGGGTCTGCTGGTGTTCACCACGGCAGGTGCCGTCTTCATGACGGCGCAGCCCGCGAGCGACATCTTCGAATGGGTCAGGAGTGTCCTCGGTGTCAGCTTCATCGTCCTTCTGCTCGGGCTCACCTATGCCACGCTGTTTTGCTGGCTGCGGCTGATCAAGGCACGGGACGAGGCGGAGCGGACACTTTGGGTCGAAGCCGGGCTGAGCTCGGCAAGCGGCATCGGCACTCTGGCTCTAACCTACACACTTTTGGGCATCAGCCTCGGGATCGGCTCTTTGGCTGACCAGGAGCTTACACCCGGCACCATTCAATCGGTGATCAACCAGCTCACCGAGCATTTCAGCATGGCTTTCTTGACCACCGTGGTCGGCTTGCCGCTGGCCACGATCTTGCGGGCCATCATCAGCATTTCGGCGGCACGTTCCCACGCTGCCGCGCGCGGATAAAGGATCGACCAATGAGGAGACGACGGATGCGTTTCTTGATTTTCAATGTCTCAGTTCTTGTCGCCAGTGTTTATGTCTTGGGGGGCTTCGACAGCCTCAAGCCGGAAGCACGCGAGGAAATGACATCGCTTCCCACCATCGCCGAGACCGCGAGCGTGCGCAAACGCTCGCTCAATATCTCGGGCGGTCTCCCTGCCGAGACAGTGCTCGCGAAACACACCCCATCCGAGAGGCCTGCTATCGACCCGGTCGCCGAAGCGGAAAAGCGCATGGCGGCTATCGAAGCAGCCGCGCGTGAGCGCTTCAAGGCGCAGCGTGAAGCGGAATTGCGGGCACTGGAGCCGGTGGTTCCCGTTGTTGCGGATGTCGAGCCAGCGGCTCCCGCGGTTGCGGATGTCGAGTCGGAATCGGTTGAGACCCCAAAGGCCGAGATCGCAGAGATCGAAACCCCAGACGTCGAGATCGAAGAGGTCGAGATCGCCCGCCTCGAACCTGAAGCACCGGTCGAGCCCGTTGCAATCGAGGAGCCGATTGCCGAGCCGGAAGCGTTTGCGGTCGACAACGAGCCGGCTCCGGAAGAAAAGCCGCTCGAGCTTCAGTACGTATCGATGATGCTGCCAATCGAGGACAGGGGCGTGATCAAGCGCCGTGCCGAGATCCTCAAGCTCGACGAGATCGAGCCGCCGATGGTGGCAGTTAAGCCGATCGCCCGGGAAACCGTCATCGCTAAGCTCGACAAGCCTTCCCCAACCGCGGCCAAGGTCGAGCCGAGCGACGTACCGGTCGTCGTCGCACAAGAAACCATCCTTGCCGAGGAGAATACTGTCGTGGCCGAGCCAAAGGCAGAAGACAAACAAGTTGAAGAAAAGAAGCCGGAAGAACCCAAAGTCCAAAAGCAGCCCAAGGTCCAAAAACAGCCGAAACCTGCGACGATGATTGCTCAAGCCGAGGAAGCCTCACCCGAGCCAACAATCGAGGCACCCGAGGCTGTGTCTTCTCACAATCCGAAGGTCCAGCAACTCTTGGCTCAATCAGCCGAGCCGAGGCTATCCCGCGGCGATCGCTACCGGGCTCTTGCCGAACTCGCGGATGAAATGGACTTTGTCGCCCTTGATCTCTTGACACCGAAATGACCATGAAACAACCTGTCCGCCTCCCCGAGAGTGCCTCCTTCGGCCTCTCTGCCGTCCTGACCCTGGCCCTTCTTGGCTACATCGTTCATCAGGAATGGGCCGCCACAGAAATGGCGGCCCCGGCAGAGAAGGTCGAGGAGACCGTTCCACAGCCGATTGAGCAGGCGGCGCTCGAAGAGAACCAGACGGAAATCCTCGACGTCTCCATGCCGATACCGCCCGTGATCGAATTGACGTCACCCCCCGAAGTGCAACCCATTCCGGAGGTGGAACCGGAAGAAGCAGAAATCGACGAGCCGGAGATCGCTGAAACCGTCGATCCACCCATGGAGCAGCCAGCGGTCGCGGCAGAAAAGACTGCCCTTCTCGAAGAGCCGCCGGCAGTCACCGAAGCGGAAATGATCGAAGCCGAAGGACGTCCCAGTTTGCTGGAACTTGCGGCGGCCCTCGATGAGCCGGAACTGCCCGAGCTCGAAGAGCTGGAACCTAGTGAGCCCGAACAAGAAAAGCTGGTTGAGCCGATCGAGCCGGTCGAGCCTATCGAATCAGAGCCTGTCGGGGAAACACCTCCGCCGGCCCCTAAAGACAAACCCAGTCTTGCCGAACTCGCAGGCGAACTCCTTAAAGAGCCAGTCCTTGATGTGACCGTCGACGAGGACACTGCAAGCGAAAGTAGAACCGAGCCCCCAGTGGAGAAACCGAGCCTCTCGGTACTTGCCTCCGCTGTTGTGGAGAACGAGCAGGCGATCGACGCAGAACCTCTGAAGGAAGCAGCTCAAGCCGAGCCGACGGAACAGGAACCTCTTCCAAGTCTTGACCAATTGGCCGAAGCCGTTCTCGGGCCGGCACCAGAACCATCTGGTGGCGAAGGTGAGGCGACGGAACCCCAAATTTCGCAACCCACAGGCAAAGCTGTCACCGTGAGCCGATCCGATATGCGTGACGGTCGCGTTCTTTTGCGCTTGATGGAGAGCGGCTACAATGATCCGAGCCTAGAGGTCGCCTGGCCAGACAACCCCAACCATCGGGACAGACTCTATCAGCGCCGCAGGGATTGCTATGGCATGAGGGCGGGGCTTCTCACCCAAGATGGCCAGCTCTTGACGGCATCCCGCTCATCTCGTTCGGGACGCGATGAGAGCTTGAGCGGTTTTGTCCGCGCACCGAGCGGCATTCTGCCGGCCGAGGAAAGGACCGCCTTCCAGACCCTGGAGCGCCAATACTTTGCCTTCGGCGCCACCCAAGTGCGCGTCTTTCCACGCAATGTCGACGCAGCCCTGCTCGCGGGCTTGCAACAGATCCTTGGCGGAAGCCTGCAGCGTTCCGGTACAGTACGCGCCAAGAAGGAGCTGCGCTCCGGCGACATCTATATCACCGACATTATGGTCGACGGCGTCGCTATTCCCGGATACTTCAAGCTGCCGGCGAGCTCTGCCTGCCGAGCCTGAACACCGTGCCGCGCAAGCGGCACGGGTTCCCCCGCCACTGCCCAGGGCACAACCACCCGGACCACGCCGCAGTGCTCGCCGGTCGGCTAGCTCATGCCTCCATTGTTGTCGGTGGCAGCCGATGTCGTGACCTTGGTAAAGTGGCTCGGCATTGGCGATCTCCCTCGTCTCTCAATCGTTGTTCCCCGAACCCTACTCTTCGACATCGCGTTCCTGCGGCAACTCATAAATTGCGGCGCTGATGATGTAGAGTTCCAGGTTATCGCGCGCATCGAACTTGCAAGACCGGTCTCGGGTGGTTCAGTCCCGTTGGTCTGAGCCAGCGCAGCGCGACGCGCCATAGCACACCTTGGGCAGATCCGCGGAGGAAGTTTTCTTCATGTTGGTATGGAGGCGCTGGCCTGGTACATGTCTTGGTGAGGATCGAGAAACCGTCACCCACCATCAAAACCTCGTGCCATCTAACCGAACAAATTCCTGGCCCTCAAGCGACGCTGCCTTCGGATTTCAGTACCAGCGGAATGGCCGTAGCCCTTGGCTGCCAAGTAGTGCCGCGCAGGATCCACAAGAGCCAATCCATCGGTGGTACGGCAGACATTCATCGGAATGCGATCCTCCTTCAGATTCGTATGATGCGAGTAATTTCTTTGCCGTAACTGCCATCAGCAACAGGATAAAAGCACTCCGGCCGATCCGGTTCTTCGTGAGACCAAGCACCAGATAGTCGATCGGGTTCTGCATAAAGTACGATCGTACCGATATCGGTGGGCAAAAGCAAAACGGCCGGCAGTGATGCCGGCCGCTTGAGCAAGATTCTGTCGGAAGAATAAAACTCGACGTCGTCAGCCTTAATTGGCTGGCCGATGGGGTGCTTGATCTTGCAGAAGATCGCCAATGTTTTGCTGACCTTCACCTTCCGGCAAGATGTAGCCCTCATCCGTGCGCGTGATCACGCTTCCGTCTTCGAGCTGTTCTTGGGTTTGGTGCGGGCCTGTGCGCTTTGTCGTAGTCGTTATGACCTTTTCTTTGGGTTTGGGCTCGACCTTCCCGACTTCGGGCTTCTCCTTGGGCTGGCCTTGGGGGTCGGGTTCTGTCTCGATCCAGCTTACCGTGTCGATGCGCCAGCCAGGATCGAGATTGGAACGGCAGATGGTCACCGAGCCTTCCAGCTCCTCATCACCGAAGGTCTCTTCGTGATTGAGGATGCCGCACGCTTCGTTTTGCCGTGCATCGATAATCCAGTCGACGAGATCAACACTGCCCGAGTGATTATTAGCCTTGTTGGACCAACGTTTGGCAGGTGCGGCGGGGGCTTGGATCAAAGCCTCGTCCAAGGTTTGATCAATGAAGCGCCGATCGTTGCCGTCGATGCCTCCCGGCTGCCTTTTCTCGACGATCGCTGCCAAGGAGAATGTTGAATCTTGATACTCTTGATTGAGCGTGTTGGTCGAGGGATCGATGATTCCTTCGGCAGACGGCCCAGGCGGTGGCTGGTTACTCGTCGCACATGCTGACAGGAAGCCAGCCAAGGTTGCGGCTACCGGCAGTATCTTGAGGTGATGCATGGTCTAGGTCCCAAAAAATACCCGGAACCCGCATGGCGGCGGATTCCGGGTCCAAGTCAACGGAGGGAGGCAATTTTACCAGTCGTTTGACTCGATCGGCGAACGCTTGCGGTCGGCGATGCGAACGATCTCGTAGTCGAAGTCGTCGCGAGCCATGACACGGCCATTCAAGTCGGAATGGTCGAGCATCCGTACCAAGTTGCGGTTGAGTTTGGCAGGATCAATCGTCGAGGTGTAGTCGAAGCAGCTCCGCTTCGCACGCGTGTCGGTCGGACGATGACCGATGTAGCCCGAGAAGATCACGAGATATTCTTCGACAACGAGGATCTCGTCTTGCGAGAAGCCGTCGAAGCAGAGCGAGTGAACACGCTCGAAGCCGGCATCGGAGCTGCTGCCGCCGCCGCCACCGCTGGCAACGTTGCTTTGACCGCCTGTGCTCGCTGTCGCCGGACGCCAGAACTGACGGATCTGGTCGGTTAGAACGTCGCCGAGATCACGGCCGAGAATGCGTGCCTCTTCGCTCAATTCCTCGAGCATGCACTCACGTGTGCAGTCGACCGGCAGCTTGAAGTCATCCCTCGAGACCACCTCGAAGTTGCCGAAGGTGCGGTGCTGATGGGCATCGAGCATTTCACCCTCGACCCGCATCCGAGCGGTTCTCATGAAAGCGCTGTCTTTGGTGCTGGCAATGATGTGAAACACCACAACGATGTCGACAGGCTTGTCGGCATATTGCGCGATGTCCAAGAGCTCCTCGCGAGACCGGCGTGTACGGCCTGGCACGAAATAATCACGTGAAAGCGACTGCTCGTCGAGCATATTGTAGCCTTCGGAATTGAATTCGTTTTGCAATTCCTGAAGAACTTGGCGGGTTACACGACTGTTACGAGGAATGGTATCTTGGTCGTAATCCTCAACCATGACCAAGACGTTAGGGTTGGATTGTGCAAAAGTATCATTGGACGCACAGCCAATGATTGTAAAGCCAAAGGCAATGCTTGTTGCGAGTTTGAGCAATTTGTTCATCAAAGGACACTCCAGGGTCAGTTTCGCTCACAATTCATCAATGGATGGGCTAGAGGGATTCTTTGGCTCGGCTCCCCGTCGCGAACATTTTTTGGCGTGCCGCATGGCGCTACCCTCCAGTGCCCTAATGCGGATGCGGCGACTTCGACCTCTTTGCACAAAAGGTTGAAGCAACCTTGCTCCCATTGGCAGCATCACCAGCCAGCAGCCTACGTCAACTACGGATTTTAATAGTCATGCAGGAAGCGCGCTTGAGGGTGCTTTGTGCGTATCATCGTTGCTGTTCCGGGCATGATTGCGCTATGGCGTTGGTTGGCAAACGCGAGAGACCGGAACATCCATGAACGTCATTGATGCCAGCAAGGCATTCGGAATTTTTGTAGAAGGTGGCAAGTCCTCGGCTTTTGTCGAAGCGATGAACGGGGTGCGTGACACCGAAGCCTTTCTTGACGACGAGGAAGGTTTTGCAACCTATGAAGGCCGCGACATCAAGCGCTATCGTCCGGGCGATGTCGATCAGCTCGAATGCCTTCTCGTCTCACGCGGCCGTGAAGCCCGTGATGTTCGCTTGCAGCTCGCGCAATATGTGTTCGTACTCGACCGCTTAGCGCTGTCTGAATCGACTTGGCTGGAGCATTATTTCAGTTGTGCCATGACGGGGACGGCCAGCGCCGCCCATTTTCGGGCCTGGTTCCAAGAACGGGGCGAGGGCAGCGACTGTCCGACGATCCGTGTGGCTGCCGAGAAGCTTTTGGTGCCGGGCCGTGACGGCAAGCTCGACTATGATCTCGATTTCAAGCGCATCCCTGTTATTGATGCGTTGCTCAACTTCATTATGACCTATGCTGGCGAGATTTATGAGGCCGTCAAAGAGCTGTTCGACGAAATGGTCCAAGGTGCTCATGACTATCAGCAGGCGCAGCAGACCGCCAATGCCATGGCGCGTATCCTTGAGCCCTATTTGGATCAGCATTTGAGGACACGCGCCGAGCTTGAGCGCTTCAAGGCGATTACAGGATTCGTCGAGAGCCAAAGCGGTGACGGAATCCTCGATTTCAATGACGAGACCATTCTCGGTTTTTGGCAAACCGCTGCCCTCGACACCAAGACCTATGGTGATTTCAAAGGCTACACACGGGCCGTCCATGCGATCATCGATGTCCGGGACGCGCTCTCAGGCGCCGAATATCAACGCAATCGCCGGCTCGGCACGAAATCGCTCGGGAGCGAGTTCGAGCATGGTGAGATCGACCCGGTATCGCGTGACCAAGCCGTTGAGGCTGGTGTCGATCAAGACTCGTGGCATGTGTTCAGCGAACTCGTCGACGATCCGTCGGATCCCCTGGACTACTTTCGTGAAGGCGGGGAGGGCTTCGAGACCAAGCTGGTCAATCCTACGGAATGTCGAAGGCTCGCAAATCTCATCACCATGAAGCACTTTGCGGCAGCCTACATACGCTCGCTGATCCGCGCCGAAGTGTTCGGTTTTGCGCAGAACCAGATCACGCAAGCGCGCAAGAATAAGGACCAGGCTCGTGTGCAGGCGCTGATCGGCCTCGGTTTTCTTGACCAGGAGGCCCAAGAACGCGCCGCCAAACCCGCCAAGAACCGTCCTCAGGCCTTGGGTCACGACGCCTATAGCGAGCAATTTTGGGAATTTTCGAGTATGCGCGAGCAGCTCAAACAGCGGCTTCTGGCGTGCTATCATGTGGCGCGTCGTTGGCAGCCCGATGATCACGATCCCGACGAGTTGCTTGACCGCATGGAGGATTGGG
>CAYPOV010000010.1:0-30471 GCA_964412385.1 uncultured Geminicoccaceae bacterium
AAGGACGAAAAGCCTGCCGTCGAAGACGCTCTCGAGACGCCTGCCGAGGCAGAGACCGTCGAAAAAGCCGATGACGTCGTGGCTTCCGGTGCATCAATCGTTGCGAGCAGCGAAAAACCTTCCAGCGAGCCCCATGTTGCAGAGAAGCTCGCCGAGAAGTTCAAGAGCAACGTCTTCATCGGCGCCAATTCGGCCAACCCGCCCGATCCCAATCATTGCTACTGGCGCCCGGAAAAAGTCCCCGCTCATCACAAACGCGGCCCGCCGGGTTATCGCTAGCGACTTCCTTTCTCCACCGGCTCACCAACCACCCCAAACTTCCACTAAGTTAAAGTCCCGGGGGGTCTGGGGGCAAAAAACCCCCAGAAAAACCTTCCAAATACCTTCCAACGGAACGCTCTTCTCAGAGCACCGGCAGAAGGTGGCGGAGGATGAGGGCTGAGGATGACGCGACTTCTTTGACGAAGGCTGCGAAGTCGAAGTGGGAGTCGGCGCCGGCGAGATCGCTCAGGGCGCGGATGTTGAGCCATTGAACATTAAATGATTCGGCTGTTTGGCCGAGTGCACCGCCTTCCATTTCGACGGCGGCACCGCCGAAGCTGTCGTGCAGGCGATTGCGTGTGGCTTCGCAATTGATGAATTGGTCGCCGCTGAGGATCGCACCGAACGTGATCAAAGGTGGTTTGCCGGTTCCGCCTGCGGCAGCGCTGAGTGGCGTGAGGGTAAGGCTTTCGAGGCGCTGGCGGATGGTGTCGATGAGTTTTGGCTCGATGTTGTAGCCCAGCCGATCGGTGGGGTTGAAGAAGGGGACGTGGCCCGCCTGATAGGTCTCGATGGCGCCGTTTTGGTAGCTGCCTGCGTCATGCTGGAGAGTACGGTTGGCAATGACCACGTCGCCAATGTTGAGTTCGGGGTCGAGGCCGCCAGCGACACCGGAGAAGACGATCATGCGAGCGTTGAAGCGGGATGCGAGGAGCGTTGCAGCGACGGCAGTATTGACCTTGCCGATCCCGGCGCCGACCAGAACGACGTCGGTGCCGTCAAGCTCGCCGTGGAAGAAGTCGAGCCGGCCGATGATGGTCGTGGACTGGTGCTCGAGGGCGGTTTTGAGGTGGTCGAGTTCTTGGGGAATCGCGCACATGAGGCCGATGGTCATCATGGATCTCCGCTGCTGACGAGAGGGATTATCGGTTGGGGAGGCGTGGGTCGTTGGTTCCGATGTGTCGGCTTTCCTGATTTCCGCTTGCGTCGCGCCAGTTGACCGTGCGCAATAGGGTCTGGATTAGTGGTGTTGGCCACGGGAGGGAAGCTTATGCGTTGTCTTGACGGGTTGGACCATGTGCTGATCGGCGCTTCGGATCTGGAGCAATCGCGTGCGCAGTTTGAACGATTGGGTTTTGCGACAACGCCTTTGGGGCTGCATCAAGGTTGGGCCAGCGGCAATCACTGTGTGATGTTTGCCGAGGATTACCTCGAGATTTTGGGCAAGGTGCGCGAGGGCGACTTGCCGGATGCGGTTGAGGCGGGGCTGGCGCGCGGTGATGGCTTGCTGGGATTGGCGGTGACAAGCAGCGATCCCGAAGGGACCTTCAAGGCGTGGACCGATTATGGTTTGGCGCCCGAGAAGCCGGCATCGCTATCGCGGCCGATCGAGACGGAAGGCGGCTCGGAGATAGCGCAGTTCCGCAATGTGATGTTGGATCCCAAGCATACCGCCGGGGTTCCGACTTTTGCCTGCCATCATCTGACACCGGATCTGCTGCGGCCAGCGCCGATGCTGAAGCATGACAATGGTGCCGTGGCCATCCGCAGCATGACAATTGTGGCAGATGATCCGGAGCCCTTGACCTTGGCCTATCGCACAGTGTTCGGAAGCTCGACTCATTCCGGCACGGATCAGGTCTCGGCCTTTCAGGTGGGGGATGCGGCGATTGTCGTGACGACGGTGGAGGATGCGGCGGTGATGCATCCTGCCTTCACCTTTCCGGAGCAGATGGTCGAGGCACGGCCGATGGTACTGACGATAGCGGTCGAGGATGTCAAATCGGCGGCGGAGTGCTTGGAAACCAACAATGTTCCTTTCACGGCGCTGGTGGATGAGACCTTGGCGGTGCAGCCCGAGCATGCGGGCGGCGTGATGGTCGAGTTTGTGCGCCGCCGCTGAGGGTGAGAGCGTATGGTTGGAGACCGGCGAGAGTTTGCAGGCATCGAGATCCGGGTCCTGGCGGGTGCAGCCATCCAGCCGTTCGTCGAAGATATGAGCAGGCTTCGGATCGAGGTGTTTCGGGACTACCCCTATCTCTATGACGGCGATTTGCGTTACGAGGCGCGCTACACGGAAGAGTTTTCGCGAGCACCGGGTGCCATCATAGTCGGCGCGTTCGACGAAGATCGGATGATCGGGGCTGCTACGGGAGCACCCATGGCCGAGCTCAAGAGGGATTGGGTCACGCCATTCGAGGCCGAGGGATATGACCTCACAAAGCTCTTTTACTGCGGTGAGTCGGTGTTGCTCGCCGACTATCGCGGGCGCGGTATTGGCCATGCGTTTTTCGATCATCGCGAAGCGCAGGCGCGCCGCTTGGGTTGCGACCAGATTTGCTTCGCAGCGGTCATCAGGCCCAACGATCATCCCCTGAAGCCTGGGGATTATCGGCCGCTCGATCCCTTTTGGCGCAAGCGCGGCTATCGTTTGCTCGAGGGTATGACGTTGACGTTCTCGTGGAAAGAGGTCGGTCAAGAAGCCTTGAGCGATCATGCCCTGCGGGTTTGGATTAGGGCCTTGTGACCGGATCGGGGAGGTTTTGCGTCGCCGCTGCCGCCTACCCACTGAAGCGGTTTACGTGTCTTGAAGATTATCGGGCCAAGCTCGAGCAGTGGGTGCGCAAAGCGGCCGATGAGGGGGCCAAGCTTCTTGTGTTTCCGGAATATGCGGGGCTGGAGGCTGAGGCAGCGGCGGGCGTGGACGAGCTTGTCGCCCTGCATGCCGAGCTTGCGCGTGCGGTCGATGTACACATTCTTGCGGGTTCGCTTCCTGCAGCTCTGGATGATGGGCGTACGGTCAACCGGACGTGGCTGGTTGCTCCCTCAGGTGTCGTTGGCTTCCAGGACAAGCGGATGATCACGCCCTGGGAGCGCGAGGAAGGCGGGATCGGATCTGGCAGCTCGCTCGAGGTTTTCGAGACCCCGTTCGCGCGAATTGGTGTGCTTGTTTGCTACGACGCCGAGTTTCCGCTGCTTGCGCGTTCCTTGGTCGAGAAGGGGACTGACATTCTACTGGTGCCCGCATGCACCGATACGCTTGCAGGCTATTGGCGCGTGCGGATTGCCTGTTTGGCGCGGGCATTGGAGGGTCAATGCTATGTAGTTCACGCCACGACCGTCGGTGAGGCTCCCTGGTCGGAATTTGTCGACGTCAATGTTGGTGCCGCCGGGATCTATGCGCCGGCGGATAGGGGTTTTCCTGATGATGGCGTGCTTGCCGTGGGCGAACTGAACAAGCCAGGCTGGATCTATGCGGACTTGGATGTGGTGAAGCTTGATCAGGTGCGGCGCGCTGGCGATGTCCGGGGCCTCAAGGACTGGCACCAGTCGCAGGGGGTGGTGTCCTAGATGATAATGACAAAGTCATGCTCGACGCTGAAGTCGATCTCGGTCGTACCGAGGCTTGTGCCGTCGATGGTGAATGGCTCGATCTTGAGGCTGTAGTCGCCGGGAACGAATTCGCGGCCGGTCGTGAAATCGCCGAGCTCGGGGCTGCCGAACAGGGAATAGGGTTCCACCGATTCGGTGTTGGAGACATCGATGGGCCCATCGAGATCGAGCAGCACCTGGGCTGCTTGCGCTTCGAGCGGGCTGCCGTCTCCGAGATTGACGGAGAGCCCCAGTTCGAGCCCGGCAAGGGCTGCTGCATCAAACAGCGATCCATCGACAATCGGTGCAAACTCTTGTTGCTGGGCGATGTCGAACAGGGCGACCGAGATCAGATCGTCATCGTCGATGGTGAACACGGAAGGTTGTGTCGGCACGGCGACGTCGCCCGCAACGCTGGTGAGGGAGAGGGCAAAGGTCTCATTGGGCTCGAAGATGCGGTCCATGGCAATCGGAAATTCGATCGATTTGACCTGCTCGCCCGGTTCGAAACGAACCGTTCCGATAGGAAATCCTGCCTCGAAATCCGTGGCATCGGCAGGCGTACCGCCGAAGGGTCCGACAGCATATAGGATGTCATCGACACCGGAGAGATCGCCGATGCGCTCCAAGGTCACGCCAGCACGCCCCACACCGGCGGGACCGCCCTCCGTAAACGTCGCGCCGTCGCCCGAGATCAGAAGACCAATGGCGGTGTCGTCATCCAGAATTTGAACGCCTGCCGTTGCCGCCGTCAGGCCGTTCTCGAGTGTTGCGGCACCATTCAGGGTGACATCGACAAAAAACTCTTCCTCGCCTTCGACGATGTCATCGGCGAGAATGGTTGCCGCAAATAGCGCCTGTGTGCCGCCTGCAGGAATGATGACACTCTGACTTATCGGAATATAGTCTTGATTGGCAACGGCCGAGCTGTCCCGCGTGGCGAAGACCACCTCGATATCTTGTGGTGCCGGCGTCGAGAGATCGACCGCGAATTGCGCAATTCCGCCCGCCAACGGATCCTCGGAAATCGTGACGACAGGTTCGGCGATGCGCGCGACCGGCACGACACCGAGTGTCGAGGTATCGATCCGCCCATCCGTGAATTCGATGAACTCGACGTTGGTGAGCGTGTGATTGTCACCGACGAATGTAACGGCGCCTGATTGGCGGATTTCGCCTACTTCGGCGCGCGTTCTATCGAATACCGCCGTGTCGGTACTTTCACCACCATCGACAATATTGATGGCGTCGGCGGACAGGCTAAACCGGTCATCCCCGCCATTGCCAATGATTTCGTTGCGCCCGCCACTCGTCGTAAAATTATTGGCCAGATCATTTCCATTGATTTCTTCGTTCGGGCCGGCAGCGACATATTCGAACTGGTTGACGCTAAAATTAACGACTGTTTGCGTACCGTCAGACGTTTGTTGCCTAACCTCGTCTTGGCCGGTGGTGATTTTTGCGAGCAGTGTCGCAGTCGGATCGCCATTATTGAAGACGAGGTCAAATTCGACGAGATTCTCGGCCGTTCTTGTGACCGTGAGCCCGTCGATCGAACCCTCATAGGAGAGGCCGAGCACGCCATCGGCTAGCTCGTCGGGGGTGATGCTATCAACAACGCTGCCATTGACCTTGACGTCGATGCGTTCGATCAAGTCTTTGGCCACACCCGACACGTTGAAGGCATCGATCAGGCCGGCCGCACTGTCGAGGATGACGGCACTATTGCTATCAATAGTATTCAAGCCTTCCAGATCGGCGCCTGATCCGATGCCAAACGCCCGTACGTCGACACTGGCTTCGTTGGTCAATCCTTCATTGACGAGCTGCAATTCCTCGCTGGCACCACTTCCCGCGCCATCCGAGAGAAAGAACGCGATATTGCTGGCCACACCAACATTGCTGAGACCTTCGAACCAGGTCTCGGCCTGGGTCAAGGCTGCGCCGAAATTGGTGCTGCCATCGGCGGTGAGGCTATTCACCGTGGCGATCGCGCCTGCCGCATCCAGTCCCGAATACAAGACTGCGTCCGTATCAAAATCGATAACGGCGAACTGACTATTGTCAGCCACACCTTGGTCAATCAGCGCTTCGGTGAGAGATTGATAAGCTGCTTTCGTCTGGTCGAGCTCAAATCCGCTCATTGAGCCGGAAGAATCAACAATATAGGCAAAATTATAAAGAGCCCGGTCTTCAATTCCCAGACTAAGCGAATAATCAACATCGCCGTCGAACATGAAGGCCGGGATTTCGACACTCAAGTCTCCGAATCTATTACCGGTGGCGTCCGAGACTTCGACACTGTGATTGACAAGAGGACCATCCCTTAGTTTCGTCGGATCATTCGGGTCGACTTGGAGCGGAACAAAGAACAGTTCACCATCGTCATCGATTGAATGGCCCGGGTCGCCATAAGGATCGTCGTCGTTGAATTCGAACACGGCAAATTCTACGTCCCTCAGCGTATCGGTGCCTTCTATACTGAACAATCGGTGGGAGACCTGCACTATTGGCCGCACGGCATCGACGATAGTGATGTCATACTCGGCGAAGGGATCTCGAAAGAGCGCTTGGTCAATTCCATCGCCCCCATCGATGACGTCGTCAGCCCCATAACCTCTAAGACGGTCGTCGCCACTCTCTCCAATGATTCTCTCACGCGTCCACGACCCGCTGATATAGTCGTCACCAGATGAAGAGCTGACAAAAGGAGCGGACAACCGAGCGAGGATTCCTTCTTTAGTTCCGACCAGCACGTTAATGGGTTGAACATTGGCGTCCGGTGTCAGACCCGTAGCCCGCAATGCATCGTGTATGTCGTAATACTCATTTAAAGTAATTAGATGGCCACCATTGGACGAAACAAGCTCAAAACCACTAGGAGGGGAGTACGTATGAACACCAAGAGCGACGACGACTTGATTGCCATACCCATCGTCAATAGTGGACCAAATTCCACTACCACTTTGTCCCTTTTCGGCATCGATTGTTTGTGAAAAACTAAAGCGACCGTCACTATATCCCTTGAATACAGTACCAGAAGCTGTGTATCCAATGAGCGCCTCGGTGATTTTCGAACCGTCACTATCAGTTCTGACAACAGTACCGATATTGATACTTTTGCTACCTTCCTCGATGCGCGCTGGAAAACCTCCTGTCGTGATTTCATAACCTTTTGCGGCATCAGGACTTACAAAACCCATGAGACCGATCAGGTCAGCAGACTGTCCCACATCGACGGACGTGTTAACCACCGCGATGTCTCGTCCAAACGCCTCGACCGAGTTACCAACTCGGCCAAGCTCGTGATAGTCATCCGGATAATACACACCGCTTACGCTAAAATTCAGGTCCGCACTTGTGATATCTGTGTTGGGCCGAGAGGGCAGATTTGCGACTTCCGAACCAATCGTAATTCGTCCGCCATTTCGGCTTACACCTTCAAAGATGTCAAAAACCACGTGTCCGGCGGTAAGAACGCTCCTCGGGCCTATTAAAATCCCCGACCCTACACCAGGCCAACCTGGGATGTCGGTCACCGCGTCGATGGCGACAATGGACCTCAAACCGGGGCCGGAAAAATCCTCGATTAGTGCACGCTCGTCCGCACGTCCGACGATCGACATAGTGTGCATACCCCCCAGAGAGACGATACATGAGTACTACATATCAGAACTTTAGATACGGTGACGCCCCCGTCATCTATGCAACGCTATCATCCTCAACATGATTTGAAAAGGTGTCATCGTCAGCCGGCTTGGATTTATGTCAGGAAGACACCTTCCGAAAAGTATCAAGCGATTCAATTACAAGATTTTCGATTTGATCAAAGCGACCAACTAACTTGATCAGTCTAAACTTGTAATCCTACGCCACAATAAAATCGAACTCGGTGGTGCCGAGGCTCGTGCCGTCACGGGTGATCGGTTCCACCTTGAGCTCGTATTGGCCAGGAAGAAATTCTATTCCGGATGCGAAGTCACCGATATCCGGATTGCCGAAAAGCGAATAAGGCTCGACAAATTCGGTATTGGAGAAATCGATCGGGCCGTCGAGGTCGAGATTGATTTTGTGCACCCTGGGCTCGAGCCCGCTGCCGTCGACCACATAGGCGGCAAGGCCGAGCTCGACGCCTGCGAGTTCCGAGGCATTGAAGACGGCACCATCCGCGATGCGTGAATATTCCTGTCGGTTGGCGATATCGAAGAATGAAACGGTTATGTCCTCAACATCATAGTCGACAATGGTGAAATCGAATACCGACACGCCCAAGCTCGCTCCGTCAAAGCCGATCGGGTCGACGGATAGTTTGTATTCCCCTTGGGGAAAGGGACGGCCATTGGAATAATCACCGTCAGTGGGATTACCAAACAAGGAGTAGGGCGAGGAAAATTCCGTATTTGACACATCGATCGGACCGTCGAGATCGAGCGAGATCTTTTGAACCAGCCCTTGAATCGGACTGTCGCTCGGGACAAAGGCGGCGATGCCAAGGTCAACACCCTCGAACGTCGGACTGCCGAAGGTTCCGCCATCGATAATCGGCATGAACTCTTGTTCGGCGTCATTATCGAGGAACGATGCCGTCACGGCGCCATCATCATTGGTGATAACCGAAGATGTGGATGCATTGAAAAAATCAAAAAATTGGCTGGCCTCAGGGCTCAAGCTGAGGTTGACCGAGAAACTCTCATCGGGCTCGTTCGCGGTATCGCCGGCAACCTCGATTGAGATCGTCTGGGATGTCTCACCGGCAGCAAAAGACACAATTCCCGCTGGCAGAAGACCTCCAAAAAAGTCGTTCGCACTCGCAGGCGCCCCACCGGAGCCCGATACCGCATAGTTGACGTCGAGCGGCAAATCCGATTCCGGACGAGAAACCGTGAAGGTAAACGTCTTCGAGCCACTATTGCCCTCAACACGTGCGTCCTGGTCGGCCGAGATTGAGATCAGACCACGTTTCGAGGCATCGATCGGAACCGTGTCGATAATCGGATCGGCAATCTGATCCGCTGCCGCCGCCGCATCGATCGCGGCGATATCTCCGGTCAGCACAAAGTCAAGGATTGCCGCTTCGCGCAGGATCGGGTTGTCAATCCCGACGGCATCGACGGCAGCGATAGCCGCTTCCAAGAGGTCGGCTGGGAGCTGGTCGATCGATATGGTGTCACCGGGCGCAAGGTAAGGTGTCGATGGGCCATCGAGGAGCGATGTGGCAGCGTCCAGAACCCAGCTCGCGGCATAAGGGCCATAGAGCGTTTCCACAGGAACCGGGGTCGCCAACACCGTACCGTCGGCGAGTGCCAAATCGTTCGATGGATTGCCGTCGGCATTCCCCAACAAACCTTCGAACGATCCCAGAGGCCGGCTTTGATCAATACCGAGATGCAAACTCAGGAAACTCGAAAAGCCCGTAATCGTCAGTGTTTCGCCACTGGGATAGTTGACAACGAGGCCATCCGCGTCATTGGCAATGGAACCGGTTCCAACCGCAATCGATGCACCGACCGCCGGTATCGGCGTTTCGATTCCATTGATGCGCAGAACCGGCGCTTCGGGACTGATATTGTCATAGGAAATCTTGTTGCCCTCGATTTCAGTCGCGACGGCTTCGATGTAGGAAGCTCGGTCGAAAACCGGCTTGGTTCGTATGTGAATCTCGTAGGGCGATCCGGATGTGGCACGCGCCAGCAAGAACTCGCCGGTAGCTTGGAAATCATAGGCAACGTTGTCAAAAGTAATGAGGTGAGGATCGCCAAAAGCTTTGCCTCCGACCATATCCACGCCATCGTCGCCGATAAATAGACCTGATGCATCACCGTCGGTAATCACAATCGAATCACGAATGCCAAGAAGTTTTTGGTGTTCTTCAGATGCCGGAACCTCAGCATTGAGCAAAAAGCTATACTGGTCTGAAGCTTCAATCTCGAAATCAAATCTAACGTCAGTCGAACCATCGGCACCGGATAGGAAGATCGGAACGGCAACTTCACTCTGTCCCGCGGGCATCGTAACGACGAAATCGTTGAAAACAAATCCAGGTGTCGGCGTCGATCCGTCGAGATCAATGAGAACATCATAGTCGAGGCTCCCTGAGCGTTCGAAAGTATAGGTTACGGTAGCCTCATCTACCGTCGCCGTAAGAAAATCTTCTCGAATACCGATTTCCGTTATTGCAGGGATGACCATTCTGTTGCGCTCCTCGAAAGTTCAGACTTCGTCCTTTACCGAATGCCCCATCATATCAGCGACCGTAGGCATTTCCGACCGGACTCTGGATGGGGAAAGCTCAAACACGTTGACACCGCCGACTTCCGAGTACGTCTCAACAGATGAGAGCTTGCCGAAATCGTCAATGCCAGTTTTCGAAAATCCTGTCTCCCGTTCAATATTCTTCTGAATTCCACCAATATCAAAAACCACGTGCCGCGACTAACTAGCTGATTTTACGACATCTTGGAAGTTCGTTGTCCGCGGTAAGGTAACCGGATCAGTGTTCTCCATTGTTCATGAGACGGACATAATCATTAGAACCGACGTAGACACGGCATAGGCTTCGAACGACGTCTTTCGATTGTCACGCTGATCACAGAATGTGTTGTAAACTAGAGATTGATTTTACCGGCGATATCTCTCCAAAAAAACTGAGGCATCAATTTTTGCGTGCTCAATCACATCGTGCATTATCTGCATCCGTTTTTCATCCACCTCACTGACGCATCTCCGACTTGACTCGCCAAATCTCGAACGGCTTAGAGCAGATGGAAGCCTCCCAGCCTGGCATCAATCACTTTTGGATTTTCTAGTCTCATTGGCTTCTTGCCGTAACACAGCGCCAGAGCTCAAGCTGCGAAATTTGAGAGGTATGGAGGTCTTCGTCTGAACTGGCTCGGCCGTCGTTGCGAGCTAGCCCGAATCCTCAATCCGTTCCATATCGTCGTCGGAGAGGCCGAAATGATGTCCGATCTCATGAATGAGGACATGTCTGACCACGTGTTCCAGGTCGTCGCCGGTTTCGGTCCAATAATCGAGAATTGGGCGACGATAGAGAAAGATCATATCGAGCTCACCGGACGGTACGTTCAGGGTCTCTTTGTTGCCGATCGGGATACCTTGATAGAGTCCCATGAGTGCGAACGGATCACCGATGCCCAATTCCTCGAGAACGGCGTCTTCGGCGAAATTCTCAACGACAATCGGCACATCGCCGACAAGGGCGCGAAAGGGTTCCGGAAGATCGTCGAGCGCTCGCCGTGCAATCGCCTCGATGTCGTCCAAGGACGGCGCCATATGTCCAAGTGTCATTGCGACCTGTCAGTGCCAGCTTAGGTTCTAACGAAGGGCATTGCTTACGGAGATTGTTATGGCGGAGCTACTGAGCGAAAGCGATCGCGAAAAACTGGTCGAGGAACTCGACGCTTGGGAGATCGCCGATGACGGCAAGTCGATCACCAAAACCTTCGCGTTCGGTGATTTTAGCGAGGCCTTCGCGTTCATGACGCGCGGCGCCATCATGGCGGAAAAACTCGATCATCATCCCGAATGGTTCAATGTCTACAATCGGGTCGAGGTCAAGCTTTCGACTCATGATGCGGGCGGTGTCACCGAGCTTGATATCGCACTTGCCAAAGCGCTCGACGCCTACGCTTAAAGCAGTCGGTACATCACATAGGCGTCGACATATCCCAGGTCCCGGTGATTGAACGCCTGGCTGAGCGTGCCGACGACCTCGAATCCCATTGAGCGCCAGAGCTTGATGGCGTGGCGATTGGTCGAGACAACCAAATTGTACTGCATTGCGTGGTAGCCAAGATCTCTGGCGGCTTGGAGCGAGTGCGCGCACATGGCGCGGCCGACACCCGATCCTCGCGCCTTCTCGGCAACCATGTAGCCGGCATTGCATATATGTGCGCCGAGGGAGGGCTGATTGTCCTTGAGATAGTAGGTGCCAGCGATGCCGCCCTTATGCTCGGCAACGTAGGTGGCTCGTGGCAGCTCACACCAGGCCTTGATTGCGGATGTGCGATCGATGTCGGTTGAAAAAGGATAGGTGTCGCCTTGTGAGACGACATCACGAACAATAGCCCAGATCCCGTCTTGATCGGCCCGCGTTGCTGCGCGGATGACGGTTTCCGCCTTGGGCTCACCCAAGCTTCTGGCGTACCTCGTCGATCGCCTGATTGGCCGCTTTCGCGACCTGGTCGCCCGTCATCTTTTCGGTGATCAGCGCGCGCGTGGTTTGCACGGCGAGCTGTGCTGAACGCGCCCGGATTTCTTGGACAGCGCGTGCTTGTTCACGGGCGATCCGGTCATTGGCCTGAGCCGTCCGCCTCTCGACCATCTCTTCGAAATCGGCCTTGAGTTGAGCCTCCAGACGTTCCCGTTCATGGGCCGCGCGCTCTCTTATCTCGGCCGCCCGCTGCTCGCCCTCATGGAGCTTGCGTTGATATTCGGCGAGCATGGTCTTGGCATCTTCATGAAGCTTTTGCGCTTCCTCGAGTTCCTCGCGGATCTTGTCAGCGCGCCGATCGAGAGTGCCGAAGAGGGCTCCCCGATATTTCCAATAGAGAAATCCGCCCAAGAGGAGCAACGCCGCCAGTAGAAACAGTTCCAACATCTTAGGCAGCCTCGTTTGTGACACGCCCTAAGGCGGCTCGCGCTTCATCTTCGGTGACGTCGATGCCGGCAAGCTTTTGGGTGGCCATGCGCGCAGCATCGATGGCGACATTGTTGATTTCCGCCATCGCGGAGTTTCGAGCGCTCGCGATCTCGGCTTCAGCCTTTTGGATTTTGGAGGCGAGTTCAGCATCGAGCGCGCGTTCTTTCTCGGCGTGCTCGCTGGCAATCAGATCATGAACCTCTTGGATCTGTGCGGCCGCCTCGCTCTGCGCCTCGGCAACCGCAGCCTCGTATTGCTCGAGCGCCTTCTCGGCGTCCCGGCGATACATGGCGGCCTTGTCGAGATCATTGGCGATACGGTCTTGCCGTGCCTCCAAGATCTCGGCGACCCGTGGCAGGGCCTTGGTCTTCATCAACCAATAGAGGAACAGGAACAGAATGATCAGCCAGAAGATCTGGCTCGGATAGGTCGCCGTGTCGAGTTGAGGAAGAACGTCGTGCTCTCCCTCGGCGTGATCACCGCTACCGTCTGTTGCGTGTTCGGAAACTTCTCCGCTCGCAGGTGCTGTCTCGGTGTCCGCGGCATAAAGGCCTGTCGTGAATGCCAACAGGCTCAGCGCGACGACAACGAGTGCCAGACCGCGCTGCCAAATCACCCTGTTCATGGCCAAAAACGTCTCCGGTAGCCGGAAGGCCTCTTACGTGAAGAGAACCAGAAAGGCGATGAGCAGGGCGAAAAGACCGACAGCTTCAACAAGTGCGAAGCCGATAATCGCGAATGGGAAAACGCGCTGTTGCACCGACGGATTGCGCCCGACGGTCGCGATCAGCGTCGAGAACACATTACCGATGCCGATGCCAACCCCGAACAGGGCGATCGTCGCAAGACCGGCACCAATCATTTTCGCAGCTTCTAGTTCCATGAACTCCACTCCTCTTTTGGAAGATCCGTCGTTGGTCTTTAGGGTTGATCGAGCTTGGCCGGTTTAGTGCATATGAATGGCATCGTTGAGATAGATGCATGTCAGCACTGTAAAGACGTAGGCCTGAAGAAAAGCAACGGCGATTTCGAATCCGGTCAGTGCAACAACCACTAAGAATGGGGCAACACCGAAGATGCCGAGGGCGGTGATAAAGCCCGCGAACACCTTCATCATGGTGTGTCCGCCCATCATGTTGACAAAAAGACGGACGGAAAGGCTGACCGGGCGCACGCAATAAGAGATGATTTCGATCGGCACCAGAAGCGGCAGCATGGCTGCAGGCGCTCCTTCGGGTACGAAAAACTTTAAGAACTTGATGCCGTGGATCCAAAATCCCAGCACCGTGACCCCTACCCACACACAAGCCGCCATGAAAAACGTGACGATGATGTGGCTCGTGAAGGTGAAGGAATAAGGGATCATCCCCAGCATGTTGCCGAAGAGAATGAAGGTGAACAAAGTGAAAATAAGGGGAAAGAAGCGCATCCCCTCTTTGCCCGCATTGTCCCTCAATAAGTTCGCGACGAACTCGTAACAGAGCTCCACCACCGACTGCAGCCGTCCGGGAATCAGGGCGTGGTGGCGGGTTCCGGCCATTACCAGATAGTAAACGCAGCCGACCGCAATCGCCATCCACAGCGACGAGTTGGTGAAGGATAGGTCGACCTTCTCAACCGAAAGCTCAATGATAGGAACGATCTGGAACTGATGGAGCGGATCTGTTGCCACGCGGCACTCTCAATTGCGGTCGTTAGCCTGGTGTCACTACAATATCATTCGCTGTTCGGCCACCCCGAACGCGCGGCCGCAGATTGCTCAGTTGGTGCCGTTCGATCCAGTCTCGCCCGGCGTTGCAAATCGCCGCAGGTAGCGCCACGCGTTGAGCACGCCTGCTGCGGCCCCTAGAAAGAAAAGAAGGATCAGGAATAGCGGCGAGGTATTGAGCCAGCTATCGAGCCCCCAGCCCATCAACGCGCCACCGGCGACACCGGCGAGTAACTCGATACCGACTTGAACACCGGGCCCGAACTTGCCTCGTGCCTGCGCATGGGCCTCATCTTCGATATCCTTGTCCGGTCCGTGCTCTTTGCGCAGCTTGTCCAGCCTCGCATCGAAGCTGCTAAACTCTTTTGGGGTTTTGTCTTCGGAGCCGTTTATTTCCGCCATCGGCAATTCCTTGAGCCTTGAATGGCGCCTACGCGCTTCCGCCAGAGCCTTTCAAGCGGCACGCATCTGGATGGCTTTATCAAGCGCCACCGAAACCAGTTTGGAAACCCCCTGCTCGGCCATTGTGACACCGTAGAGCCTGTTCATTCTGGCCATGCTCAGAGGGTGGTGAGTGACGACCAAGAATCGCGTGCCGGTTTCCTTGGCGATCTCCTCCATCAGGAGAACGAAGCGATCGACATTGGCATCATCGAGCGCGGCGTCGACCTCATCCAACACACATAGTGGGCTTGGTCGCGTAAGAAAAAGCGCAAACACCAGCGCCAGAGCCGTAAGGCTTTTCTCACCACCCGAAAGAAGCGTGATGTTCTGAAGCTTCTTACCGGGGGGCATGGCGTCAAGCTCAAGACCCGCACGCAGCGGGTCTTCCATATTGACAAGCCGGAGATGGGCCCTGCCGCCGCCGAAGAGCCGCGTGAACAGTCGCCGGAAATGATCGTCGACTGTGCCGAAGACGTCGTTGAGCCGTTGGCGCGCTTCGCTATTCAACATCGAGATCCCGCGATTGAGGCGCTCGACAGCGGCCTGTAGCTCAGCTTCCTCTTTCTCGGTGACGCCGATTTCGGCTTCGATCTCGCGAACTTCATCCGCAGCGCGCAAGTTTACGGCACCCATCCGGTCTCTCGACGCAGAAAGCTGGAAAATCCGCTGCTGCAACGCGTCGAGTTGGTGCGCCGCAGGCATTTCGAGATCGTTCAGTTCGCCACGCAAATCCGGCGGCATGCGCTGGATCTTGTCCGTAACGTTGCGTCGTGCTTCGGCGCGCTGCGCCTTGGCATGCTCGAGATCGCGTCTTGCGGCGGCCATCCGCTCGCGGGTTTCGATCAGAGTGCTTTCGCTGTCTTCTATCTGGTCTTGAACCTCTTTGAGCCGGGCCGTCATTCGTTCGGTTTGCGCAACGGTCTCCTCCAGAGCATGAGCGATTGTCTCGACCTCTCGCTCTAATGCCGCCCTGTTCTGATCATCTTCGAGCGCATCTCGGGCCCGCTCGAACTCGTCCTGCGCGCGCTCTAGCCTGGAACCAAGCTCCGCAGCTTTGGATTCCAGACCGGTTCGCTCCTGTGCCCTTCGAGCTTGATCGCTCGTGATCTGCTCAATGTGGATCTTGATTTCGGCCTTACGCTGACGCGACATCGCGAGCTCGCGAACATTGGCATCATGATCGGACTGCAAGGCTTCGAAGTGCTCTTCAGCGGCGATGACGCACCGATCGGCTTCTGACAAAGAGGCTTCCAGGCGCATGACCTGCGCGTCAACTTCTTCAGCGGTTGATAGAACGGCAAGGTTTTCCTCTTCGAGCAGCGCTTTCTCGTGGATCAGAGCCTGCTTTCTGGCCTCCAATCCTTGACGTTCGGCTTCTCGTTCCCGGCGTGCCGCGTCGGCTTCGCTGCGCTTTTGATCAAGCTCGGAACTCAGTTGCTCGATCGCACGGTCAGCGGCCTGACGCTCATCGTCAAGAACGCGGACACGTTCACCCAGATCGGCCAACTCCTCGGACACACGCTGAATGCGATCCTGCTCGCGGTGCCATGCCTCCTGCTGGGCTTCGAGATCAACATGTTTGGCAAGCAGCTCGCGCTGTTCGTCCACAAGTTCCGCAACCCTGGCGAGTTCGCGTTCGACCGTCTCAACTCCTTGCCTTCGTTCGCCAAGACGAGATTCGACGAACCCTTTTTCCTGGATCGCAGCGGTAAGTTTGCGCTCCCGTTCGTCGAGTTCACGTGAGACGCGGTCGAGATCCTTAGCCAATGCCGCACGTCGGTTGGCGGCCTCTTGATGCTCTGACTTGAGGCCCAAAAGACGCCTGCTCGCTATTTGACATTGCGCCTGACACTCATCGATCTCTGTGAGTAGTGTCGACCAGCGCCGATGCTGACGAACCTTTGCAGCCCCGGGGTCCGCAGCCTCCGTCGTACGGACGAAGCCGTCCCAGCGCCATAAACCACCTCCCTTGGTCACTAGACGCTGGCCGGTCGCGAGCCTCGGCAATAGGTCTGCAGCCTGATTGGCGTCATGCACGACACCGATCTGCTCGAGACGAGACCGAATCTTGGCATGGCATTGAACATGTTGGCTGAGCGGCGTGGTGCCTTCGGGTAGCTTTGGCGAGTGGTGTCCATCGGGCGCGGTTACGTCTCGCCAGTGCACCGGCGCCTCCGATGCATGGTCCGCAAGGAGATCGTCGCCCAAGGCCGCGGCCAGAGCCAGCTCATATCCAGCCTCGGGTATGACATCCCGCAGGATCGGCCGCTCGCCCATATCGTTGAGTAGCGGTTCCAGTGCAGACCTTTCGGCATTCAATTGGGCCAGACGAGCCTGAGAATCCGCGGTCTCTTCTTGGGCTTCGACTAGGCGATCACGAACATCATGCTCGTGTGTCACGGCGTTCTCTTGCTCGAATTCCAAATCTTGCCGAGCTTGTCGCGCCAGTTCTAACTCAGACGAAAGGGCATCCGTGCCCAAAGCCGCGCCCCGTTGCTCTAGGGTTTCGATTTCTCTCAGTGATTCCGCCCGATCACTCTGGTAGCGGACTGACAGACGAGAAAGCTCATCAATTCGCTCATGGGCCCTGGAAACCTCATTCTGTGTGTCGCGAAGAGTGAGTTCCTCCAGCCGGTGCGCCTCGACAGCTTCTTTTTGAGCAAGCGATCTCTCGTCAAATAGACGCCGAAGTTCGACAACTTCCAACGAGTATCCTCGACGTCTTCTCTGAAGCTCAGCCAGTTGGCTTCGAAGTCTGTCCAAATCATGGTTCGGCTTTTGATCACCGGGATCGAGATTTGAGGCGAGTGGCGGAAGCTCTTCATCGATCGCGTCCAGCCTGCGCCGGATTGCCAGTTCGCGATCCGAGATCGCGCGTTGTTGCGCTTTGGCGGTGTGAAGTGCAGCCTGTTCGTGTGCTCTCTCCTCTGCGAGCGTTCGAAGCCGACCTCGATGACGTTCGATGGCCTCGCTTTGCTGGTGCGTTTTCTTGCTTAGCTGATCGATGGCATGCTCAAGATCGGATTGCTCGTTTCTCCAGGCTTCGAGCCGCTCACTGCCCATGCGTGTTGTTTCACCATCGGCTGCCAACCGGTCTGCGATTTCCTGGGCGTCCGCTTCAAGTTGACGAAGATGACGCTCGAGTTCATCCAATCGAACCAGTTGGAGCTTCCGCTCGGCATCCAGGCGATCGAAACGCTCTTTGAGACGCGCATGAGATTGAGCCTTTGTATCGCGATCGCTGCGCTGTCGCTCAAGATCGGCCTCAATTTCTGATTTTTGTGTCTTGAGCGTCGATAATGAGACTTCGCTCGCTCGACCCGCTTCTTCATAGTCGCCAATGAGTTGCTCGGCAGTTTCTACAGCCTTTGTCGTTGCATCGAGCCGAGCCAAATGCAGAACCGCTTCGCTCCGGCGTATCTCGGCTTGGATCTTCATAAAGCGCTGCGCTTGACGGCTTT
This sequence comes from uncultured Geminicoccaceae bacterium, assembly GCA_964412385.1. Classification (GTDB taxonomy): domain Bacteria; phylum Pseudomonadota; class Alphaproteobacteria; order Geminicoccales; family Geminicoccaceae; genus JBGSYN01. The sequence goes on from CAYPOV010000010.1 coordinate 17,906, forward strand.
GCTTTTCGAGCTCGCGATGTCGCTCCTGCTGTTGCGCAAGACGATCGTGTACGCGGGTAAGGTTGGCTTCTGTACCCTGAAGTTTAAGCTCGGCCTCGCGCCTGCGACCATGCATTCCGCCGATGCCGGCTGCGTCCTCCAAGAGCCTCCGCCGCTCTTCGGGTTTGGCCTCGACGACAAACGAAACTTGCCCCTGGCCGATCATCGAGGCGGAACGTGAGCCCGCGGAATAGTCGGCAAATGTCGTCTGTACGTCGCGTGCCCGGACTTCTTTGCCATTGATGCGAAAAACGGAACCCGTTCCGCGACCAATCCTTCTCGAGACTTGGGCTTCACCGCTCTGGGCGATCTCTCCCAAAAGCGTGAGATCACCATGTAGCGTGAGGCAAACTTCGGCCAAGTCATGGGCAGGCCGTAGCGAGGAGCCGTTGAAGATTACGTCCTCCATCTCGCTGCCACGTAATCCCTTGGCCGAACTCTCGCCCATAACCCACCGGAGAGCTTCGACAATATTGGATTTGCCGCAGCCGTTAGGGCCGACTACGCCTGTTAGTCCATCGGCAATGTCGAGTTCGACAGGATCTGAGAAGGATTTAAAGCCGCTAACGCGAAGTCTGGTGATTTGCAAGGTGCGGGCTACCAGATGTTGTGGTGTCCGCCCACGATATCATTGAGTTCCGCACAAGCAAATCATTTCGATGAGTGAGTTGTCCAATCTCAAAGATGTTTTTCGATCAACTCGCCAAAGGCATCGGGGTCCATGTTTCCGCTCACCACTTCTCCGTTGATGACGAAGGTCGGGGTCGATTGGATGTCATATTGTTGCGAGCCCTCGAGCCGACTTTCCAGAACGGCATTGGTCATGCTCTCATCAGCGAGACATGCGCGGGTCTCGCTCTCATCAAGCCCACCAAGCTTGGCGAACTGAACAAGGGCTTCCTCGACATTGCCAGATTGGGCCCAGCTCCTTTGGTTCTTGAAAAGCGCATCGAGGAAACGAAAGTAGCGCTCTTCCCCAGCGCAGTGGGCGACAACTGCAGCCTGAACGGCAGGTTGGTTCAGTGGAAAGTCACGCGAAACCAGCTTGGCTTTGCCGGTATCGATGTACTGCTCTTTGATTGCTGGGAGCGTATCGGTGTGAAAGGCAGCGCAATGCGGACAAGTCAGCGAGGAAAATTCGATAATCTCGACGGGCGCGTTGGGATCGCCAAGCACTCTTTCTTCAACACTGCCTGCTATGGCGAGGGGCGGCAATAAGGCTGCAAGCCCGGCGGCGACGGTGAGTTTGCCGAAGCTCCTACGTAACATCATAAAATCCCTCATCGATTGTTCGATATGGAAGTGATGCCTTGACCTACTCAAGACAACAATCGGAACCAGCATCAAATCTCGAAGAGAGGCCTATGACCGATCGGCACGCTTGATCGCCTCGCCCAATGCCGTTAGCGACGCTCTCAGTCCATCATGCTCGATCGACTTGACCTCATTTGCGATCCACAAGCGTTCATCTTCGCGAAGCGCGCGCTCAGAAACTGCCTGCGTTGCCGCGAGTGGCCGCGGCAAAGGTGCCTGGATGATCTTGATTTGTCGCACTGCGCGCTCGCCGAAATACTGATTGACGCGCTCGATAATCTGCGGTGCGGCATGTTGGATTTCCAACGCGGCGCCACCGTAGGCACGGAGTTCGAGAACCGATCCTGCACCTCGGCCCGGCCGAATTCGGACCCGCACGGGCTGACACCGTTGAGCAAGAGCCGGGCCGACGACGCGATGCCATTCCCTCAAGAGCGTGATTTCGGTAAAGCCGCGCCGCCTGGCCGGCGCTGCAATGGCTTTTGTGACCAGCCAACCCACATGGCGATTGCCGAATGCACGCCAAGTGTCATCTCCGCCTGCATCGGAAGCATTACGTTTCGCCGAAACCCTTTGTCCCATGTCTAACTCTACTCGTCACGCTTCTCGCGATGCACTACTCGCGTGGTATGACCGCCATCATCGCCATCTTCCTTGGAGGGCTGAGCCAGGACGTCGATCGGATCCTTACCACGTTCTCTTGAGCGAGGTCATGCTGCAACAAACCACTGTTGCCACAGTGACCCCGAGATATACCGAGTTCCTCAGTCGGTTCCCAACAATCAGTTCGCTCGCAGCTGCGTCGCAGGATGACGTGCTCCATGCCTGGCAGGGCCTCGGCTATTATCGAAGGGCCCGCCTTCTTCACCGTTGCGCACAGGTCTTGATGGAGGCATCCGGCGGACAGCTTCCATCGCGCTATGAGGAGTTGAAGACGCTTCCCGGATTAGGCGATTACACTGCATCCGCTGTGGCGGCTATCGCATTCGATGAGGTGGTTATCCCTGTGGACGGGAACGTTGAGCGCGTCCTGGCACGACTCAACGCCATGAGCACACCGCCGAAGACCGCTAAGCGCGCAATTGCCGCCGCAACTAGTGAATTTCGCGGTGAAACAAGAGCTGGTGATTGTGCCCAAGCCCTGATGGAACTGGGCGCCCTTATATGCCGTCCGACCGACCCCAAATGTGCCGTCTGTCCTCTCGGTCCTCGCTGCCAAGCCTTTCAGAAAGGACGGCCTGAGGCGTATCCCGTCAGAGCGCCAAAAAATCCGCGGCCCGAGCGGTACGCGGTCGCTTTTTTGCTCGAGCATAAGGATCTTGGAGTTCTTTTTCGCAGACGTCCGGAGAACGGGCTTTTGGGCGGCATGATCGAACTCCCGAGCACGGCTTGGCAGGATACACCGTGGAACAATAATGATTGGAAAGGTTCGGCACCAAGGAGCCGGCAAAAGTGGATACTTGCAGAGGAAAACGTGCGCCATGTGTTCACGCATTTTGTACTTAACGTCAACGTTGCGCGAGCCAAGACCGTTTCCACCAAGAGTTGCGAGCTTTGGTGCCGGCCGGAGGCGTTTCATGAGCTTGCATTGCCAAGCTTGACCCGAAAGCTGCTGCAATCCGCTCGTGTTGGCGTCGAAAATTAGGGCAGCGTGTCTAATCCCAAGCGGCCGTTATGTGTCGTGGCCAACGGCCGGGCGACAGCGCGACGAGATCGAATCGGCAGGCACGTGTCTCGTAGTGCGGATGGTACTGCAAGAAGTGCATCGCGGCGCGCTTGATTCGATTGCGTTGGCGGTACGACACGACCTCGAGAGCCTGTTCCAGGCTTTCTCTCAGTTTGACCTCAACGAATACGATCAACTCGCTCTTGGCGGCAACGAGGTCGATCTCGCCAACCGGCGTCGAATAACGATGCGCCAGGATTCGGTAGCCCTTGAGACGCAACGACCAAGCAGCCCATCGCTCCCCGTTCAAGCCCTTTTGATGCGTCATCACTTGCGCTGCAATTCGATTGCTCTCCTGTAGAGTTCACTGCGAGGTCGTCCGGATCGCTCAGCAACCGAGGCCGCTGCAGCGCTCGGTCCCATCTTTTGAAGGGCAATGATTAACCATTCATCAACAAGGGCATCATCGGGCGTGACGTTTTCCGGCGGTGCAATGAGAATGACCACCTCGCCCTTGAACGCTTGGTGGCCGGCCACGCTCTCGACCAACTCACTGAGCGGTGCTCTGATGAATTCTTCATGAAGTTTCGTCATCTCGCGAACGATCGCCGCTTCGCGAATGCCGAATATGTCGAGACATTCTTCCAAGAGCCGTGTCACACGGTTGGGCGCCTCATAAAAAACCAAGGTTCCTGGAATATTGGCAAGTTCTGTCATCGTTCGCCGGCGCTTGCTGGCTTGAACCGGCAGAAAGCCCTGGAAGAAAAAGCGATCCGTTGGCAAACCGGCGATGCTCAGGGCCGAGATGACGGCCGAGGGTCCGGGCACGGTATAGACTGGGTGTCCGGCATCGTAGCTCTCACGAACCAGTCGATAACCCGGGTCGGCAATCGCAGGCGTACCGGCGTCGCTTACCAGGGCAACCCGTTTGCCGCGTGCGAGTTCTGCGAGAAGATGAGGGCGAATTCGCTGCGCATTGTGATCGTGGTAGGGTATGAGATTGGATTTGTGGCCGAGATGATGCATAAGCTTTCCGGTAACCCGGCTATCCTCACAAGCGATGATATCGACGTTGGTCAGGATACGTCGTGCCCGAGGTGTGATGTCTTCGAGATTGCCAATGGGCGTTGCGACCACATAGAGCCCAGGCGCGAGTTTACTCGCTTCAGGCGCTTGGCTAGGTTGCGTTCTGCGTTCGACTGGCATTTGGGGAACTCCTTGCCCCTCTCGACACTACTTTTGCAATCACGAGTTAGGCGAATTTCGGCAATTTTGGCGGTTCTCGGCCTTGCTGCCTGTGGCTCCGATGGATCAGAGGGACCTGAGGTTGCAACCCCGGCCACACCGCCGCCTGTTCCATCCGAGCCCGTGCTGACCGGACCGGTCAAGATCGCGTTTTTGGCACCTCTAACAGGATCTGCGAGCGAAGTAGGACAAGATCTGCTCGCGGGTGCTGAGCTGGCACTGTTTGATCGGACGGAGGATGTTCAATTACTCCCAAGGGACACGCAAAGCACGCAGGAAGGAGCTCTTCTGGCTGCACGCAATGCCATTGCGGATGGGGCAGAGATCATTATCGGGCCACTGTTTGCAAACAATGCTCAAGTGATCGCGCCGATTGCCAAAGCCGAGGGCATCAAGATCTTGTCGTTTTCCAACGACAGCACCATTGCCTCGCCCGACCTCTTTGTTTTCGGATTTCGTCCTGAAGAGCAGGTGAGGCGTGTGGTCGCTTATGCTCGTACCCAAGGCTTACTGAACGTCGCGGCGATGGCACCTGCCGATCCTTACGGCCTTCGCGCAATTAGAGCGTGGGAAAGCATGCAGGACGGCGCGCCTCCTAGAGACACGCTGGTTCCTGAAGGGCCCGAAAGCGTCATTTATCCCACCGAAATAAGCCAGCTCACCGACGTGGTTCGTGAATTCACGCGATATGATGAGCGCTATGAAATTGCTCTGGAAGAACTGAAAGAGGCTATCGCCGAACTTCCTGAACCGGATCGCGCTGCGTTTGAAGAGAACGAAGAAGAGCTTGAACCCGAGGAAGCGGCTCCCTTTGAAGCGGCCGACGCAATTCTCATTGCAGATGGCGGTCCCCGCTTACGTGGGATCGCAGCTCTCCTCACCTATTACGACATCTACCCTGAGGCGACAAAGCTGCTTGGCACCGAGCTGTGGGCAGACGACCCATCAGCGCTGCGAGAGGCGGCGCTACAGCGCGGGTGGATAGCAGGTGTCGATCCCGTTTTGACGGCGGGCTTCGATCAGGATTTTGTCGCCGTCTTTGGCCAACAACCGCATCCCCTCGCCATTTTGGCTTACGACGTAACGAGTTTGGCCATCCAAATAGCGGGCACGGATCGAAAGTTTCCTTCTCATCTGCTGACAAGCCAAGCCGGCTTTTCCGGCCGAACCGGGCTTTTTCGGATGCTTCCCAGTGGCCTCACCGAGCATGCATTGGCGATTTTGGAAGTTGATGCCGGGAATTTGGTTGTCATCGATCCCATGCCCATCGAGCTTCCGCCAATCGTTGTACAATGACAGGCCACGTCACGCATAATTGACGATAGGGAAACGACCGAATTCTACTTTAAGTTTACACATCGATTTTTTCTGCCTATGCAACGTCATCACGGTTTTGGCATATTGGGTGATGACAGCGGGCGAATCGAACGATGACGGTGGGCCGAAAGAACCGCTGATAAGACAAGGTCTTAGCGAAACACCGGCGTCATTTCCTGGAAAAGCATTAATCCCGGTCAACGACAGTGTCGCTTCGCCGGGCGAAACCTTGTCATCGTCTGTCGCGTCTCGCCAAGAATTGCGGCTTCTCATTGTCGAGAACGATGAGGCAGACCGTACGATCCTAAGAGAACTGCTTGAGCGAGCCGAATTCACAAGCTTCTCATTCGATATCGCCGCCAATGTAGACGCTGGCCTCCGCCATCTCTCCGATGGCAAACATGACGTTTGTATCGTCAACTATGAACTACCAGGTCGCGACGGACTTGATTTGGTTCGCTTGGCGCAACGCCGCGGCTATGTCATCCCGATCATTCTGGTCAGCAATGATATGGATCCCGAAATCGACGCGGAAGCTGCAGAACTCGGTGTGTCGGATTTCATAAACAAGGAAGAGTTCGAAACCGGAAGACTTGAGCGCAGCCTACGTTTCGCGGTTGCCCGACGCGGCATTACTGATCGCATATCCAGACTTTCGCACTATGACGACCTCACCGGTCTCGCCAATCGTTCGTTGTTGACCGATCGGCTGGAGCGAGCGCTCGCTTCAGCTCGACGCCATAACAAGATGGTGGGTGTCTTGATGGTCGACCTGGACGGTTTCAAATCCATCAATGATCAATTGGGTCATTCTGCAGGTGATCATGTCCTCCAGAATGTTGCAGCAAATTTCTGCAACTGCCTACGGGAGTGTGATACGGTCGGCCGCTACAGCGGCGACGAGTTCATCATTATCATTGAAGATCTGACAACCCAGGAAGGTGCCGCAACAGTTGCAGACAAGCTGCAAGAGGCGCTAACGCAATTGATCCACTATCAAGATGAGACGTTCGTGATGCAGGCCAGCATCGGAATCGCCCTCTACCCGCGCGATGCTGAAGGCCCCGACACCCTTCTTCAGCTGGCCGACGCCGCCATGTACCGGGCCAAGAACGAAGGAGGAAATCGCGCTCGTTTCAGCACCCCCGAACTCGATCGCATGGTTGCTCGAGCCACGATCGCCAAATCCGAGATCAAGACCGCTTTCGAAAAGGGCGAGATCCAACTCTGTTATCGACCCCAAGTCACCCTGGCCTCGAAATCGGTGGGCATCGGTGTGGCACCCGTCTGGGTTCACCAAGACAAAGGTAAAGTACAACAGTCCCGGCTACGCCGCCTCGTGGAGGAGGCTGGCATCCTCGAAGCGTTCACCGATTGGATGATCGAAGAGTCGTGCCAAAACCTCCGGGAGTGGCTTCGGTCCCATTATGGTCGTGTCCATATGTCACTTCCGCTGATGTCGCGACGCGCACCCTTTTGGAAACGCGCGGCGAGCCGAGCTGCGGACCGGCTGCTGCGTTCTACGCTCGAGCCTCAATGCATCGAGTTCGAACTGGACGAAACCTACCTCAAAAATGAAGTGGAGGCCGGAAACCGCACGATCTCGGCGATAAGAGAACTCGGCCTAAGGCTTGCCGTGGATAATTTCGGAGGTGGGAAAGCCCCTCCGACAATCATCCGTGACATGGAGATGTCCACAGTACGGCTCGCCGCCTCGCTCTTGCCGGACACACCTGGCTCCAACAAAGGTACACAGTTTCTTCTCTCGATGGTCAATCTGGCGAAGTCACTCGAAATGAGGGTCGTTGCCCTCGGCGTTACCTCCAACGCTCAGTTCGACATCGTCCGGCGCGCGTCCTGCGATGCCGCAGAGTGCCTGTTCAATGGCGCAGAATTTCAAACATTCGAACAATGCGTCGCCTCGCTCGATGCATCTAACGCGGGGGCCATGAGCCGCGGGGAGGCGCCCTTCAAGAGTAATCCATACACCGCGTTTTGATGTAACACCATCGCAGCTCAATAAATCGCGAAGCAAGGGTGCGGCATTTGACTTGGATTTGGTTAGCTATCGGCCTGATCGCCGGGGGATACACGCTCATGGTCGGGGGACTTTGGTTTGCCCAAGACCGGATGATCTTTCCCTCTCACATGGTGTCGCCGCCCGACTATCCCCTTCCCGATGATACCGAGCGTCTGGAACTCGAGACTGACGATGGCGCAAAAATCGTTGGAAATCTCGTGCTAGCACGAAATGGGGAGTCTCAGGGCTTGATCATCGGATTTCCGGGAAATGCCTGGCAAGCTGATGACTTTACCGTCTTTTTGAGCGTTCGAATCTTAGACTACGATATCGCTGTGTTTCACTATCGTGGGTACCAGCCAAGTACCGGCCGTCCGAGCCAAAAGGCGCTATTCTCGGATGCTCTTCTCATCCACGATACTCTTCAGTCGAAAATCCGGCCAGCACGAACGGTGACGGTTGGGACGAGCATTGGAAGCGGCGTCGCCGCCTTTGTTGCCAAGCAACGGCAGCTCGACGGTATCGTCTTGGTGACACCATTCGATTCTATCGCCGAGATTGCCAAGGAACGCTTCCCCTGGGCCCCTGTGCGCTCACTCATTCGCCATCCATTCCCGAGTGCGAAATATCTGGACGGTCTCGATATCCCATCCGCTGTGATCATCGCCGGTGAGGATGAATTGGTTTCCGAAGAGCGCTCACGAGCGCTCGTGGACAAACTAACCAATCCGGTTTTCGAGATAACTGTTCCCGGACAAACTCATGCCGGTATTTATCACAGCGAGGCCATTGATCATCTGTTGCCAAAAGCGGTGGCCGCCCTCGACGGCTAAGTTTGACACTCCAAATCAATATCCACGCACAATCACGGAGTGGCCAATCGTGCGCCTCATGCTCGTCGTTCTTGCTTGTGTTTTGTTTGTGCTCGAAGAGGCCAAAACAGATCAGACGGATCCCCGTCTCGATACGCTCTTCGCAGCACTCGAAGGCGCTTCAAATACAGCGGACGCCCGCCTGATTGAACAGAGAATCTGGAACGTCTGGGCCGAAATCGATGACCCGGATAGCGCCTTGCTTCTCGAACAAGGCAATGCGGCAATGGCAAGCAGGCTCTACGATGTTGCGATGACACGCTATGACGAGCTGATCGAGCGCGAGCCTGCCTTCGCCGAGGCCTGGAACCGCCGTGCTACACTCCACTTTATCCGAGGTGACTTCAGGGCTTCGGTTCTGGACATCCAAAAAACGCTTGATTTGGAACCGCGCCACTTCGGAGCCCTCTCTGGACTTGGCTTGATCTACATGTCACTTGAGGAGAACGAGGCAGCAATTAGAAGCTTTGAAGCGGCATTGGACATTTACCCATTCATGTCGGGACCCCGGGCAAATATCGAACGCCTAAAGGGTGAGATTGAAGGCAGTCGCACGTGATGCAAGACAGCCATCGCGGAATCGCAAACAACCTATTCGAGTAAGGCATCGTCATATCTATCGACTCGATATATGACGAAATGATATATATCGGATCGAAATAGTCACGCATGTTAGGCCTTCTGTTCGATGGATGTGAAAACCTTGTGTCTCGGTGCGCTCTCCGAACGCCCGATGACTGGCTACGAAATCAAAAAACAATTCGAAGCTGCGTTCCGGCATTTCTTTTTGGCCGGCTATGGCTCGATTTATCCGTCATTGGCACAGCTTGCCAAAGAGGGTTTTGTCTCCGCAACCGAGGTTGAACAAGACAGTCGGCCGGACAAGAAAATCTACTCCATCACTGAGCTTGGCCGCGACCGGTTACGTGATGAACTCCTGGAAACAGAACCCCGACATCGCGTCCGCTCGGAGTTTCTTGTCATGATGTATTTCGCGCACCTCATGCCGGCAGGCCGCGTGACGGACGTCATGGAGGAGATGATCGGCAAATGGGAAAAGGTCCTCCTCGAAGACATCGAAGCGTTTGAAAACGAATACGGCTCCGGGGATCCGGAAAATCTCACACCTGGGCAAAGATTTGCCTGCGGATATGGCCGGGCAGTTTTGACGGCGGCATTGGCCTACACCAAAAGGCAAAAAAGCCAGCTGCTTCGCAAAATCGATGAGGAAGCCGAATTACCAGATAGCCAGCTTCAATCGAGCGATTCCCCTATTGCTTTGACCATGGCGGGAGAATGACATGAGATCGTCACTCGTCATTGCCGGAGCCATCGCACTCGGCTTGGGCGCCTGGCTGGCTTCCCCTTATATCGACCTCGAGCGGCTCGGGCTGAAGAATCGTGCCGGGGCTGAAGATACGGTTGAAAATGCGCAGCCACAAACGGTGTCGCCACCAGCAAAGCGGCTGACGTCAGTTCGCGTGCAAACACTTACCGCGGAGCCCGTCACAAGAGAAATCGTGATCGATGGTTATACCGAGCCGGACCGGGTCGTTGAACTCAAGGCGCAGGTCACAGGCTCGGTTGAAGCCGTTCCGGTTCGGCGCGGCAGCCGTGTCGAGACTGATGATGTCGTTGTTCAACTCGATCCGCGGGATCGCGAAGCCAAGATAAAGTGGGCGAGAGCACATGTCGAACAGCGTCAAATCGAGCGTACCGCATCCCAGAGGCTTGGCGAAAAAGGTTTCCAGGCAGAGACGCGTGTAGCCGAATCCGAAGCGCTCTACGAGCAGGCCATTGCTGAACTCGAACGTGCCCGTATCGAACTCGACGATACGGCAATCCGTGCACCCTTTGAGGGGATCTTCGAAGAGCGATATGTCGAGGTCGGCGACTATTTGGATATCGGCGATCCAGTTGCTCAAATTATCGATAATGATCCGCTGGTCGTCATCGCTGACGTTCCGGAGACAACAGCTGGTCATGTCCACGAAGGCATGACCGGACACATTCGGTTGGTTTCGGGGCTCGAACTCGAAGGACGCGTTGGTTACGTCGCAGCCCACGCGACTGATACAACGCGCACATTTCGCATCGAACTCGACGTCGACAATCCGGAAGGCAAGTTCCCGGCAGGCGTGAGCGCCTCCGTCACCCTCAAGCTCGGCGATGTGCAGGCGCACAAGGTCAGTAGCGGTCTCTTGGTGTTGGACGACCAGGGGCGGCTGGGTATCAAAGCTGTAGACGGCAACGACATCGTCCGTTTCCACCCGGTCAATATCGTTCGAACTGAAGCAGATTCAGTCTGGCTCCAGGGGTTGCCGGAAACTCTCCGAATCATCACCGTCGGCCAAGGGTTTGTCGCAGACGGCCAGCACGTCGAGACCGTCGATGCAACTGCGGAAGCGCCTGTCGCCCAAGCCAATGAAAGCGCCGCCTAATGAGAAGCCTGATCGAAGCTTCGTTCGCGCGGTCCCGAACCGTGCTCCTGGGGCTTTTGCTTTTGGTCGTTGCCGGCGTGACAGTATACCGGACGATTCCTACTGAGGCGGAACCAGATATCCAGATTCCGATCGTCTACGTCTCAATGAGCCATGAAGGCATCTCGCCCGAAGACGCCGAAAGGCTTTTGGTGCGGCCCATGGAGCAGGAGCTTCAAGGGCTCGAAGGCGTGAAGGAAATGAGTTCCGTCGCCAATGAGGGGCATGCCTCGGTCACGCTCGAGTTCGAAGCGGGTGTCGACATCGACGAAGCCATGAACGACGTTCGTGAGAAGGTCGATACTGCCAAATCGGAACTGCCCGATGAGAGCGATGAGCCTACCGTGAATGAGGTTAATCTGGCTCTCTTTCCCGTACTCGTGGTCACCATGAGCGGCGAGATGCCAGAACGGGCATTGCTTAGGCTCGCGCGCGATCTGCAAGATCGCCTCGAGGCTCTTTCCAATGTGCTGGAAGTCGACATTGCGGGCGACCGCGAAGAGGTCTTGGAGGTAATTGTCGATCCGTTGCTTGTGAAGTCGTACGGACTTGAGCTTGAAGAACTTCTGAACATCGTCGGACGCAACAACCGCCTGGTCGCTGCGGGGGCGCTCGACAGTGGACAGGGGCGGTTTTCCGTCAAGGTTCCGGGTGTCTTTGAAGACGCCGAGGACATTCTCAATCTACCGCTGAAGATCGATGGCGACACGGTTGTCCGCTTTCGCGATATCGCCTCGCTACGGCGCACATTCAAAGATCCCCAAGGTTTCGCCTGGGTCGATGGCCGACCTGCATTGGCCCTTGAAGTGTCGAAACGCATCGGCGCCAATATCATCGAGACGATCGAGCAGGTGAAGGCAGTCGTCTATCAGGAGAGCGAACGCTGGCCCGAGACGGTGGAGTTCGGGTTCAGTCAGGACAAATCGGACGACATCCGTTCGATGCTCAAAGATCTGCAGAACAACGTGCTCTCAGCCGTATTGTTGGTGATGATTGTCGTCGTCGCGGCACTTGGTCTGCGTACTGCCTGCCTTGTGGGTTTTGCCGTGCCCGGGTCGTTTCTAACAGGCATTCTCGTGCTCGGACTCGCCGGGCTGACGGTCAATATCGTAGTTCTGTTCGGTCTCATTTTGGCTGTCGGCATGTTGGTCGATGGTGCCATCGTCGTCACCGAGCTTGCTGACCGTAAGATGGCCGAAGGCATGGACCGCCGCGAAGCATACAAACTCGCGGCGCAGCGTATGTCATGGCCGATTACCGCCTCCACCGCGACCACGCTTGCGGCCTTTCTGCCACTGGTGTTCTGGCCGGGTATCGTTGGCGAGTTCATGAAATATCTGCCCATCACCTTGCTCGCGACGCTTACAGCTTCGCTGTTGATGGCATTGATCTTCATCCCCAATCTCGGCGCTATCTTCGGCAAGGCAGAGGCTGGCAATCCCGCAACCATGAAGGCGCTGTCGGTCGCAGAAGGAGGGGATCTTCGGTCGCTTCCCGGCCTGACCGGCACCTATGTCCGCACGCTATCCGCATTGATCGCTCGTCCGTGGCGCGTTTGGTGCGTGTTGTTCGGTGCGATCGTCATCGCGATTGGTATGTGCAAGGCTTATGGC
>CAYPOV010000011.1:0-29311 GCA_964412385.1 uncultured Geminicoccaceae bacterium
GCGGCGCGCAGTGGGGCCTGCCTAAGAGCGGCGACTTCAACGGGGCGCAACAAGAGGGTATTGGCTACTATCAGCTTACAACGCGCAACATTCGCCGTTGCAGCACAGCGGTAGGTTATCTGCGGCCGGCCGAGAAACGTCCGAACCTGCGGGTCATCACAGAAGCGACAGCGCGGCGCATCCTTTTTGAGGACAAGCGTGCCCGAGGCGTCTCCGTGAGCGTCAAAGGTGGGCCCGAGGAAATTTTCAGAGCCGCCAAAGAAGTCATTCTTTCCGCAGGGGCCATCAAGTCACCGCATCTGCTGCTGCTTTCCGGCGTCGGTCCGGCGGAACAGCTTCAGGCACACGGCATCGACGTGATCCATGCGCTTGCGGGTGTCGGCAACGATCTCCAGGACCACCTTCAGAATAAGCTGATCTATCGCGTCGAAGGGGTCGAGAGCCTCAATGAAGTGAGACGAAACCCGCTCAAGATGGCACGCGAGGGCTTGCGCTTTGCCTTCTTCAGGCGCGGGCCGCTCGCCAGCGGTCCCTCAATGGCGGGCGGATTTGCCCGTACCGATCAAGCACTCGATATCCCGGACATCCAGCTTCACTTCAATCCGGTGAGCGGCGATCGGCCGGGGCATTTCCATGATTTTCCCGGTTGTTCGCCGATCGTGTCGCAGTTGCGGCCGGAAAGCCGGGGCGAACTCAAGCTCAAATCTGCCGATCCGAACGACCAGCCATCAATGCGTGCCAATTACCTCGCATCCCAAACCGATCAGCGCGTGGTTGTCGCGTCGCTTAAGGTTGGCCGAGCGATCATGAGCCAGCAGGCGATGCAGCAATACAAACCACAAGAGGTCGCCCCGGGTCCGCAAGCCCAATCCGATGATGAACTCCTGAGCTTTGCGCGAGAGACCGGCTATACCCAATTTCACCCGACTTGCACCTGTCGCATGGGAACCGACGAAAAAGCGGTCACCGATCCCGTATTGCGGGTGCACGGAATACGAGGACTAAGGGTGGTTGACGCGTCGATCATGCCGGCCGTGACAAGTGGCAATACCAATGCGCCGACTATCATGATCGCCGAAAAAGCAGCCGACATGATCCTAGCGGCAAACTAGAGAATTCTTGAGTGCAGCAACCGCAATTCGGAAGGAAAATTGACGCATTTCCAATTGCCTAGTGTGAAGTGCTTGCGGATGCACATTTGTACGCTGTAAAGAAGACCCGACCTTGAGGAGATGCAAGGCCACAAGTCGGGTAATGGCAGGCGTTTGACGGGATGCTCAACCGTTTGGGCACTGCAATAAGGGGCTACCGTCATCGGCATGACTTGCGGTGATCGGGTTTCGCCTCAATTGATTGATGGTGGCTTCGTGACACATTTGCATCGACGCGCTGACATTCAGGTGTTACGCGGTATAGCGGTCGTCCTCGTATTCCTCTTCCACATCAACATGCCTTGGTTTGGAAGCGGGTTTATCGGTGGCGATATTTTCTTTGTCATCAGTGGCTTCTTGATGGCGTTGACACTGAGATCGACTAATTTTTCCAGCGTTTTCGAATTCTATTTAAGACGTGCTAGGAGAATCCTCCCTGCCTACTTTGCAGTGTTATTTGCTGTTTTGGCGATTGGATCCTTTTATTTTCTTCCCTTCGAAGTTGACGAACTTAATGAAGACTTACCGTTTTATCTTTTTGGCGCTGCAAATATTGGTCTTTGGCTCGAAGTCGACTATTTCAGCGAGGCCGCGTTTCAACCGGTCCTTCATTTCTGGTCACTGGGCGTTGAACTGCAGTTCTACCTCGTTCTTCCCATCATCGCCTTCGCCTATGAGCGGCACCGCCTGACCATACTGGCTTTTGCACTGATATCGCTGGTGGCATGTGCATTGGTACAAGGCTACAGCGAGAAAACGGCGTTCTTTTTAACACCGTTTCGTATCTGGGAGTTTTTGGCGGGCTATGCGGTCGCCAAATGGGCGCTTTCCAGCCAAATGGCACTTTCCCGTCCGGTATCGCTGACATTGTTCTATGCCGGCCTCGCTCTGATCCTGGCACTATCGGGATTGTCCGAGGAGCGCGCCCTTGATTGGGGCTTTCCATGGCCCGTAGCACTGCCTGCCGTCCTGGCATCGGTCCTAATGATTGTTGCAAACTATCAGCCGGTTTGGCAGCTGGAGAAGTGGGTTCATGGAGTTTTCGAGTGGCTCGGCGAGCTATCCTATTCCATCTATCTGATCCATTTCCCGGTGATTTTCTTTCTCTTCTACATTCCTTTTGAAGGCGGCGATGCGCGGTTCGACGAAGGCGCCAAGATTGGCCTTGTTGTCGTCGTGACACTCGTTCTTTCCTGGCTATCTTACCGCTTCATCGAACAGCCGTTCCGCCGCATCAAGACCTTCAGTCAGCCTTCCTTGCCGGTATACGTAACAGGTGTTGTTGTTCCGGCCTTCGCTTTTCTCATCGTCACCCAGCCGTGGAAGGTGGAGGCGAATTCGAACCAGCCTGTGGATAAAGTCTATGCTGCAATGCAGGACACATCTGAAGTCTTCCGCTGTCATTTCACGACGTTCCTTACCGAACCGACGAGCAAATCCTGTCAGCTTACAGCGGCGGCCGAGGGAACTGATCGCCCTAAAGCATTACTCGTTGGCAACAGTCACGCCAATGCCATCAAGGAGGCGCTGATTGATCGAGCCGAGGCGGGTGGCATCGAGCTTCGCATGATCAAGGACAATGTTTATCTGGGGCTTGGCGATGCGCGCCCCAAAATCCTCAAGCAAGAGATGATCGAACATGACATCGATTACCTGATTGTTCATGCGCGATGGAACCCGAATCCTTCACGGATCCCGCGAAACGTTGCGGCTATACGAGCGACCGCCGAGATGGCGAGTGGACTGGGAGCCAAGATGATCTTTTTGGACCCCGTTCCGATCTATGATGTTCATATTCCGAAAGTGGTCCTGGCCTCATTGAAGGATGAAGACGTCATCGACTTGCCGGATCAAACCTACCTCGACTACTTGAAAAGCAACCGGCCGTTGCTGGATGGAATAGAAGATATTCAATCAGACGCGTTCGTCCGATTTCAGGTCGGTCACCTATTCTGCAAGCCAGACTGCGCCGTTTTGGATGACGAAGGAAAGCTGCTCTATATGGATGAACACCATCTTACCAATACCGGAGCCGAATATATCGGAACGGTCCTAGATGGGATGTTTCAATTCATCGAAGATGATTTTGCAAGCGAGGACGGGAAGCCCGCCTCAGAGATGCAAAACGTTCAGGCCAGCAAGAAAGTGCCGACGCCCAAACTTTAGCCTAGGCTCCATCCACCCGGAACATGGCGTTGAGTGCCGGTGCATTCGGGTGTTGGAAATGGAGCGACCCGTCAAGGACCAAGAGGCACACGCAACGCTCGTCCGTATTTGCCACGGGTTCGTGGACATGTCCCGCCTCGACGAAAGCATAGTCGCCCTTGGTGTAATCCACGCCGTTGGAATTGAAGCCACCTTCGAGCACAAGAAGATGCTCGTTGCCGTCATGACTGTGTGACGGCACGTATCCGCCTTTATCGGCACGAAGCAGAGACAAGCGACATCCTGGAGTTTGCGAGGGAAGGCGTGCCTCCTCAAAAAGATTGTCGACTTTGGTCCATGACAACGTTTGTCTACCACTTGCAAGGAAACGCCTGAGCGGTGAGGGCCACGCCGCGGGTGTATCTCCAAGGTCAGCTTTGCGGGCTGTCAAACCTGGTAAAGGCTCGTCGAGCAACGCTGCAATCTCATCCCAGGCCCCGTCGCCAAGGGCGACAGGATCGGATCGGTCGAGAAAATGACCTGCCAGCTCCTGCAAGATCATGACATCACGTCGGCACAAAGCACACCATTCGAGGTGGCTCTCGACAGCGAGTGCTACAGGATCCGGAAGTGTGCCGTTGACATACTCGATAAGAGTCCATGTCTCGGGATGAAAGTTCGGCGCTTTTAAACTACCCATCGTTGGAATGCTCGTCACCAAATATCCGTCAAGCACCCAGAGCTTACGTGGTAAAGATTTCCACGCATCCTGGCGCGTTCCGTCGAAACATCGCTTCTACGACTTGTGTGCAAGATGGTTCATGTTTCGATAGGGAATTCGATGTCAACAATTTTTGGCGCCTGCATGTGTTGCGCGTCCGGCACTGCCCAAAAAAAAGCGGCCCATTAGGGCCGCCAGTCGGTCTGGGGGATCAACAGAAGAAAACCTAGATATCGTAGTAAAGTACGAACTCGTAGGGATGCGGGCGCAAGCGGATCGGATCGAGCTCCGCTTCATGCTTGTATTCGACGTAGCTCTCGATGAAGTCGGAAGTGAACACATCTCCCTCAGTAAGGAATTCGTTATCAGCTTCGAGGGCCGCAATGGCTTCGGAGAGTTGGCCCGGAACTTTGGGGATCGATGCGGCCTCTTCAGGCGGCAAATCGTAGATGTTCTTGTCGACCGGATCGCCCGGATCGATCTTGTTCTTGATGCCGTCGAGGCCGGCCATCAGCATCGCGGCGAAAGCGAGGTAGGTGTTGGCCGACGGATCGGGGCAACGGAACTCGACGCGCTTGGCCTTGGGGCTCTGGCTGTACATTGGAATACGACACGCTGCCGAGCGGTTGCGCAGCGACCAGGCAAGATTGACCGGTGCTTCATAGCCCGGAACGAGGCGACGATAGGAATTGGTTGTCGGTGCGGCAAAGGCAAGGATCGAGGGCGCGTGCTTCAGCAATCCACCGATATAGTACCGCGCGGTGTCGGATAGGCCGGCATAGCCTGCGGAATCAGCAAAAGTCGGCGTGTCGCCGTCCCAGATGGATTGGTGGACATGCATGCCCGAGCCATTATCGCCGAACAGCGGTTTCGGCATGAAGGTGGCGGTCATGCCATGCTGCTTGGCGACATTGCGGACGACATATTTGTACTTCATCTGCTGATCGGCCATTGACACGAGCGTGTCGAATTTGAGGTCGATTTCGCACTGGCCTCCGGTCGCCACCTCGTGGTGATGACATTCAACGATCAGGCCGATCTGTTCCATGATCAGCGCCATCTCGCTACGGATATCCATCAGCGTATCCGAAGGCGGGCAGGGGAAGTATCCTTCCTTAGCGCGGATCTTGTGGGCGAGATTGGGTTCTTCGTACTCGTTCGAGTTCCAGTGACCTTCGCGGCTGTCGACGAAATACTGGCCGTAATTGGTATCTTGGCCATAACGAACGTCGTTGAAGACGAAGAATTCGGCTTCCGGCCCGAAAAAGGCTTTGTCGCCGATGCCCAGGGATTTGAGGTAGGCCTCGGCCTTGATGGCAATACCGCGCGGATCGCGGCTGTAAAGCTCCTCGGTGATCGGATCCTTAACCGCACAAACCATCACCAGCGTCTTGTGCTTGGCAAACGGATCGATAAACGCGCTGGTGGGATCCGGCATCAGCAGCATGTCGGATTCGTTGATGACCTTAAAGCCCCGAATAGAGGAGCCGTCGAAGCCGCAGCCATCGGCAATTTGGCTTTCATCGAAAGCGGCCGCTGGAAACGACGTATGTTGCCACATTCCCGGAACGTCAGTCAGCCTCAAATCCACCATTTTGACGTCTTGGTCTTTGATGACCTTCATGACGTCCGATGGGGTTGCACATCCCAAAGTCATTGTTGCTCTGTCCTCTAACTTATTCGCTTTGTTAATCGTCGTGATCGACAGGGTCGATCCAACCCTGTCGTGATCGGTACGGCAGCTATGCGCGCCTCTTAGAGAGCTTCACCACCGCGCTCGCCGGTTCGGATACGCACGGCGTCCATCACGTCGAGTACAAAAATCTTGCCATCGCCAATCCGATCGGTCTTGGCAGCCTGTTGAATGGCTTCAACGGCTCGCTCGACGATGTCGTCCTCGACCGCGATCTCGATTTTCACTTTGGGCAAGAAATCGACAACATACTCGGCGCCACGATAGAGTTCCGTGTGGCCCTTCTGACGCCCGAAGCCTTTGACTTCGGTGACCGTCATCCCTTTGAGACCAACCTCTTGCAGCGCCTCTTTAACTTCGTCCAATTTGAAAGGCTTGATGATCGCCTCGATCTTTTTCATGCCTCGGTGAACTCCAATTGCTCGCGACGCAGGCCGTCAGCCTGCCAGTCAAACCTGATCTTAGCGATGCATAGATCGTGCCAAGGTTGCATATGCGCGAGGACGAGGCATAAGAGTTTGCGTGACAAGCCCTTAACGCATAGCGCAAAGTGTTGGCCGCCAAGGCCTTGCCTATAAATCAATCAGCTTGCAAAACTTTTAGGCAATGTATTTGCTTAAAGTCTATTCAATGGGCCGGACCGTTTAGGTCAACCCGCGCCTTGACGTGATGGTCGCGATGCGCCACATACGCGGCCTATTCCTATGGCGGGCGTAGCTCAGGTGGTTAGAGCGCCAGGTTGTGGCCCTGGAGGTCGCGCGTTCAAGTCGCGTCGCTCGCCCCAAACTGTTTCTTCCTTTATTCTCTGCCAACCTTTTAGGGCAGGGCTGAGTGTCAACTCGACGGCAGCCAAATTTCGATGGTACCGGATTCCGGAAGCGGGCGAAAATGGTCGAACTTCTGAAGACTGACTTCCGCGAGGGCCTCAAAGGATTGAGCGCCGGTCGTCAAGAGTGACGCGACGTCTCTGCTGACGCCAGCATCCTCTTCGAAGTAGTAGCGCACGCGCGGCAAGCTGATGTCATGGTCGACGGGGCGCAAATCGGCAATGACGAATCCGCGTTCTTCGAGTTCGACCGCGATATCGAGAGCGCGGCGGAACTGCGCTTCGATCGATGAGTCATAGTGGATGTAGACCCATGGGGCGTGTTCACTACTTATTGCAAGCGGCGTAGGATTTTGTCCTCCCGTTTCCGGCCCAGATGCGTGAACCTCAGTGCCTCCGTTGGGTGATCTTGGCTCGAGGCCGGCAAACAGCACCGGTTCATCCGTTGCTGGCGCCGACAGCTGTTCTGGCAATTTCGCTGGCTCGTTGGAGGCACTCGTCAGCGCGACTTCGGTCACTGGACCAATTTGGCGCACTGTGTCCGCCACCGATGTTGCGGATGCTGTAAGCTCGGCCCGTGATTTGACCTCCGGTGCTGCGAGGGATCGAGCACTCGGCAGGTCGCTATTCTGAGCTTGCCGGAAGCCCCTGGTTGCGCCGGCGATTTCAGTGATACGCTCATCAGCGGACGTTGACGGTTCAGACGTCGCGGCGACCGATGTGGTTTGGGTTGAGCCCAAGAATGGCAGTTCCGCCGCAATCCTGTCAAAAGGCAGGCCGCCTTCCTGCATCAAGAGATAAACCCCTCCTCCGAGCAGTGAGCCGATCAATAGAAATGCGGCGGCTCCACGCCCGAAACGACGTAAGAAACCGTCATTCGAGGGGGCGTCCTGTTCTAGCGTAGTGGCGCGCGCTGCGGCGATCATCGCGGCAATATCATCGTCCCGTTGTGACGGCCGGCTGGGGCGAACGCGCTTAGTTTGCGTATCTCGTGGGCGAGACCGCTGCCCTTGATCATGATGCGTCTTCGATTGAGATTCGGCATGCGTGCGGGCTCGTTCGACCTGCCGCTGATCGCTCGATGGTGGTGGTGAGGCATCCACCTTTTCTCGCGAGACCCTGATCGTTGGAAGCTCGTTCGGTTCGGCATCGTGTGGTTGCACCTCGCGCCGGTGGTCCCGAGAGAGCTTTGCTTCAGGCAATGGCGGCGCTGGTGCGTCTGTGGCAAGGTGAGATGATGAAGGCCGGATGTTTGCAATCGGGCGGCTGTCAACATCGCCCGCGCGCACGGAACGGTTACGTCGGGCTCTGGCAAACAAGCTCTCTTGTTCGCTCAAATGATCATCGCGCTCGTCGCGATCGGCTTGGCGTCCCACGGTGTTTTCCCCACTGTCCTTGAGCAGGTCGGGCTATCTTTGTCGGTGCTATATAACATTAGGTTGGTTGCATGATGCGGCATTCAAGGAAAAACACCATAGGTTGTAGCAGCGCCAGCCTGTCGCAGCTTAGAGTGATGCAACAAGGCATACTCGATTATCCCTTGGTCGCGCCTTCGGTGAGACCTCGCACCATTGTCTGCTGTACCAGGGCGAAGAGAATGATGACGGGGATGATGCTGATTATGCCGCCTGCGGCGAGGAGTCCCCAAGGGAGCTGAAATTCGCCGATCATCAATTGCAGGCCAACGGGCCAGGTCCTGGAGCCGGAACTTGTCGTCAGCATCAAGGCGAACAAGAACTCGTTCCAAGCGGCAATGGCCACAAAGATGGTGGTCGCCATCAGACCATTGCGGACCAGCGGCATGACGATGCGCACCATTGCGCTGAGCCGGGTACAGCCCTCAATGCGTGCTGCGTCTTCGAGATCATCCGGCAGCGCGTCGAAGAAGCCTTTCATGATCCAAACGAAGAGCGGCAGAAGAAAACTGGTGTAGGCCAGTGCAAGGCCGAAACTGGTGTCCAGCAGTCCAAGTGCCCGCATGATGATGAAGAGAGGGATTATCTTCATCACGGCCGGAAACATACGCACCACGAGGTAGCCCAAGAGCATCTTGCGCCTTCCTGGAAACTCGAAGCGCGAGAAGGCATAAGAGGCGAGCGTGCCGGTAATGAGACACAAGACAATCGTCGTCAGCGTCGTCACCAGGCTATTCGTAAGGAGGGTCGGGAAATCCGACTGACGCCAGATATCGACGTAGTTCTGAAACGTTAGTGTGTCGGGAATGTATTTGACACCGAGTGCGGTGACAATCTCGGTTTCCGGTTTGAGCGAGGTGAGAAGCAGCCAAGCCAATGGCAAGATGCAGAAAAGTGCGAAGAAGATCGCAACAACATAGGTCACGCTATTGAGGATGAGATTGCCGCGTCTGCTGCCAACCATCAAATACCCTCACGCATTGGCCATAACGTTCGAGGCACGAACGTAGAGATAGCAAAAGACCATCAAGAGAATCAGCATGATTACCGAGAGCGCACCCGCGTAGCCGAAGTCGAACATGCGGTAAGCATTTTCGAATGCGTAGAGGGACAACACCATCGTTGCCTGGCCGGGGCCGCCTCCCGTCAGGATCAGCAGAAGGTCGGGCGAATTCACGAGGCTGATGACGCGCAGCACGACAGCGGCAACGATCACCATTTTGAGCATGGGCAGTGTCACGTAGCGGAAGCGATCGATCGTCGTCGCACCGTCTACTGCGGCTGCCTGATAGAGCTCGTCGGATATGCCCTTGAGCGCTGCCATGATGAGCAAAGTGAAGAATGGAAAGCCGTGCCAAGCCTCGATAAAAACGGCCGTCGCCATCGCCGTGCTCGGATCAGCGAACCAAGCCTTGTATTGTGCTAAAATTCCGAGACGCACGAGTATGTCGTTGATCACTCCGAGCCGCGAATCGAGCATCAAGGCCCACATATTGCCGGCAACGACATTGGGCAGGAACCAAGGCAACAACACAATCACCGCGATCCATTTAATGCCGGGCAGATTGCGGTTGAGAGCCAAGGCACTGGCAAGCCCCAGAGCAAGTTCGAGCATGACGGCCGAAGCCACCCAAATCACGGTGTTCTTCAGTGCAACCCAGAAGATCGGATCGCTCATCATGTCCCGATAATGCTCGAGACCGACAAATCCTGTGCCGAGATCAGGACGCGTCAGCCGCATCTCGCGGAAGCTCAACACAATGCCATAAACGGTCGGATAGAGCACGATCAGACAGATCACCACGAGACTGGGAATGATCAGATACCATGCCCAATGCCGAGTTTCCGACACGTGACCCAGCCACACGAATGGATTGTAGCGGTCAATCGGACGGAGCCCGCCCGCCCGCCATTCTTGAGCGTTTGTCGCCATCAGGCGGCTAGACGATCAACAGCGCGTCGCGTTCTAAGCGCTGCCAGTCCGGCTCGGGGCCGAGCCCGGGCTCCTGCGGAATGTCGAGCCAGCCCTCTTTGATTGGAAGATGGTCTTGGCTTTTGAGCGCCTTGATCTGGCGTTCATTGAAAACCAGCTGCTCGTAATAGTCGTTGTTGGGGATGGCGCCACAAATGTGAGCCTGGCCGTAGCCCATGCCGTGGACTTGAGCCTTCATGCCGTGCGACTCGGCGAGATGCGCCACCTTGAGTGCGCCTGTCATCCCGCCTTTGAAAATCGGATTGGTGCGCATCATGTCGAGCGCACCCATATCGATCCAGGTCGCCGCATTCCAATGACACCCGTCGGAGGTTTCGGCAGCGAGGATGGGAATGTCGAGCGCATCACAGAGCTTCTTGTATGATGTGAGGTCAAACTCGCGCATCGGCTCTTCAAGCCACAAGAAGCCTGCATCCTCGAGTTGCCGCCCAAACCAGATCGAAGTGACATAGTCCCAGCCCGCAGAGCCATCGAACATGAGAACCGAGTCGGGCCCGGTCCACTTGCGCAAATTATGCGAAAGCTTGGCATCTTCCTTGGCGTCGCCCCAGGCATGCAGCTTGAAGGCGGTAAATCCTTCATCCATGCACATTTTGATGTAGCGTTCATACTCGTCCATCGTGTCCCAGGTGACCGTGGAGGCGTAGACCGGCACCCGATCATGGCAGCCGCCGAGAAGCTGATAGACAGGAAGGCCGGCCTTTTTCGATTTGATGTCCCAAGCCAGCATGTCGATGATGCCGAGGTGGCGGACATTAATCTCTTCCAGACGGTCGATCTCCCAAACCCGGTGCCATAGCCATTCTGTCATCAGCGGGTTCTCGCCGATGAGCGGCTTGAAGCGGCGCTTGACGAGGCTCGCCACCGCTTCACCGGGCGCAGCACGAAACGAGCCGACAACGCCCTCATCCGTGTCCATCCGGATGTATGCGACCCTCGGTAATTCATCCTCCGGTGTGCCGTCACCCGGAACCGGCAATCCTGCGCGCCAGCGATAGGGCTCGACCGCGGGTTTTTCTTCGACGACGTAACAACGGATATTGGTGATCTTCATCGAGGCGCTTTCAACTAAAGGAGGGACCGCGTAGGCACGGCCCCTCGCCAGCGTAGTTTCTAGTTCATGGTCTTATCGAGGCCGGCGATCATGGCATCGACGGCTTCTTCGACGGTTGCCGTGCCGACCAGGACTTTTTGGAATTCGGCCAGTGCAACACTCCGCGCCCAGCCATCGGCACCCGGAAAGCTCGGCGGAGGAGTGCCAAACTCAAGGGTTGCGGCGGCTGCGTCATACTTGGGCTCGCTGGTGATGCGCGGATCGGTCACGACGTCGGTGGAAGCTGGAAAGTACCCGGTCGCTTCAAGCAGTGCGATCGCCGGATCGGCTTCACCCCAGAAGCTGACCCAAGCCCAGCTTGCATCTTCGTTCTCAGAATTCATGATGCCATTATAGGCGTAGGCCACTTGGGCAACCCTGGCGGCCGGACCTGCTGGCCGGATCGACGTCATGAAATTTTCGGAGGGGACCGCGTCAGAGATTTCTTTGAACGAGCCTGTATGATGCCAGACCATGGCAGTCTGGCCGGTTCGAAACGCCTCCATGATTTGCCGATAGCTGTCGTTCGGCGCGCTTGGCGGCACACATTTATGCTTGGTGTAGAGATCTGAGTACCACTGAATGGCCTCAATGGCATTCTCGCGCGGAAAATCCATCTCACCGTCGGTGACGATGGGAACGCCAAATGACTGGAGAACGTCGAGAAGGAAGGTCTGCCCGCCATCGCCAGCGCGCAGGCCGAAGCCATAGCGGTTCTCGTCGGCATTGGTAAGCGCAACGCAAGCCTCGACGAACTCGTCATAAGTGTCGGGCGGGCCGTCGAGACCGGCTTCCTCAAGATAATCCGTTCGGTAGTACACCCAATTAACGAACGCGAATGCAGGAACAGCATAAGTCTTGCCGTCAGCGGTGACGGCTTCCCAGCGATCTTCCGGGAAATACTGCTTCAGGGGCCATTGATCGATTTTTTCGGTGAGATCGACGAGGCCGCCCATCGCATGCATATCGGGGAAACGGTTTGCCGTAACCATCGCTGTATCAGGCTTGCTATCGGCAACGATGGCAGCAGTAATCTTCGACATGTATTCTGCGTTGGGAATGTTCTCTTGGGTCACTTCGACATCGGGAAAGCGCTCTTGGAACGCCGCCATGATGTTTTCCATCCCCTCAAACTCACTTTGGCTGGTAAAGTGATGCCAATAGGTGATGTCACCCGAGATGTCCTGGGCATGCGATGCCGATGCTGCCCCGAGCCATGCCGTCATGACGAGGGCCCACGGCAAAGGGCGCGGACGTAAAGCTGGCTTCATGATTGCCTCCCTGTGAGATCCATGCTTCACACAACTGCACTGATACATCAGTTATAGCAATAAATCATTTAGAAAAATGAGGGCATCATGGCCGTCAGGGTCGAAGGCTTCACCATCACGCGCTACAGCTATCCCGCCGATCGCGTCATCGGCGACAGCCAAGTTCGTTTCGATTATCACTATCTCGCCACATTGGAGTTGCACGCTGATCGGGGTTTGACGGGGATCGGCTTCTTCCTGCAGCCTTCTCCGGCACTTCCTTCTCGATCGGAACTGATCCGCATTTTCGAGGCCGAGTTTGGGGCGGGGTTGATTGGCGAAACTGTCGCTTCGAACTTACATCGGCAGAGCAGGCCGCGCGGCGGCAATCAGCGGGCGGCATCCTACCGCATGGATCAGGCCATCGATCAGGCCCTTTGGGATCTTCACGCGCAGGAACTCGGCCTTCCACTTTGGCGTTTGCTCGGGGGAAGTTCGCCAAGGGTTCAAGCTTATGCGAGCGGCCTCGACTTCAATCTGACCCATGACGAGGCGGCGGCATTCTTCGCCGCCGCGAAACGGGTGGGATTCTCGCGTTTCAAAATCAAAGTGGGTCATCCGGAAATCGACTGGGATCTGACACGGCTTCGGACGATTTGGAACGCTCTCGACCGGCAGGGCGTGCTGATGGTCGATTCCAACGAGGCCTGGTCGGCCAAGGAGACGATCCACCGTCTGCACGTCTACAAGGACGAAGGGTTCAACGTCGTCTGGATGGAAGATCCCTGCCTGCGCGATGATTTCGAGGCATTGGCCCGCGTCGCCAGCGAAGTGCCGTTTGCCCATGTCGTCACAGGCGAATATCTCGGTTTGCGCGAGAAGCGCAAGCTGATCGAGGCTGGTGGCGCCGAGATCCTCAATACCCATGGGATGATCTCGCAAAGCCTCAAGGCGGCTTGGCTTGCCAGCGAGTACGGCATTCCTGTGACTTTCGGCAACACGCCGATGGAGTTGGGCGTCCATATGGCGGCAGCTTTGCCCGAGGTGCGCTGGATGGAATATTCATTCCAGAGCCATAACAGCCTTTTGGAAACGCCGGTAGCGTTTGACGGCGATGTCGCCATTGCACCCAATCGGCCCGGCTTGGGGTTGCGCATGTCTGCCGATGTGGCGCGCTTCCGCCACGATGAACTCTCAGAGGATCCGCCTGTCGACAGTTCCGATCGACCGGCACCCAGGCTCGATTGGCGCCCGTGAACTCGCACGACGAGAGCGATTAAAAGCCCATCACGCGGTGGAGTGCATTGCGCATATGGACATCCATCGCGACAACGGCTCCTTCGACGTCTTGTTCGCGGAAGCGCTCTAAGATCACGCGATGCTCGTCAACCGTGATGCGCAAGGCAATCGGTGACTGGCGGTGGCGCTGATCGAGCCTGATCAGCCTGATTTTTTGAACCGTCTGGCAATAGCATTGATCGATCACCGGATTCTCGAAGCTGCCAATCAACAGACCGTGGAAATAGCTGTCGAGTTGGGTCAAGCGATCGAAGATCGCATCGCGGCTCATTTGCGGATCAATGGTCTCGAGGACCTCTTCATGGCGTTCGTCAATCGCGTCGATCTCGGCTGAGGTACAGATCTCGGCAAAACGGCGTGTTGCCTCGCGTTCGAGAAACATACGCATTTGAAACGCGTTACGAACCATGGTGAGATCAGGCTTGACGATCTCGATACCGGAGCGCGGGTTGACTTGGACCAGACCTTCGACATGAAGCCGCAGGATGGCTTCGCGCAATGGACTAAGGGGTACGCCGAGCTGACGTACGAGATCGGCCTGACTGACCGTCGTGCCAGGCACGATGAGATGCGCAAAGAGCTGCTCCTTGAAGCGCTCGTAGGCGACTTCACTGAGCTTAACGGCATTGTTCCGGGTCGGTACCTGATCGCTCCGCCCCGTCGAAGCACGAGCCATATTCTGTAACCTGATCTATCTGTGTGGGTAACAGATAAATCAGTTTTGTCGAACTTGCTACCACTCCAGCGATGCAGCGCGATTCCGTCATGACAAGATCAGCGACGATCCTCCGGCAGACAGCCCGGCCCGGCCGTTATCGCCTCTTCATTGGCGCTAGCTTGGCCCTTTACTGGCCCTTGAAGCCGCCGCCATAGGGATAGACCACACCGCTTCGATCGATGAACAGGCCTGCCCATTCGGGTCGGACCTGTGCCAGGACACCGCGAAGCAGCCGAACCGAATCATCCGCCTCGAAATGGGCGGTATCGCCCGTCATATCGGTGCGGGTTCGCCCCGGACGCAGCGAGAGATAGATCACACCTTGATCCTTGAGCGCGTGGGCGAGCGAGATCGTCACAGCGTGTGCTGCTGCCTTGGTGGAGCGATAGACGGCAGTGTCGGCTGAGGTCATCTTGTCATAGATGCCGGCCTGACTTCCTAGGGTTGCGGCGACGGGTTTTTCAGCCATTTGTAAATTGGCGAGTAGCGCCCGTGTGACCAGGGCGGGTCCCAGAACATTGGTACGAAACGCGGCCTCCCATTCCGCAAGGTCCGCATCCAGCGCCGTTTTGGTATTGTCCCCCATGATGCCGGCGTTATTGAGCAGAAGATCGACCGGCCGGCCTTCGATTTTTTCGGCAAACGATGTCACCGAGGCGGGGTCCGCGGTATCGAGCTCAAAGACTTCGACATCGAGCGTTTGAAGGGCATCAGCCGTGGAAGGTGAACGGCAGGTGGCGATGACCGTCCAACCCTCGTCTGCATATTGATGGGCAAATTCCAACCCCAGCCCGCGGCTCGCACCGGTGATGACGATAGTCGGCATGATCAGCTATCCCCTTTCTGTCAATTGCACCAATCTGCGCTTATCAAACCCCAATGCTCAAGAAAATTCCATGGCGTGCGTGAGCGGCTGGCCCTCGAGTTGATCCTGAACGTCGAGTCCGAGCCATTGCGCGATTGTGGGCGTCAGATCGATCGAAGCCAACGAGCCGAGATCAACACCCTTGGGCATGTCGTCGCTCACCATGACGGCCCAGCCGTCGGGTTGGTGATTGCCTGAACGACCCGAAAGGTTCTTGCGCCCCATGGGCCAGTGACGTTCCTGACCATGGGCATTGCGGACGCCCCGGCTCTGGCCCTGGCTGACATCGCCCCAATGGATGAGCAGATCTGGAAGATTGTTGCGCGGACCGGCGACGGGCGTTTCGAGATCATCAATAAATTCTACTCGGTGCACCAGGGGTGCAGCCGTTTCGAGATCGCGTAGCCCCATGAAACCCTCGGCAACATCGTCCAAAATCGCGCGTGCTTCGGCACCCGGCTCGACAATCCCCTCCGGTTCTCTGCCTTTGAGATTGAGTCGAATATAGCCCTCGACATCGCTCGGAACCCAGAAGACCTGCGTTGACGACCAACTCTGCATGCGTTTGGTCCAAAACCGTGTGAGAGGTTTTTGTATGTTGGGCGGCACATGGATCGTCAGCGCACGTACGGCGCGTGACTCCTTAAACCTATTGAGGCGCCCGAGCAGGCCGTGGCCATTGGGAGCCTGTTCCTCCGCACAAGTTGCGAGATCAAAAAGCGGCTGAAAAAATTCATTCCAACCGCGATGCGGTCCCATCCCATGAAGGGCCATGACAATAATCCGCGAATTCTCCGGAGCCGCGGATAGGATCTTTCCGAGCGCCTCATCACATCGTTCATAGATGCTGACGAGCGCACCGTGGTATTTGGCGCGCTGATCATCGTTGAGCGCATCGTCATCGATCTGTGACAAGTCCCAGAACAAATGGCCGCCCCGGTGGGCCTGGCCCAAGGCGAGAAGAAAGAAATCAAAGCGGTCGTTCTCAAGCAAAAAACTTGCGATGTCAGCGATTTGATCGGCCGATTGAAGACATGTTTGGTACGCGCGCTCGAAGGTGCGTAAATTTTGTGGACCATAGTCCTGGTCGGGAAGCTGCTTTCTGCCGAATCGCTCAATCCAATCGGCTTCGATCGAATGAGGAAAGCGAATGTCCAGTTGAGGATCGTGGACTTGCCAATTATTGATGGCGATGCCATCGAAATCAGGACCGACATCGAGCAAATACGGGATGTCAATGAGCGCGACCCGAGGCTTGTTTTCGGTAGGGAGCGCCCAGAATGGGATCGCTTCAGGCCAATCCTTGTCGATGAAGTCCACCCGCATCGCTTCGGGCTTCCACATTTTGGGGAAGTAGCATCCGTGTTGGGTGACATATCTGCCCGTTGTGAACGTACGCCAAACCGACGCCTGAAGGCCGCCATGGGAGTGGGTCAGACGTGCTGAGGCACCGCGCCGCTTGAGCGCTTGCAGATTGGGCATTCTGCCTTGCGCGCATAAACGTTCGACGAGACTAATTTCCGCTGCATCGAACGCAATGCACACTACAGGTTCCGACCCGGCCTCATGTTTTCGGTTGCTCATCCCTCGTGCCCTCTTGAAAGAATGCCGCTGCGATTCTCTCAATCATCGCTCAGACGCATAAAATAAGCGGTAAGAGGTAATTAAGCCTGCATTCGCGTATGCGCAGCCTTTAACGTTTTGGCTGTGACCACACGGCTACCGCATGGTCGGCATGACGAACTCCGCGCCGGCGCGAATGCCGGTGGGCCAACGCGCCGTGACGGTCTTGAGCTTGGTATAAAAGCGTACACCCTCCGGCCCATGCATGTGATGATCGCCGAAAAGCGATGATTTCCAGCCGCCAAAGCTGTGAAACGCCATGGGCACCGGGATCGGCACATTGATGCCGACCATGCCGACTTGAATGTCCTGCACGAAGGTGCGCGCGGCATCGCCATCGCGGGTGAAAATGGCGACACCATTGCCGAACTCATGGGCGTTGATCATAGCGGTGGCGCTATCGTAATCGGGTGCTCTCACCACAGAGAGCACCGGCCCGAAGATTTCTTCTTTGTAGATCGACATGTCGGTGGTGACCTGGTCGAAAAGCGTGCCGCCAACGAAGAAGCCGTTCTCATAGCCCTGCATGCGAAAATCCCGGCCGTCGACAACCAGCTTCGCCCCTTGGCGCTCGCCGGCATCGATATAGCCTTTGACCTTGTCGCGATGCGCGCCTGTGACCAGCGGGCCCATTTCCGCCTCGGGATCGGTGCCGGGGCCGATCTTGAGGCCGCGAACCTTGGGCTCGAGCCGCTCGATCAAGGCATCGGCCGTTCTCTCCCCGACCGGGACCGCAACCGAGACCGCCATGCAGCGTTCGCCCGCAGACCCGTAAGCCGCACCCATCAGGGCGTCGGTCGCCTGATCGAGATCAGCATCGGGCATCACCACCATATGGTTCTTGGCACCGCCCAAAGCCTGACAGCGCTTCCCGGCCCTCGCTGCCGTCTCGTAAATATAGCGCGCAATCGGCGTCGATCCGACAAAGCTCACCGCAGCAACTCCGGGATGACCCAAAATGGCATCGACCGCTTCCTTGTCGCCATGAACGACCTGGAAAACGCCTTGAGGAAGCCCCGCTTCCACCAAGAGTTCGGCAAGCATGAGGCTCGGCGACGGATCGCGCTCGGAGGGCTTCAAGATAAAGCAATTACCGCAGGCGAGAGCCACCGGGAACATCCACATCGGCACCATGGCCGGAAAATTGAACGGTGTTATCCCGGCCACCACACCCAAAGGCTGGCGAATGCCCCAGCTATCGACATTGGTGCCGACATTCTCGGAGAATTCGCCTTTCAAGAGCTGCGGTGCGGCCGTGGCAAACTCAACAACTTCCATGCCTCGCGTGAGCTCGCCTTTGGCATCCGAAAGCACCTTGCCATGCTCATTGGTGATCAGCGCTGCAAGCTCCTCAGTATTGTCGTGCAGCAAGGCCAGAAAGCGATTGAGAATGCGCGCGCGCCTCAGAGGCGGGGTGGCGGCCCAGCCTTCGAAGGCAGCCTTTGCCGCCGCAACCGCGGCATCGATCTCCGAGGGGTTCGCGAGCGGAACGTCCCGTGTGTGTTCGCCGGTTGCGGGATCATAGACGGGTGCGCTTCGGCCGCTCGTTCCGGCAACCCTTGTGCCGTCGATGAAATGCTCGATTGCCGTTGCCATGGCTCAATGCCCCTTTTGGTCCGTCATTGTTCCAAGGCATAACGATGGCGAACGGTGATGGGAAGGTGCTGCGCTGAACGACCTTTTAGTCCTTGGCCGTGCTGAGCCTAACCTCGATCCCGGCTTCTTCCTCGCGGACGCGGAGCACGCTGCTGAAATCCTGGGTATCGTAGCCCTTCGCGCACGTCGTCTCGAGGGCTTCGAACACACCGCGTCCGACCGGCGTGTCGACATTCATCTCCTTGGCAAGCTGAAGGGCGAGGCGCTGGTCCTTCATCGAAAGCCGGGTGAAAAAGCCCGGGGAAAAATCACCGATCAGCGGCTTGTTGGGAAAGACCTCGCCAAGTTGCCGGCTGCCGGCAAAGGTGCTCATCACCAGTTCGATAATGTCTTCGATCTTGAGCCCCGCCTTGACACCGAACGTCAGGGCTTCGGTGTGAAGCGCCATGATGCCGGCTGAAATGAAGTTGTTCACCAGCTTCATAGCGTGGCCATTGCCGAGCGGCCCGCAATAGGTGAAGGTGTCGCCCATCGCTTGGAGCACCGGCATCGCTTCCTCGACGTCGGTAGGATCGCCCCCCGTCATGATCGAGAGTGTGCCGGCCCAGGCATTGTCGACCGTGCGCGCCACAGGCGCATCGATCATCCGTGCCCCCTTCTTGACGATTTCAGCACCGATCTTGCGGCTTGTCGTCGGATCGACCGTGCTCATGTCGATATAGAGGCCATCTTCTTGTATGCCCTCGATGATGCCGCCTGCACCCAGGGCGGCCTTTTCGACATCGGGCGCATCGGGCACCATGGTGATAACGATATCACTCGCGCGCGCGACGCCGGCAGCCGTGCCACGACCCTCGGCTCCTTCATTGATGAGGTCACCCACGGCCGACTGATTGAGGTCGAACACCACCAAAGGAAATCCTTTTCGCACAATATTGGTGGCCATCGGCCGCCCGATGGTCCCAAGCCCAACGAAACCCACACGCTTCTTATCCATGATAGCTCTCCCTTACTTTGAACGGGGCCGTGACCGCGCGAGCCGGTCACGATTAAATAATGCGAACCTAGCGGCGAAGTTGGCGTTCGGCGTCGCGCTGCGCGCGTGCTAGCTCAGTTTCGGGATCGCCTCCTTCGATGACTTTCTGCATCGTTACAGCCATGATATCGGCGATCGCGTTCCATTTCGGATGCTTGAGCGGGACAGCGTTGGAAACCGGCATCCATTCGACGAATTCCTGCACCATGGCATCGTCGGCAAATACTGAAGCATTTTCAAGAATGGGCATGTAGCCCGTCACCACCTGATTGGAGGTCTCCGCATAATAGGCAACCGTATCTTCATTGGTGAGAACGAAGTCGATAAAAGCTGCTGCTTCGTCTTTAACCTCGGATGCTGACGTCATGACCAACACATTATCATTGGCCATCTGCCGCACCTCGCCATCGGGCATTGTCGGCATAGGATA
This sequence comes from uncultured Geminicoccaceae bacterium, assembly GCA_964412385.1. Taxonomy (GTDB): domain Bacteria; phylum Pseudomonadota; class Alphaproteobacteria; order Geminicoccales; family Geminicoccaceae; genus JBGSYN01. Next base: position 19,855 of record CAYPOV010000011.1, read on the forward strand.
GACCCAAACGTTACCATCTGGAGCCACTGTCATATTGCCGCCCGAAAGGCTTGTGATGAACCCTCGGCCCCAAGGGCCCTCGAAGATTGCTCCAACATTGCCATTCGAGAACAAATTCCGTGTGTCGTTATGGGTAGCTCCTTCAGGACTGCAACCCGCGTTGACAATATCCTTATAGAACTGAAACGCCTTCACCACGCCGGGATCGGTGAGCGTGATATTGCCCTCAGCATCGACAATGTCGCCGCCCATGCCATAAATGACTTGGATCATCCACTGTCCCGAATTGGGTGTTCTGGAAGTCCGAAGGCCGACACCATAGGTCTTCCCGCCATTGCGGTCTGGCAAGGCGCAGATTTTTTTCACGACCTCGGCGAATTCGTCCCAATCGCCATTCCAGGTATCGGGATCGACCCCCGCCTCGAGCCAAAGATCACGATTGACAAACATCATGATGGGTCCAGGCAGCCAAACGAGACCCAAGAGTTTGTCGTCATAGGTGGCGGCCGTGCGCTGCACCTCCGGATAGCCGTCGATCTTCTCGGAAGGAATATGCTCCCTTAGATCCGCCAAGGCTCCTCCTTGAAGAGCGTTCCACTGTGGTATCCAGCTTGTTACGCCGTGGATCACGTCAGGCGGATTGCCGCCCAAAATCTGAACAGTCGATTGGTTCATGATCTCAGCATAAGGGACCGCAACGACCTCGATCTGAGTGTCGGAATGGGCTTCGTGAAATTCGTCGAGAATTCTATTCCAGCCGGGCTTTTGATAGTCGAATAACCCGGCAAACGTCATGACTTTGACGGTGCCTGCTGAAGCAGGAAGCACTGCGAGAGCCATCGCCGCTGTGGTCACTACCACCGAAATGTTAAAAAGCTTCATCGTTTGCCCCCTTTTGGAGTTTGAACCGACACCATGTCAGCCTTTGACGGCGCCGGCCGTTACGCCGGCAACGAAGTAACGCTGGAAGAATAGAAAAACAGCGAGAATTGGCAACGTGCAGACGATGATAACGCCCATCAGCTCGGGCCAATTGTAGTTGAACTCTTGGAGATAAACCATGGCAATACCTGCTGGTAGGGGCCGCATCTCGAGAGAGCTCACAAATGTCAGGCCAAAAATAAACTCGTTCCACGATGTCACGAACACGAAGATCGCAGCTGCGGCCATCGGCGGTTTGAGCGTCGGCAGAACGATATGAATGATTGTGTAAAGTGGTCCCGCACCGTCGATGATGGCAGCCTCTTCGAGTTCAATCGGCGAGTTATCGAAGAAGTCCTTCATCAGCCACACGACGATTGGCAGCGTCAGAACGCTATGGCCAAGGATCAACACCCAGTAAGTATCGAGAAGTGCTAGCTTCGCGAAAAGCGCGTACATGCTGATCATCAGCATCGGCAACGGAAAAGCGAGTGATGCCAAAAAGAACAGCATAATGCCGGGACGGCCGGGAAAACGGAGACGCGACAAACCGTATGCTGTTAGGGCACCGCTCAATGTGGCGACAATCGCCGCCCCTGCCGCGACTAGGATGCTGTTGAAGAAGAAGCGTATGACTTCAGGGTTGAAAGCGCCGATGATCCCGTCCCAACTGATTTCGGGAGGGATGAGCATGGGGGGAATGACGAAGACATGTTCTGGTTCTTTGATGGCGGTCGAAAACACCCACACAACAGGTGACAGCAGAATGATGAGGCTCACCAGCGCCGCCGCGTAAAGGCCCAACTGGACGTGCCATGGCTTTCCGGAACGTCTTTCTACTCCCTGACCGACATAGGAGCGCACTTTCTCAGCCAATGACATGGTCAGAAAACTGCGATCATCTTTGTCGAACCACGAGGCGCACATAGGCAACCGCAAACAGCAACAACATGATCAGCCAGACCGTGCCGATTGTCGAAGCCAGACCAAAATCCCACTGCTCGAAAGCAACCTTGTAGGTTAGGAGCGAGAGGATCGTGGTTGCATTGACTGGGCCGCCCTGTGTCAAGATCCAGGGAAGTGTTATCTCCTGAAACAAACGAAAAGCCCAAAGGAGACCGGAAACAAAGAGCACATTGCGTACCAAGGGCAATACGACATAGAAAAGCTGTCCCCAATAGCTGGCACCGTCAACAGCAGCGGCCTCGGAGAGATCACGGGGAATGGTTTGAATGGCAGCGAGCGAGATCACCATCATGAACGGTATCAGCCGCCAAGTGAATGCGGTGATCAACGAGAATTGTGCCAGATGCTGGCGGTTGAGCCACTGTAGCGGCTCGTTGATCAACCCGGCCCAGCCAAGGATGTAGTTGAGAACGCCATAGTCGGAATTGAATATCCATCCCCATAGTATGGCAACTGCAACCCAAGGGACGATCCAAACCTGGAAGATACCCGTTCGAAAGAGATTGGCGCCACGAATGCCCGAATTGAGAATGAGAGCGATCGCAAAGCCCAAGACAACAGACGCCGTGATCGAGCATCCGATAATGACAATGCTGTTGTAAAGTGCTTCCCAAAATAGGGGGTCCGTCAGAAGATAGCTGTAATTCTCGAAACCAATCCAATGTTGATCGGGATAAATCGGCGACGCGTCAGTAAAGCTTAAGACCGCACCGTTGACCAGCGGATAGACGACGAGCGACCCGACCAAGAGTATCGAAGGAAAAAACAACAGAAAAATGATATGAGGGTGCTGTCTCAGAATGGACGACATATCGCGTGCCTGGCAAAATTTGACGTCCAATGATTCATCGTGATTCTCAATTCGGCCCGGTTCTGGGCCAATGCCGCCCGCAAGTTTGATCGTAGGCGGAAGCCTAGCAGCGTTGTCGCCAACTGCCAAGGTGAGCGCGCTCGATCGGGATGGCTGCCCAACACGACGACAGGAAACTCAAAAAAATTTGAACCTTATGGCTCGCACCCGGCACTCATCGGTGTTTTCCAGTTTCGCGATGGAGCCTACCATGCCTGACTACGGCAATCTTTTTCAAACTTGTCCCGGATATCGCTTTGACTTTTACAAGCCTGAGAACATGATCGGCTATACCGGCAGTCTTCACGACAATCCCACCGTATATTTCGAGACGGCGACCGAATTTGGCCATATCACGCAGTACCATGAACGGCCCGCAAATATCGGGCGTGAAGTTGTCGGCGTTCGGGATATGGGCGAAGGGTTGCTCTATGTCATGCGGAACGAAATGATCAACGGCAGAGAGGTCATGTGCGAGGGCTTGGTCGATGCAGATGATCCCGACGGCCCATTGCTTCCTGGTTATCACCAAAGCCGAAACAGGTTTATGAGCATAGAACGTGCGAACGTGGCCGTCCTTTCGCTCTTGGCCCAATCCATTTGGCGTTTCGTGACAATCAAGCATAACCAAAGACGGCTGGCATAGCGCATTCGGCGCAGTTGGACGTCAACCGCCTCTCAGCCGTTCAATCCACACCGAAGTTGTTCTCAAAATGGCTCGAAAAGTCGAGATTGGTCAGTGTATCCGCTTGTTCTACGGCAATGAAGGACCTTGGGAATTCTTAATGATTTTGGTCCAAAGTGTGACCACGCCCTGGCATTTCCGTGTACCAGGCGGCACGATGCTTGATTATTGCGCACCGCGCGACAAAACTCTCACCTTGGAGCTTGAGTTGCGGCTTAAATTACGCATAGCCGGGGCCGTCGAACCCTACGACACGTCATACGTTTATCGGCTTCCGCGATTTCAGAGACACTAGAGTAGGGCCAAGAGAGCTCAGGAAACTCACTGATTAATTCAAATCGATATCAACAAGACGCGAGAAACTATCGAAGAGGGTGTACCCGATGAGAAAACGTTCATACCGGCGTCCGGCAAATCCCACCATATTTTGAAAGAGTGTGTAGGGAAACGGTCTGGAATAACGAGAACCTACTGCCCCTTGACGTTCTCACAGTCAGAGACTGTGGCGTTTCCGGCCATTCTGGCTAGGGCGTCAAACTGAGCACAGCTCTTTGTGAGCTCGCTTAAACAGAGCATGATTATGAGCATAATTTCTGCTCGTTCTGCCACGGGATTCCAATTCTAGTCGACAGGGACGGCAAGCATCAGCGGCTTGTGGCTTTTGCCTGTAGATCGGTGCGGGATCGTGTCCCGCACCGATGGACAGGGGATGTTCGCCCGACGTATCAAAGAAATCAATCAGGTCGGGATACTGAACTAGGCGTCGCGGAATTTCTTGGCTTTGCGAACTTGCCGCAGTTCGTAGACGCCAAGCGCGAGCAGAACCCCAAAAGTCAAAGCCGCATTCGGAGCGATGAGAAAGTCGATAATCATCATGATTCTACCTCGTTCGTAAACAGATGATCCATCTACGACGCTGGTATTGCTAAAGTTTAATTCGAATTTTTCTTGTAATATTTATGGAATCGGCGTACGAATACTTTGAGGATCTGGATGGTTCCCATGCAATCACAAACTCTTGAGGACGTCTCTCTTTCTCGATCAAAGAGCGTTGCCGAGCGTGCCGTCGGTGCACAGCCTTCAACCCGACATCCTTCGATCCGGCGCGGCTAGGCGCGAGGGCTTCAGGTGCCGTGCTGAAACACGGCGTTCGGATCGGCAGGCGGTGACCAATCGCGAATCGGTCCGGCTTTGAATTGCTCGACAATCTGGTGGAATTTCTCGACCGTCAGCGGATTGGGAATGTAGTCAAAAATGACATTGTATTGTTTGGCGCGTTCGACGTCGTCCGGGTGCAGTGATGTCGTCAACATAACCACGACGATGGCACGAAAACTTTTGCCATACAGGTTGATTGCCTCATCGAGAAAATCAAAGCCGCTCATTCGTGGCATGTTAATGTCGAGAAGAATGAGGTCGGGCTTGATCAAGCGCGTCATCGTCAACCAGGAAGACAGTTTTGATCTTATCGTCAATCATTCGATCGCCTCATGGGGCAAGGTGAATGTAAATGTCGAGCCTTGGCCTTCGGTTGAGCTCACCTCGACGGTTCCGCCATGGCTGAGGGCGACGCGATGACAGAGCGTAAGACCGAGGCCTGTCCCGTGAATCTCGTCCTTGAGATGAAGTCTCTTGAACATTCTAAGTATCTGCTCTTGGAACTCGGGCCCGATACCGATGCCGTTATCGGCGACGGAGATTGCAGTACCTTCGCCGGGCCCGCCTGTGGGCGATCCCACGGTCTTGGCCTTGATCGAGATTTTGGGCCGGCGCGAGGGATCGCGAAACTTGAGCGCGTTCGAGAGGAGATTGGAGGCGACGTCTTCATCTGTGTCGGGATGGCCTGGACCACGGAGAGTTTGTCGATGTCGACTTCCGCACCCGTTTGGTTGATGTCGGAGCGCAAATCGTCGATCGCGTCGTGAAAAACCCGGTCGAGGTCGACCTCGGTCTTGTCGTCGACGCTCGAATTGACGACGCGGGCATAGGACAAAATATCCTCGATCAGGGTGCGCATGCGATCGACCAGCTGTTTGGCGAGACCGAGCGTTTCACGCGAGGTGTCATCAAGCTGTTGCGCCGTCGTCTTCTCGAGATCGTCGAGCAGCGGGATGCGTGTGTTGGCCGGGGCGTTGAGGTCGTGTGACGATGCATAGGCGAACTCGCTGAGTTGACGATTGGTCTCTTCGACCTCTTCGAGCCGTTCGCGCAATGCTGCTTCGGCCTTCGCGAGCTTGACTTCAACTTGTTTGCGCCGCTCGACTTCGAAGGCTAGCTTGTCGATGCTCTGTTGATATGGTTCGAGGCTAGGCAGATTGACGAGGATGGGGAAGAGACGCCACACGGCGAAGGCCGTAATCAAGGAAACAATACCGGTCAGCGCCTTGACGACGCCTTGCAAGCCATAGAGCGGTTGGTAGAGTGTGACGATCGCCATGGCATGGCTCAGTCCGCAGAACAAGATGAACAATGCGAACAGGGAGGCAAGCCCGTAATAGCGGCCGGGCCGGCGCCTGACGAAAAGAAAGATGGCGATCGGAATGCTGAAATAGGAAAGCGTGATCAGCACGTCCGAGAATACGTGAGTGTAGAGGACGGCAGGGTCCCAGGCGAGACAGAAACCATGGGGCGTGTAGCCGCCCGATGAGAATAAATAGGTGAGAATTTGATTCATCGGTAGGTTGGGTCCATTTACACCTTTGGTTGTGCCATCGTTTAAGCTGAAGATAAATACACAAAAAGGTGTTGGAATATAAAATCGATGGCGGCCTGGGACACCAACGGGAAAGGGCTAGGTGCGCCGATGGCTGTGCGTTACAACGCTCCTGTCTGGTGCACCCATCCCCAGCCGGGATCCGCATCGGACGCTCGAATAATAAGGAGGCATCAATGAAAACGGCTCGAATCCTTAACAATACACTCGTTGCGGCACTCATCGCTGGCGCGGGCTTGGCCCTTCCGGCCTTGGCCTATGAGCCCGAGAACACCGAATGCATTGCACCCGCCAATCCCGGCGGCGGCTGGGACTTCACCTGCCGCCAAGTGGGCAAGACGCTCCAGGATCTGGAGCTGATCCCCGGCACTATGCAGGTCACCAACCTCGCCGGCGGCGGCGGCGGCGTCGCCTATGCGCAAGTCGTCAACAAACGCAATGACGACAATGACCTGATCGTCGCGGCCTCTTCCGCCACTGCAACCCGCCTCGCGCAAGGTGCCTATCCCGGCAACACTATGGATCAGGTGCGCTGGCTCGGCTCGATCGGCGCCGATTACGGTATCATCGCAGTTGCCGCCGAGAGCGAGATCGAAACCCTGCCCGAACTTCTCGATCAGATCAAAGCCGATCCCCGCTCGATCTCCATTGCCGGCGGCTCGGCCGTGGGCGGTTGGGATCACCTCAAGGTCCTGATCGCCGCCAAGGAAGCCGGCATTGATGATGTCCGCCAGATCAAATATGTCGCCTTCGATGGCGGCGGTGAGGCCGTCACCCAATTACTCGCGGGCTCGGTCCAGGCCTTCACCGGCGATGCCTCCGAGGCCAAGGGCTTCGTCGATTCGGGCGATATCAAGGTAATCGCCGTGCTCTCGCCCGAGCGCCTCGAGGGGGACTTCGCCGACTTCCCGACTGCCGCCGAGCAGGGCATCGACGTCGTTGGTGCCAATTGGCGAGGATTCTATGCGCCCGGTGGCATGAGTGACGACGCCTATGATTACTGGGTCGAGTCGATCGGCACGCTCTACGGCACGCCCGAATGGAAAGAGGTGATGGCGCAGAACGGCCTCGCGCCGCTCGATCTTCAAGGTGCCGAGTTCGAGGCCTTTGTCAGCGACTCGGTCGACAACATCACCGAGATCTCCAAAGAAATCGGCCTGATCAACTAACACCCGGCCTCAGCGGGGCAGCCCAAACGTCAACCAATGGCTGCCCCGCAAGGGGGACTCATGAGCGATCGCATCTTCGGCGGCATCGGCCTGCTGCTCGCCGCCTTCTATATCTTTCAAGCAACCCAGATCGAGCTGAGCTTTATCTCCGATCCCGTCGGCCCCAAAACCTTCCCCATCATCATCGGCCTGGTTCTCGGTCTGTCGAGCCTGGTGGTGATCATCCACCCCGATCTCGCCCCGCAATGGCCTGCTGCCGCCCGCCTCTTCGAAATCGCGGTGGCAGCCGGGGTCATGGTGGCCTATGCGCTCCTCTTGCCCGAGCTCGGCTTCGTGATCGCCACGGCACTCGCTTCGGCCTTCCTGTCTTGGCGTCTCGGCACCAAGCCCTTATGGGCCATTCTTGCGGGCATCCTCATCTCGCTCGGTATCTATCTCGTCTTCCATCTCATCCTCGGCCTTTCCTTGGCCGAAGGCCCACTCGGCTTCTGAGGCGCTCGCCATGGACGTGCTTGCATCGCTCGCCGACGGCTTTGCCGTCGCTCTCACCTGGCAGAATCTCTTTCTCGCCCTCATGGGCTGCTTTCTCGGCACCGTCATGGGGGCCTTGCCCGGCCTTGGCCCCTCCAATGGTGTAGCGATCCTCATTCCGCTCGCCTTCACGCTCGGTCTGCCGGCGACACCCGCCATGATCCTTCTCACCTCGGTCTATTACGGCGCCATGTATGGCGGGCGCATTTCCTCGATCCTCCTCAATATCCCGGGCGACGAGCCGGCCTTGATGACCACGCTCGACGGCTATCCCATGGCGCAACAGGGAAGGGCGGGCGAAGCGCTGGCGCTCTCGGGCGTCGCCTCTTTTGTCGGTGCCTTCCTGGCCACGTGCGGCCTGGTTCTGCTCGCCCCGCAGCTGGTCAAGCTCGCGCTTCTTTTCGGACCCGCCGAATACTTTGCCCTTTTTGCGCTCGCCTTCGCCACCCTCGGCGGCATCGCCTCCAAAAACCAAGCCAAAGCCGCCTTCGCCGCCGCCCTCGGCCTCGGCATCGCCATGATCGGCATCGACACCCAAACCGGCGTGCCGCGCTTCACCTTCGGCGAAGTCCACCTCATGGACGGCATCGACTTCCTCGTTGCCATTGTCGGCCTCTTCGCCCTTTCTGAAGTCTTCATCTTCCTAGAGCACAGGGGCGAAGGCTCGAACGAATCGCAGGCCGCCAAGGTCGGCATCGGCCGCATCACACCGCCGCTCGCCGTGCTTGCCCGCTGCACGCCCACCATGCTTCGAACATCGGTTCTGGGCTTTGTCGCAGGCGTGCTGCCCGGCGCCGGTGCCTCCCTCGGCTCCTTCATCGCCTATTCCATGGAGAAGCGCATGGTCGACAAGGACCGTACCTTCGGCACAGGCGATCCCAGAGGAGTCGCGGCACCCGAAGCCGGCAACAATGCCGCCGCCGGCGGCGCCCTTGTGCCGATGCTGTCTCTGGGTGTTCCCGGCTCCGGCACCACCGCTGTGCTGCTCGCCATGCTGCTCGCCCTCAACATCACGCCGGGACCCCTGCTGTTTCAAAACAACCCGGACGTCGTCTGGGGCCTGATCGCCGCCCTCTTCATCGGCAATGTCATGCTGCTGGCGATGAACATCCCCATGGTCGGTATGTTCGTCCGCGTGCTCATGGTGCCGCCCCGCATCCTCATGCCGATCGTTGCCATGGTCTCCTTCGTCGGTATTTACGGCATCTCGGGCTCGAGCTTCGATTTGCTGGTGATGGTCGCCTTCGGCCTTGTCGGCTGGGTGCTGCGCAAACTCGATGTACCGCTCGTCCCGGTCATTCTGGGCGTGCTCCTCGGCAATCTCATGGAAGCCAACCTCCGCCGAGCACTTACCATTTCCGACGGCGACTGGACCGCCCTCTTCGCCTCACCTCTCTCCATAACCCTCTGGGCCATCGCCATAATCGGCTTCGTCCTCCCTATCCTCTTCGGCAACCTCATCCGCAGCCGCATGACCCGCCGCAAGGACGAAGAGGGCTCGCTGGCAGACTGAAGCGCAGCCTCTCGGCTAGGGTTGCGAAGGAGATGGCGCGGCCACCTCCTTGCCGCGCATCCTCCGCGGAGGGCTCTATCGGTGATGGTTGTGGAATTGCGCTATACTA
>CAYPOV010000012.1:0-29190 GCA_964412385.1 uncultured Geminicoccaceae bacterium
GTTTCGACGAGAATGGCCGAAGTGTCCCTGCTTCCGGCAGTGCGCGCGGCGGAGTCCACAACCCAGAATGTCGCCAATGGCTATTCCTGCCGCCACCAGATCAAGGATGACACGGGCAGGCGGGCGCGTCATATGGTTAATCTTCTAGACGACGTGCTGGGAAGTCACTGAATGCACCCTAAAGTCAGCACTCTGTCACCTCGATCATCACATTGAGAAGCAACATGACAACGAGAAAAAACCAAGCTCCCTCCGTTCACCCGCTGATCGAGGATTTAAGTGATCAATTGCGCCGCGGCCAATGCGACCGCCGTGAGTTCTTGAGGACGTCGACACTGCTCGGCCTTTCGTCCGCGGCTGCATACGCCATGGCCGGCCGTTTGACGGGCGAGACCGTGATCGAGAGTGCCAAAGCCCAGACGCCCAAGAGTGGCGGGATCCTACGTGTCGGCATGCAGGTCCAGAAAATGGAAGATCCTGCGACCTATGCCTGGGGCGAGATGGCCAATCAGACCCGGCATATCGCCGAATATCTGACGATCACGGGAACAGACAACGTCACACGGCCACTCCTGGCGGAGAGCTGGCAGGCGTCCGACGATCTCAAGACCTGGACTTTCACCCTGCGCGAGGGCGTGAAGTGGCACAATGGTGAGGAACTCACCGCCGATCATGTTGTCTGGAACGTGAAGCGCTGGCTTGACCCTGATCTCGGCTCGCCGAATGCCGGACTATCGACATTTTCAGCCATGCTCGAAGACCAAGACGGCACCAATCGCATGGTCGAGGGTGCGGTTGAAGCAGTTGATGCCCGGACAGTCCGGTTCAATCTGAACCAGCCCGTGCTGTCGGTTCCCGAAGATTGCTACAACTATCCGGCACACATCCTACATCCGTCGTTCCAGCCGCCATTCTCGGACAATCCGCTGGGCACCGGGCCCTATCAGCTCCTCCAACTCGATGTAGGAGAGCGCTGTATTCTCAAGCGCGTGACGGAAACGACTGATGGCCAGCCCTTCACCTATTGGGGCGGCGAGGTTTTCTTGGACGAGATTCATTATTACAACTTTGATGTCGAAAACCAGCTCACGGCCTTTGCCTCGGGCGAGGTTGACGCCATCGACGAGTTCGGCATCGAGCAATATGCGCTCGCCGAGGCACTTGATGGCGCCATCCTTCAAGCCCGCTCAGCGCAGACCGTTTGTTGCCGCATGCAAGTCTCGCAGCCGCCATTCGACAATCTCAAACTGCGTCAGGCAATCCAAAAGGCGACCGACCACACCGTTTTCAAAGAGTTGATCTTTCAAGGAAACGGCGATGTCGGCTGGGATCACTGCGTCGCCCCGGTACACCCCGCTTACTACGAGCTGCCGCCTCTGCAACGCGATGTCGAAGCCGCCAGGGCCTTGCTCACGGAAGCCGGCTATCCCGACGGTATCGAGTTAACTATCGATGTCGGCAACACCAACGGGCCTTGGCACCAAACGCTCGCCGAACTTCTGAAAGATCAGCTCAAGGACGCCGGCATCACTTTGAATATCAATGTCATGCCACCCTCAAAGTACTGGGAGATATGGGACAAGACCCCGTTCGGTGCCACCGCCTGGACCCATCGCCCTCTTGGGAACATGGTCCTTTCTTTGGCATTCAGAAAGGGTGCTCAGTGGAACGAGAGTCACTATGCCAGCGACGAGTTTGACCAGGCCCTCAACGACGTGGAATCGACACTGAACATCGAGGACCGTCGCGCAAAAATGGAGACAGTGGAGAGAATCCTGCAAGAGGCGGCCGTGATGATCCAGCCGGTATTCCGTCCGCAGTTCACGATTGTTGCCGACAAGGTGCGCAACTATCCGGCCCATCCGACGCGGTATCATCAATACAACCAAACCTGGCTCGATAGCTGAGCCGTTTGCCGCCTTCGAGATAGGAGCCTAATGCGCAGATCTTGCCGCGTTTCGTGCGGGCGCTATGGTCGCGGGCAAGCGAACCCGCATCAAATCGACGGAGGAAGACCCGATGGCGCTTCACAAACTTTTCATCGACGGCGAATGGCTCGAAGGTCCGACGGCCGCCAATAACATTAATCCTTCCGATACCGACGACGTGGTCGGCGAATTCGCCTATGCCGACGCCAAGTTGGCAGAACAGGCCGTGCGTGCCGCGCGCGCCGCCTTTCCAGCATGGTCGACCAGCGGCATTCAGCAGCGCTTCGACCTTCTTGAGAAAATCGCCAACGAGATTGTCGCACGCAAGGAGGAGCTTGGGCGGCTCTTGTCGCGCGAAGAGGGAAAAACACTTCCTGAAGGCATCGCCGAGACCGTTCGTGCGGCCCAGATCTTCAAGTTTTTCTCGGGCGAAGTGCTCAGGCTTACGGGCGATAAGGTTCCCTCGGTTCGCCCCGGTATCGATGTTGAGGTAACGCGCGAGCCGCTCGGTGTCGTGGGCTTGATCACGCCTTGGAACTTCCCCATCGCCATTCCGGCATGGAAAATTGCGCCGGCCCTGGCCTATGGCAACTGCGTCGTCTTCAAGCCTGCGGATCTGGTGCCCGGATGCGCTTCCGCACTCACCGAGATCATCGCCAATGCGGGTGTGCCCGAAGGTGTGTTCAATCTCGTGATGGGCCGCGGCAGCATTGTCGGCGAAGCACTGTTGACGTCACCCGATGTCGACGCCATCAGCTTCACGGGCAGTGTCGAAACGGGCAAGCATATTGCCTCCACCTGTGCTGGCCGTCTCGCCAAGTTCCAGCTCGAAATGGGCGGCAAGAACCCGCTCGTCGTGCTCGATGACGCCGATCTCGACAATGCCGTTAACTGCGCCTTGCAAGGTGCTTACTTTTCAACAGGTCAGCGCTGCACCGCGTCCTCCCGCTTTATCGTCACCAAGGGCATCCACGATCGTTTCGTCGATGCCGTGCGTGAGGCCATTCAAAATCTCATTGTCGATGATGCGCTCAAACAGGGAACGCAGATTGGGCCCGTGGTCGACCAGAACCAGCTCGACCAGAATCTTTCCTATTTGGAGATCGGCACCAAGGAAGGTGCCAGATTGGCATTCGGTGGAGAACTTCTCGACCGCGAGACACCTGGTTTCTATATGCGCCCAGCCCTCTTTACTGAGACGACCAGGGAAATGCGGATCAATCGCGAGGAAATCTTCGGACCGATCGCATCGGTGATCCGGGTTAACGATTATGAAGAAGCGCTCACCACTGCGAATGACACGCCGTTCGGTCTCTCGAGCGGGATCTGCACGACGTCTCTCAAGCACGCCTCACACTTCAAGCGCCATGCCCAAGCCGGCCTCACCATGGTCAATCTTCCGACAGCCGGCGTTGATTATCACGTGCCGTTCGGCGGGCGCAAAGGCAGCTCTTACGGCTCCCGTGAACAGGGACGTTATGCAGCCGAGTTCTATACAACTGTAAAGACGGCATACACATTGCCGGTTTGAGTGCTGTCATGCCGTCTCGGGCCGAGCTTCTCCGGCCACTTCGTGCCTATGGTGTCTGCCTTCGCTACGCCACTCCAGAAGACGCGAAGTCCCTGGAGCGTCTGGGCAACGGGCTCAATGCGCATCAGGGCGATCCGACCGATAATCTCACCTCCGAGGTCATCGCCCGCGATCTCTGCAATACCGATCCCGAGTACTTTGTCATCCTTGCGAGCATAGGCGACAACGACGTTGGCTACGGGTTCTTCCACACGTCTTACGAGACTGCCTACGGTGTGCGCGGCTTCTATGTTTCCGACCTATACGTCGACGAGGCCTACCGGGGCCGCAAGGTCGGCAAGGCGCTCGTGGCGGCAATTGTCCGCCATGCGCGACTCGACGGAAGGACCTATCTTTGGTGGGGAAGCAAGGAATGGAATAAAGACGCCCAGGCAGTCTACACTTCCTGGGGCGCCACGCACGAAACAATCATGGCACACGCGTTATTTGGCGCGGCCTTCGATTCCTTCGACCTCGACGTCGAAACATTAGAGGAAAAAAACTAGACCGGTGTGGCTCCACGGACGTTGCTCGAGAGCAACGAGAGGAATTCGCGGCGTGTCGCCGGGTCTTCACGAATCTGCCCCAAGATCCGGCTGGTCACCATGGAGGTCGCATGTTGCCGCACGCCGCGCGTGGTCATGCAATGGTGGGTTGCCTCGACAACAACACCGACACCTTTCGGCTCCAGAACGTTATTGATCGTGTCTGCGATTTGCGCTGTCAGACGCTCCTGGATTTGCAGACGTCGCGCGAAGGCGTCGACGACACGGGCGAGCTTGCTGATGCCTACGACCCGGTTCACCGGAATATAGGCGATGTGCGCGCGGCCCTTGATCGGAGCCAAGTGGTGCTCACAGAATGATGTAAACTCGATGTCGCGAAGGATGACCATCTCGTCATAGCCCTCGGTTTCATCGAAGGTACGCCTCAGCACGTCGGCGGGATCGACTTCATAGCCTGCAAAGTACTCTTCGAAGGCTTTGACGACGCGTCGAGGCGTATCAACAAGCCCTTGGCGTGTCGGTTCGTCACCGGTCCATAATAACAGGGTCCGAACTGCGGCCTCGGCCTCGCTACGCGTCGGCTTGTCTGCCGCGCTTGTAACCAATCGCGGAGTGAGTTTGGTTACGCTGGTGTCAGGTGAGTGCGCCACGGGGCCTCCAATACTTTGAACAGCTTACAGCCACAGCTTTGAACCGAAACGCAGCCCTATACGTCCTTATCACGGACGTGGATGTCTGAGTGACGCTGGGATCGCGGTTTGTCGCGTTTCATTGTTCGCTATGCCAGTGTTGTGATCGCGTCGAGTTCCCGAAACCGTTTGTCGATTTCGTCCCAAGATTGATAACCAATTGTCAGTACGGAAGGCTTTCCGTCCTTCACGGCCAACAGGGTCGGATAACCATTAACACCCAGCGACGCTGTCTCTTGCCATTCTCGTTGCAGCAATTGCGCGGTTGATGGGTGATCATAGCCTTCCTCGAAGGCATCCCGCTCCGTGCCGAAATGCCCGGCGAGGCGGCTAAGCACCGAGCGATCGGTGATGTCGTCATTATGGGCGTAAAAGCGCTCTTGGAGATGGGCAAAAAAGGGAAATACCAGGGCGGGATAGGCGGCTCTCATGACAGCGACCGCTCGGCTCGGCTTCTCGGTGTCGTACATGAAGTGGTCGCGATCGAAGAATGCGAAATCGAAGGGCTGGCCCGTCATCTCCTGCACATGGTCCCAGTGGCCACGAACATATGTGCGGGCTTCGTTGTCCATCGGCTTGCGGCCACGATCACCGAGCGAGCCGGTGACCAGAGAAAATTTCACCCGATCGCCATGCTCGTCTAATATTCGCCGCATGACGGGGCTGAATCCCCAACACCAGGAACACATTGGATTAGCGAAATAGACCAAATCGATCACGGCGCATCTCCTTTCGTGTGATTTTCGAGGATGAGGAACATGCGCGCCGGCGATGGTCGGAGTGGGGTGACTCGAACACCCGACCCCCGCCTCCCGAAGACGGTGCTCTACCAGGCTGAGCTACACTCCGATGCCGGCGGTACATAGTGAGATTGCGTGTCACGCGCAAGGTAGAAGTCAAACCGACGGCCGACACCCTAAAATGCGCGGCTCACGGCGAAATCGACAAGCTCCTCCATGATGTGGCGGGCTTGTCCCTGCGGGAAGAGCGAGAGCTGCTGCTTAGCATCGGCACCATAGGCATTGGCCCGCTCAAGCGTTCGTTCGATTCCCTGGTGACGCTTGAGAATGGTTTGCGCCTGTTCGAGATCGCCCTCGCCTTGTTCGCCCTCTTCGAGCGTGCGCTGCCAGAAGGCGCGTTCCGATTCATTGCCATCGGCAATGGCAAGGACGATCGGCAAGGTGATTTTGCCGTCGCGGAAATCGTCACCTACGGATTTGCCTAGGAGCGCCTGGGCTGCCGAATAGTCGAGAGCGTCATCGACGAGCTGAAAGGCGACGCCGATATTGGCACCGTAGCGTGCCAGCGCTTTTTCCTCAGCGGCGCTGCGCCCTGCCACGACGGCCGAGATCTGGCATGCCGCTTCGAACAAGGCTGCGGTCTTGGATTCGATCACCCGCATATAGGCTTTTTCGTCGGTACTGATGTCGTTGGCCGTCATCAACTGCGCGACCTCGCCTTCGGCGATCACGGCAGACGCGTTGGAGAGAATTTCCAAGACCCGCATCTCGCCTGCTGCGACCATAAGCTGGAAGGCTCGGCTAAACAGGAAGTCCCCCACCAAAACAGCCGATTTGTTTCCCCAAACGGCATTAGCAGTTGCCAAGCCACGGCGCAGCTCGCTCGCGTCGACAACGTCATCATGAAGCAAGGTTGCTGTGTGGATAAACTCGACGGCGGCGGCCAAGCCCAGGTGACGCGAACCCTCATAGCCGCACAATCTCGCGGAAAGCAGGGTCAGCATCGGCCGGATCCGCTTGCCGCCGGCGGCAATCAGATGGCGGGCCAATTGAGGGATCAGCGGGATCTCGCTTTGCAACCGGTCGAGGATGATCTCATTGACCTCGGCCATTTGTGGAGCGACAAGCTCTCGCGCCACTTCCAGACCGAAAGTCGGCTGAACCGGCGCCACGCCCGCGGCAGGGCTAGCAGTCAACGGGGTCTCCCCAAAAAGATGCGACCCAAAATTTTACGCTTTCCAATCGTTATCATGCTACCGCCAATTCTGGCAAACAGGTGACGCTAGCCTTATGCGTTGTCGCGATCATTTATGTCTCTGCGCATCATCACTAATGGCCCCCTAGTCTTATGGTTGAACTGGTTCGCACCAACGATCTCGTCCACTTATCCTGGGTTCAAGCGGTGCTGAAGGCGGCGCGCATACACCATTTGGTGCTGGATGTGCATATGAGCAGTGTCGAAGGCAGTATCGGCATATTGCCGCGGAGATTGATGGTGGCCGAAGAGGATCGCGATCGAGCGCAGCGCGCGCTTCGGGATGCCGAGAACGATCGTGACACGATCTCTTGAGGAATGCCGCCGCGAAACACTGCTTGGCGGCCGCGTCGAGGTCTGGCGGAGCGATAAGGTTTATCCTCCGACCATTGACGCTGTCTTGCTAGCCGCGACCATAGCCGCACCCTCGAACGCCAGCATTCTCGATGTCGGTACTGGAGGTGGTGCGGCGAGCCTTGTGCTCCTCGCGCGCAACCAATCCTGCGCCGTGACCGGTCTCGACATGAGCGGCGAAGCCGTTGCGCTGGCTGGAGATTCTGCCCGTCTCAATCACCTCGAAGCGAGGTTCGAGGCTGTCACCACCGATCTCGCGGATGCAGCCGAGCGGCTTGATGGCCGGCAATTTGACGTCGTGATGACGAATCCTCCGTTTCATGACCCCGAAGACACGCGGCACTCGCCCGATCCTGCGCGATCACGCGCCCATCTCGAAACCATGCCGATCGATCGTTGGCTGCGCCTTTCCATCAAACGATTGCGTTCGAGCGGCTGGATGCACATCATCCATCGTGCCGATCGCCTGCCGGAATTGCTCACTGCGATGGTGCCTCACCTTGGTGATTTGCGGATCCTGCCTTTCTACCCTCGTGCTGGATAGGCAGCGGCAACACGCGTCATCGTCGCCTGCAAGAAGGGCTCGAAAGCACGATCGCAGCTTCTTCAAGGCCTAGTTCTTCATGATCGCGACGGCGACTACGCCGATGCTGCCCAGGCCATCCTTCGAGACGGCCTTCCGTTGGCAATGACTGAACAAGGATAAGGCGTTCATGCCCTCGAGCCTTTTGGGTCTCAGAAAACACGCTTCGGTGGCTTGGCCACCGTTTCGCCGCGGCACGATCATCCCGATGGTACGGCTTGCAGGCATTATCGGCGCGGGTCCGGCCCGATCATCGATAAGCCTCAAATCAGTTGCACGTCCGCTTCGCGCAGCTTTTTCGATGAAGCGAGCACCGATCGTCGCCCTCTCGATCAACAGTCCGGGCGGGTCGCCCGTGCAATCGGCGCTGATCTCGACAATGATCCGGGAGCTGGCACAGGAAAAAGACAAAGAGACGATCGTCTTTATCGAGGATCTTGCAGCCTCGGGCGGCTACTGGCTGGCCTGTGCCGGTGACGAAATCTTTGCCGACCGCTCGTCGATCATTGGCAATATAGGGGTGATCTCGGCAGGCTTCGGTTTCACCGACGCGATCGAGAAACTCGGCATCGAGCGCCGGGTATACGCGACGGGTCCGCACAAAGGCCTGCTCGATCCGTTTCGTGCGGAGCGCGAAGGCGATATCGACATTCTCAAATCCATCCAGACAGATGTCTTCGAGGGCTTCAAAGAGCATGTCCGCAACAGCCGCGGCGACCGGTTGAAGCTGGACGATGAGACCCTTTTCGATGGCCGGGTCTGGAGCGGCAAGAGCGGTTTGGAGGGCGGTCTGATCGACGGCATCGGTCACCCGACAACGGTGCTTAAGGAGCGCTACGGCAAGCAGGTTCGCATACGTTTGCTGGAGCCTCGGAGCAGTTGGTTCTCCCGCAGATTCGGCGGATCACAGTCGACGGCAATTTCGGAGACTGTCGAGGCGACGATCGATGCGATCAACGCGCGCATGATGTGGCAACGTTACGGTCTTTGATGGTTTTCACCATGACCGCACGGCGCTATCCTTAAGCCATGTTTGGTCTAAGCTTCAGTAAGATCCTCTTCACGGTGCTGGTCATTGTTGCCGTCTGGCGCGGCTTTAAGTGGATCGAAATTGCGCGCCAACGTGCGCAAGTGGCGACGGCGGCAAAGCATGCCCGCCGGAAATCGGCCGGACCGCGTCCCCAAGGAGCGCGACCGGACCATCCGAGGCCGCGGCCGGCCGTCGATCTTGTGCCATGCAGGATTTGTGGCGCCTATGTTCCCAACGGAACGTTCTGTCGCGATGAGGAGCATTGCCTGCTCAAAGACGAGAAGGAGCGCCCACACGTCGCTTGACGGTTTCCTGCGGGCATTGTTCATCTCCCTCATCATCTGCTGCGTCTGACGCCAATATGCCGGATATTCTGCTGCGTGCCCGACGATTCCATGGATAAGCCCAAAGGCTTTCAAGACCTCATCATGAGGTTGCAGCACTATTGGGCCGATCAGGGCTGTGTGATTGTTCAGCCTTACGACGTGGAGGTCGGCGCTGGCACTTTCCATCCGGCAACGACGCTCCGCGCATTGGGCCCCGAGCCGTGGCAAGCCGCCTATGTTCAGCCTTCGAGACGGCCGACGGATGGCCGCTACGGCCAAAATCCCAATCGACTCCAGCATTATTATCAGTTTCAGGTGCTGCTGAAGCCCTCGCCCGTGGATTTGCAGGAGCTTTACCTGAAGAGCCTCTATGCGCTCGGCATTGATCCCGCCCTCCATGATCTCCGCTTTGTCGAGGACGATTGGGAAAGCCCCACGCTCGGTGCTTGGGGCCTTGGCTGGGAGGTTTGGTGTGACGGCATGGAAGTCTCGCAATTCACCTATTTTCAACAGGTTGGCGGATTTGATTGCCGTCCCGTCTCAGGTGAGCTGACCTACGGGCTCGAACGATTGGCCATGTATGTGCAGGGCATCGAGAACGTGTACGAGCTCGATTTCAATGGCCGCGGCTACCGTTACGGCGATGTTTTTCTGCAGGCAGAACAGGAATATTCGAAATTCAATTTCGAAGTCGCCGACACCGCTATGTTGTTCCGACATTTCGCCGATGCCGAGCAAGAATGCGCCGCCATTCTGGCCGAGAAGCTTCCCCTGCCCGCCTACGATCAATGCCTCAAAGCCAGCCATCTCTTTAATCTTCTCGATGCACGGGGTGTCATCAGCGTCACCGAGCGTGCCTCTTATATCGGCCGTGTCCGGGGGTTGGCGCGGGGATGTGCCGAAGCCTGGCTCGAGAACCGCGGACATGCCGTTCCGTCATGAGCAGGTTGCTTCTCGAGCTATTCTCGGAAGAAATCCCAGCACGAATGCAAAGCCGAGCAGCGGCCCAGCTTCAGGAGCTGGTCGAAGCCGCACTTAAGTCAGAAGGATTGGCTTGGGACAAGGCATCACCGTTTGCAACACCCCGCCGATTGGTGCTGATCGCCGAGGGTCTGCCTGAGAAACAAGCGGACCGGACGGTCGAGCGCAAAGGCCCGCGCGTGGGCGCTCCTCAGCAGGCGATGGATGGATTTCTTCGAAGCCTGGGCGATGTCGACTATCGGCTCGAACAGCGTGAGGAGAAAAAGGCCAGCGTTCACTATGCGATCTATGAGGCGAAAGGCCGATCGACCTCGGCAATCCTGAGTGAGGCCCTGCCAACGATCCTCGGCAAATTTCCCTGGCCGAAATCGATGCGCTGGGGCGATGGCGAGGCCCGCTGGGTCAGGCCTCTTCATAGCATCCTCTGCCTTTTGGGCGACGAGATCGTGCCGTTCGAATTTGCCGGCATTGCTTCCGGCCGATTGACGTATGGGCACCGTTTTGTGGCGCCGGAGCCCATCGAGATCAAAACGATCGAAGGCTACCGGGGTCAAGTAGAGCGCGCTTATGTCAGACTGGACGGCGATGATCGGCGCCAATTGATCGAGGATCGTGCGCGTGGGCTCGCGAACGCCCAAGGGCTCCAGCTTCGAGCCGATCCCGGCCTGCTGCGCGAGCTGGAAGGCCTTGCCGAATGGCCAACGCCACTTCTGGGCCGTATCGACGAGGAATTCATGACGCTGCCGAGCGAGGTACTCGTCACCTCGATGCGGTCCCATCAAAAATATCTGGCGCTTGAAACGTCAGATGGGAGCCTCGCACCCTATTTCGTTGCGGTCGCCAATATCGAGGCTGCGGATGGGGGGACCGCGATCGTTGCGGGCAATGAACGTGTGCTGCGGGCTCGTCTTTGGGACGCCAAGTTCTTCTGGGATCAGGATTTGGCTGTTGTGCTCGAAGATCGGCTGCCATCGCTCGAGACCATGGTGTTTCACGCGGATCTCGGCACGGTGCGCGAGCGGATTGAAAGGCTCGAAATCCTTGCACAATCGCTCGCATCGTCGATTGAGGGAGCCGATCCGGCATTGGCACGGCGTGCGGCAAGGCTTGCCAAATGCGATCTGGTCTCCGGCATGGTTGGCGAGTTTCCGGAGCTTCAGGGCTTGATGGGAAGCTATTACGCCCGAGCCCATGGCGAGCCTGAGCCTGTCGCGCAAGCCATCGCCGATCACTACAGCCCGCAGGGCCCGAATGATCGCTGTCCCGATGCACCGGAAAGCATAGCCGTGGCTCTGGCCGACAAGATCGACACGCTTGCAGGGTTCTATTCGGCCGGGATCAAACCCACGGGTTCGAGCGATCCTTTTGCCCTTCGGCGTGCCGCACTAGGCGTCATCCGTCTCATTCTCGAAAACAATGTTCGCCTCGATCTTTGGCACATGCTGGATCGCGCTATTGAGGCCTATGGAGAGCAAAGCTACGATCAACGGGAAGGTATCGTCTCAGATCTGCGCATTTTCCTTATAGAGCGGCTTAAGGTCCAACAACGCCAGCACGGTGTACGTCACGATATCATTGAGGCCGTAATCAGCGACAACAAGCCGGATCTCGTTGGTCTTGTCGCGCGTGTTCGTGCGCTCCAGGCGATGATCGAAACGCCTGAGGGAACCGATCTTCTGGCCGGGTGCAAACGCGCACAGAACATTGTCAAGCAGAGCCCCGAATTTGCGGATCCGGCAACGCTTCATCGGGCGATTGACCAGAAACAACTCGTCGAAGCGGAAGAATGCGCCCTCAACGAGGCTCTCGAGGATGCGGAACCGAGATTACGCAGCGCGATTGAAAGCGAGAGATTCGAAGATGCCGTGCAGATTGCGGCGTCTTTGCGGCAGCCGATCGATCGCTTTTTCGATCATGTCATGGTCAATGTCGAGGGTGAGGCTGTTCGCCTCAACCGCTTGCGGTTATTGGCAAAGATCTCTCAAGAATTGCAGCCGCTTGCAGATTTTTCGATCATAGAAGACCGATGACGGTTTAGAGATGGAATTGCCAATGGCCAAATGGGTGATGAGCTTCGGTGGCGGTCGCGCTGACGGCAATGCCGATATGCGCGATCTTTTGGGCGGCAAAGGTGCCAATCTTGCGGAGATGTCGAGCCTGGGCCTTCCCGTTCCGCCGGGTTTTACGATCACCACCGATGTTTGCGCGCATTACTACGCGCATGAACAATCCTACCCCAGCGAACTCGAGAGCGAAGTCAGAGAGGCCTTGGCGAAGGTAGAAGCTGAACTTGGTCTGGCACTGGGCAATCCGGAGAAGCCGCTTTTGGTCTCTGTGCGTTCCGGGGCTCCGATCTCGATGCCGGGCATGATGGATACCGTGCTCAATCTCGGCCTCAATGACGAGACGGTTGAGGGCCTTATTGTGATGAGCGAGGATCCGCGCTTCGCCTATGACAGCTATCGCCGTCTCATTCAGATTTATGGCGATGTCGTCTTGGGCATCGACCATTATCTGTTCGAAGAGAAATTCGAAGACCTCAAGCGCGAACGGGGCTACCGCTTCGACACTGAACTTCAGGCCGACGATCTCAAATCTTTGGTCGCTGATTACAAAGCGGTTGTGCGCGAGGAGACCGGTAAGGACTTTCCTCAACAAGTCCAGGACCAGCTTTGGGGTGCGATCGGTGCCGTCTTCGGCTCCTGGATGGTGCCTCGGGCCATCACTTATCGCCGTCTCAACAAGATCGACGAGGCGATGGGAACGGCCGTCAATGTTCAAGCCATGGTGTTCGGCAATATGGGCGATGATTGCGCCACCGGTGTCGCATTCACGCGCAATCCCTCGACCGGCGAGCATGCCTATTACGGTGAATTCCTCGTCAATGCGCAGGGTGAAGACGTTGTCGCCGGTATCCGCACACCGCAGCCCCTGACCAAGGCGATGGCTGACGAGAACGAGGCGGCGATGACCTCGATGGAAACCGCCATGCCGAACGCCTATGAGGAACTTTGCGAGGTCTTCGACAAGCTCGAGCGCCACTACAAGGACATGCAGGACGTCGAGTTTACGGTCCAAAAAGACAAGCTCTACATCCTTCAGACCCGCTCCGGCAAACGCACCGCATCGGCCTCGCTCAAGATCGCTGTCGACATGGCCAATGACCGCCTAATCACACAAGAAGATGCAATTTTACGCATTGATCCGAGTACGTTAGATCAACTACTTCACCCTCAACTTGATCCGAGTGCGGAAACCCAAGTCATCGCTCGCGGGCTTCCCGCCTCGCCGGGTGCCGTTTCGGGTGCAGTGGTCTTTTCGGCAGAAGAAGCGGAGCAGGCCAAGGCCGCCGGCAAGAGGACCATCCTCGTCAGGATCGAGACATCACCCGACGACATTCATGGCATGCATGCTGCCGAAGGCATCTTGACGGCACGTGGCGGCATGACCAGCCACGCCGCGGTTGTTGCGCGCGGCATGGGCAAGCCTTGCATCTGCGGTGCGGGCGATATCGTCATTGATTATCAAGAACAGACATTTCGAAGCGGCGGCAGCGAGATCAAGGCAGGCGACGCGATCACCATCGACGGTGCCAAGGGCCTCGTTATGAAGGGCAAGGTGCCGACCATTGATCCCGAGCTTTCCGGGGATTTTGCCGTGCTTATGGGTTGGGCCGACAAGCTTCGGCGCTTGCGGGTCCGAACCAATGCCGAGACTCCCGGCGATTCCGCGACAGCCGTAAAGTTCGGCGCTGAGGGCATCGGTCTTTGCCGCACCGAGCACATGTTCTCCGAGGGTGACAGGATCATGTCGGCTCGCGAGATGATCCTCGCCGAGGATACGGCCGGACGCGAGGCGGCCCTCGCCAAGATCCTACCGATGCAACGCGACGATTTCCGCCAGATTTTCGAGATCATGGAGGGCCGCCCTGTCACCATTCGCCTGCTCGATCCGCCGTTGCATGAATTCCTCCCCAATGAGCCAGAGGAGATGCAGGACATCGCGGAGGCCATCGGTGTATCCGAGCGTCATGTGCGGCGGCGTGTGGCGGAACTTCGTGAAGTCAACCCGATGTTGGGGTTGCGCGGATGCAGGCTGGGGATCGTCTATCCTGAAATCTACGCCATGCAATCGCGCGCCATTTTCGAGGCGGCAACCGAACTCGAGCAATCCAGCGGCAAGGGCGTCATTCCCGAAATCATGGTGCCACTGGTGGTTGCCAAACCCGAACTTGCCATCCTCCGCGAACGGATCGAGGAGGAGGCACGCAAGGTTGCCGAGCAATCCGGTATTCGGGTCGAGTACCTTATCGGTACCATGATCGAAGTGCCGCGGGCTGCAGTGTGCGCCAACGAAATCGCCGAAGTTGCCTCGTTCTTCAGTTTCGGCACCAATGATCTTACCCAGATGGGTATCGGACTTTCGCGAGACGATTCGGGAAGCTTTATCGACACTTATGTCGAGAACAAGATTTTCCCGACGGATCCGTTCCAATCCCTAGACGTGGCCGGTGTGGGCGAATTGGTGCGCATCGCCGTCGAGCGTGGCCGCAGCGCCAACAAGGACATCAAGCTCGGCATCTGCGGCGAGCATGGCGGCGATCCCGCCTCCATCGCCTTCTGCGAGGAGGTCAAGCTCGACTATGTCTCCTGTTCACCCTATCGCGTACCGATCGCCCGGCTTGCCGCGGCTCAAGCGGCGATCAATCAGAGTAGCTAACGCTCCTTCCGGGTGATGGCATGAGGAGGTTGCGCAATTCGGTCAAATTCCTCGGCCCCCATCTTGTCTTAATCGCTTTTTCGGCAGCGATCCTGTTGCCGCTTTTGTGGGTCCTCAGAGTAAGCCTCACCGACAAGCTCACGGCCTATAAGATCCCGCCTGAATGGGGGCCGCTCAAGCTCGAGAACTATGTCGAGATTTTCCAGGCCTATCCGTTTGCCACCTGGTTCACGAACAGCCTGATCGTCGCCCTTGCGACCACCATCGTGGCTTTGCCGCTGGCAGCCGCGATGGCTTACGCCTTCGCCCGCTTCAATACCGGCGGCACGCCATTGAGGCTCGGCATTCTGGCAAGCCAGATGCTGCCGCCGATTATTCTCGTCCTGCCGCTGTTTGCGCTCTTTTTGGGCGTTGGGCTGCTCAACAGCTATGCCGCCCTCGTGCTGGCACACCTCACGATCAACCTCCCCTTCATGGCATGGATGCTGATCGCGTTTTTCGAAGGCGATGTCGCGCAGCTCGAAGAGGCGGCTCGCATCGAAGGTGCGACGCGCTTCGAGGCTTTTTATAAGATTGCCCTGCCGATCGCGGCACCGGGGATTCTCGCTGCGGGTCTGTTGGGCTTTATCTTGAGCTGGAACGAGTTCTTGTTCGTGCTTATCCTTGCCGGCAAGCAAACGACGACCTTGCCCGTAGGCCTTTCAGCGCTCGAAACCCATCGTGGTGTCGAGATCGCCTTGCTCGCTGCTGGCACGCTCCTTGCCATTCTGCCGGTATTCGCGCTGTTGCCGTTTCTGCGAAAATACCTGATCAAAGGATTGTCACTCGGTGCGCTTAAGTAGCGTGCCGCAAAGAAAGGGAGAACGAAGACATGTTGCAGCGTCTATTGATGACCACGGCCTTGGCCACGGGTCTCGTCGCGCAGGCGGACGCCCAAACGATCAACATCCTCATGGAGAGCGTGCCGGACACGCGCTTTGTCGAGGAAGTGGTGCCGCAATTCGAAGAGGAAACCGGCATCGAGGTCGAACTCGAGGTGGTGAATTATGCCGAGATGCACACCAAGCTGGTTCCCCAGCTCGTGTCACCCACCGGCTCTTACGATGTCATCGTTGTCGACTTTTATTGGGTCGGCGAGTTCACCAAGGCTGGCTGGCTGGAGCCCCTGGACGAGCTGATCGAAGCCGACGGGTTCGATAGTTCGGTCTATTTCGATTCCTTAATGAATCTTTGCGGCAAGGTCGATGGCGTCACCTACATGCTGCCTTTCTACAATTACGCCATGGGCCTCACCTATCGCACCGACCTTTTGGCCGATCCCGAGAACCAGGAAGCGTTCCAAGAAGCGTACGGCATGGAGCTCAAGGTCCCGGAGACCTGGGAGGAATACAAGAATCAGATCGAATTCTTCAGCCGCGATGAGGATGGCGACGGCACCAATGATTTCTACGGTGTCGTCAATCAGGGCCTGCGTCCCGATCCGATCGCCATGGAATGGTCGAATTACCTCTATGCCAATGGCGGCCAATATTATGACGAGGAAACCTGGGAGCCGACCCTGAACACGCCGGAAGCGCTTCAAGCGCTCGAAGACTATACGGCCAATGTTCAGGAATATGGCCCGCTCGGTGCGGCAAGCTTCGGCTTTGACGAGGCGTTCAATGTTGCAGCGCAGGGCAAGGCCTACAGCTACCTTACCTACAACATGTTCAGAACGGCCTATGACGATCCCGAGCAATCGGCCGTGGTCGGCAATATGGAGATCGCCCCCGTCCCCAATGGCGGCCTCAATGGCTGCTGGGGCTGGGCCATTCCCAACTCCTCACCCGATCCCGAGGCCGCTTGGACGTTCCTTCAATGGATCGAAAGCCCGGAGATTGCCAAGGCGCGCGCTGCACTCGGTGGCTCGCCGACGCGTGCGGATGTTTTCGAGGATCCGGAGCTGAACGAGACGTTCGTCTACTATCCAGCTCTTCGAGAGCTTCTCGATGGTGCCCGCAACTTCCCGGTCTTCACCTACACGCCGCAGTTCGTCGAGGTGCTGGGCCGCGAGCTCTCGCTCGCCGTCACCGGGGAGAAAGACCCTGAGGCCGCCCTTGAGACGGCCAATGAGGAGTTTGCCGAGCTTCTTCGCCAGGACGGTAAGCTCGAATAGTCTCGTCTCATCGGGAAGAGGACCGTGGTTGCAACGATCGTCGGCCGCGATCGCTTGTTCGGTGCGGCGATGGCGTCGCCGGCGCTCGCCGTGATCCTCCTGGTGATCCTCTTCCCGATCCTGTTCACACTTTATACCAGCGCATTCGATTTCACCTTGATCACGCCGAACCACGACACGTTCGTCGGTTTCGAGCACTACCGGCACGCGTTTTCGCTTCCCGAGCTTGGCAATGCGTTCAGGGTGACCCTTGCGTTCGTTCTGGCCGTGGTCATTCTGGAGTTTTTGATCGGTTTTGCCGTGGCACTGATGCTGAATGCGGTCCAGCACGGCAAACCCATCTACTACGCTATTCTGTTGTGTCCTCTGTTGATGAATCCTGTCGTCGTCGGGTTGATATGGCGGATGTTCCTTCATCCCGAGCTCGGGATCGTCAATTATCTTCTAGACGTCGTCGGTATTCCGCCAGTCAACTGGCTGGGCGATCCGCAGATGGCGTTTTGGACGATCGTCCTGGTCGATATCTGGCACCAGGTCTCCTTCATGATCGTTCTCTTGCTCGCCGGGCTTTCCGCCCTTCCACGAGAGCCCTACGAGGCGGCACGCATGGAAGGTGCCGGCACGCTCCAGTGTTTTCTTCATGTGACACTTCCGCTGATGCGGCCGGTGATCGTCGTGACTGTGCTGATCCGTTTGATCTTTGCGGTCCGCACCTATGATCTCATCTATATCATGACCCGAGGCGGCCCCGGTCAGGCGACGGATCTTGTCAGTTATTTCATTTATCGGCAGGCCTTTGTCGGCCTCAATATCGGTCAGGCCTCGGCCATGGCCGTGTTGTTGTTGCTCGTCGTCCTAGCACTGACAGGCTATCTGCAGCGCTACATGCGGTCATTGGCGTAATTCATGCCCGACATTCGCCTGGACCGTGTCTCCAAGGTCTTTCCCGGCGGTGTTCAGGCCGTGCAGGAGATCGACCTCACCGTCAAGGACGGCGAGTTCATGATTTTTCTGGGTCCTTCCGGCTGCGGGAAATCGACAACCTTGCGCATGATCGCAGGACTCGAAACGATCTCCGAGGGAAACCTCTATTTCGGCGAGCAGCGCATGAACGAGGTCGATCCCAAAGATCGGGATTTGGCCTTTGTCTTCCAGAATTACGCGCTTTTTCCGCATATGACGGTGCGCGGCAATCTCGGCTTCGGCATGAAGCTCAGAAAAGTCGAACGCGACGAGCTTGCTCGGCGGCTGGCCGAGGTCTCGGGCTTGCTGGGTATCGATGGACTGCTCGATCGCAAGCCCTCGGAGCTTTCAGGGGGCCAACGCCAAAGGGTGGCTCTGGGGCGGGCACTACTCCGCGATCCCCATGCCTTCCTGCTCGACGAGCCGCTGTCCAATCTCGATGCCAAGCTTCGCTCGAGCATGCGCACGGAGCTGATCAAGCTGCATCGACGCATTGGCCGGACCATCATTCATGTGACCCATGATCAAGTCGAGGCGATGACCATGGGCGAGCGGATCTGCATCATGAATGAGGGCCGAATTGTCCAGGTTGGACCGCCGATTGACGTCTATCGTAGGCCCGCCGACACCTTCGTCGCCGGTTTCTTGGCGAACCCGCCGATGAACTTGCTCGACGCCTTGGTCACAACCGAGGGGCTTCGCCTCGAAGGCAATGGTGTTCAGATTCCCGTTGCGCTTGATGAGGCACTCGGGCCGTTTCGCAATCGCCGTTTGATCATGGGCATCCGACCTGAGGATCTTTATACCCGACCGTTCGAGGGCGGTGTGACTGTCGACGTCGAAACCGTCGCCCTCGAAGCGCTCGGCCCTGAGGTGATCCTCATCGGCAGGCTTCCCGGCAGTGGTATTGAGCTAGCGGCGCGCTTGGACCGGGATTTCCAGACGGCGATCGGCGTATCCCAGCGTCTTTATCTCGATGCGAGCAGGCTGCACCTATTCGATCCCATGACGACGAAGCGCATCGAGGCTTGAGCCGAAACGAATGGGATCTGATCGGCCCAGTACACTAACCATCTTTGTCGAGGTTCGGCACAGTACCGAATTCCCAGACCGTGAGACGATACTTTGCATTATCGCCGCCAATTTGCAGGTCGCCAGTAAACGATGTCGGAGCCCCCGCTTTGACGTCTCGCAAAGAGAACATGTGCGCTTTCGGAAAGTTACGCGGCAGGGTGACGCCCATACTACCGTTTATGTCGATGTGACCAAATAAATAGATGTGGCCATTGCGACCCCAAGTTTCCGATAGTTCTGGACCGCAAGCCCGGAATCCGCTGTAGCTAGGGAAACGGTGGAAGGGAAATTTCCCGCCCTCGACCCAATAATCAATTCCCCAACCGTTTTCATTACCGTTGTTGAAGGCCACGGGGATCGGTGTAGCATTTGGGATCGGGTTGCCAGCGTGGTCGGTAAACCACGCTTCCAGCCGGCCACCATAGTAGTCGCTCGGGAGCGGTACTAAGCGCGTGATCGTGAGGGCATCCAACTCGACGCACACATAGCGGGGTTCGACCACATTCAATTGCTCCGGATCCGATGTGAATTCGACGACACCATGCTCCGCGAAATAGTCGAGCGTAGCCTTGCGGAATAGGTGCTGCTTAATCCCAATATTGGGATCGTTCGGGAAAAAAATCGGCGACAGCAGCTCAAAAATCGGCCGGAAGGTGACGTCGATCGGCATCGGTTCACCTTTGACCGTCTTCACCCATTCGCTATAGACGTCGCTGAGTTCGCCGCCGATGCCCCACTTCTCATAGCTCGTGCCTTCAATGCTGTTTTCGTCCGTGCGGCCGGAGCCGGTTTCGTTCTTATAGGAACCACCAATACTAACTTTCTTGATCGTTCCCGAAGCTTCTATGCTGAGCCCGTCTTTTTCTTCCGACGCCGCCTGATAGGTATATTTGTCGACCGTCGTTCGTGCGAAGAATCGCCCGCCATAAACAATTCTTTCCGAATAATGCGTGCCGAAAGCCTCGATGATATTGTCAATCTCATCTCGATCCTCCTCGGCGATTGACATTTGTTCGATCGCCTGGCGGAAGGCGGGATCCAAGAGTTGGCGGAAATAATCCGCGCCGTCGGCCCAGCGCAGATCGAGCTGATACTCGGGTCCGCTCACCTGGCAGTGGTCCAAGACATACATGTGCTCGCTGCCGAGCCCGCTATCTCGGGCCTCTTCGTGTGACTTGCTAAGGGAGAAGGAGGCTATTCCTGGAACGCCGACACTTGCGCCATAGGATTGTGCAGAAAAATCGTGAAGCTGCTCATAGGATTTGATCAGTGTACTCTCACCCTCACAGCGGGTGGAGAGACCTTGCTCGTTCAAGGGGGAGACACCGAAGATTTTTTTCGTCACCGCCTGAACGGCGCGGCCGTCAGCATCCTCATAGAAGAATGAGAACAGCGGATTGGCACTGACGATGCCGGCGCTGGTGTCACCGAAGTTCAGCGGATCGGTGCGCAAGAGATCGTAGCCCCGCCCGAGCCAACTAAAATTTTTGGGTGCCCAGTTTGAGCCGTCGAACTCGCCGCTGCGGAAAGGCTCGGTTGAAGGATCCATATCGCTGAAATGCTGCGGCAACGGATACCACCGTTGCCCCGGATCGGTCCCGCCGTAACACCAGTCCCGCGCCAGTTGGATGCTGCCATCGTCCTTGCGTTGCGCATTAAATCCGCCATAGCCGCGATAGGCAACGCCATTCGAATCTCGCCAGGTACTTCCGCTCTTGCCGCAGACCCATTGTTGGCCATAGCGGCTGCCCCAATTGCCGAATGCATCCACAGCATCAGCACAGCCTTCGAAATAGGCCGGCGCGCCATCCATCCTATCGCCGGCGCTGAGCGATCCCTGGATCGTGCCGTCACCCTGATCGACGATGGTCAGATATTTCACAGCGCCGACCAGATTCTGGTTGCTTTCTGTTGCCGGTCTTGGGGTTTCGATCCAAATGCCGGAGAACCCCGCCGTTCGCCGCAGTGAGGAAACATCGAAGCTCGCGTTTCTCGCCTTGGTGACCCGATATCGCCCATATTCACTGGCTGCTGTCGGTGCATCGGGGCGCTCGAAGATCAAGAGTTCTCCGGGCGCAAAGCGGAACACTGCGGTCGTGGCCTTATCGATCCTCCCGTTTTCCATAGGGCGCTTGCTGCCGAACTCATCGAACTTCAACACGTCGATCGCGCGGCTGCTGTCGTTTCTGATCTGGACAGTGCGCAACGTTGTGTCATCGGGATCGAGCTTGGCCTCGCTGAGATCGTCCACCGCCTCACCAGCATAGTTGATTTCCACGTCGGTGGCGTCTTCGTCCACCATCCCTTGCCAAAACCTTGAACCGGCAACGGCGCTTGGTTTGCCGGCCACAGCATAGAGCTGACTGCCGGAATAAAGGTTGACGGTTTGGGGCTCGGCCAAAGGCGCCATGGACTGGACAAAACGTGGCTGACCGTAAGCATCGAGTGAGAAGATTTCTGCGGGTTTGCAAGCGCGGTTGTGCAGCGTGACATCGACCCTCCTTGGCACGCCGATATCAAGCACCTGGTTCATCTCTTGCGAGATCTCGGTGATACTTAAAATATCGTCCGCCGATAAATCCCCGATACCATCGATTTCTATAGCACCAGGCACGACAAAAATCTTATGCCCGACCCTGGTAATAACGCGCATGAAATTACCGGGCTGGACAGTGCGGAGACCGGCTACGCTATCGTCAGTTTCGACCAGGAAGTAGGTCGAGGGTTCCGTGCCCGAGTTATAGGCGATGAAGCCCGCAATATCGGGCCTCGATTGCATGGCTGGCGCGAGATTCTGGATAAAGCCCACCGCCGATTCCGCGATGTCTTCGGGCAGAATGGAGAGGTCAGTCTGCTTCGATAGCGAAACCTGTTCAATCTCGTCTTCATGGTCGATCACGATGGCCTGATCCTCGGCATCAGTCACCACATAGGGCTCTAGACGGAACCGAGACTCGTCGGCGGTGATCAGGTCGAGCTCGCTTCCGATGGCGGCTCTGATGACTGATTGGATGCCACTCTCGACCAGGGCGATACGCAAGACGCTGGTGTCGCGTACCTCATCGACCTGGATTGAAACCTCCGATAGGTTGATGATTTCCAGCTCGATCAGTTCGGCATCCGGTGCGAGAAAGCTCGACAGTTGCAGACGCTGTTCAGCGTCGAACCCGACCGGCCGATGCAACCGGAACGACGAATCGAGGGTGGCCACAACAACATCATCCTGAGGATTGACCTGGACCTCGCCGGTTTCGTCCGACGCGATATCGGCCAACTCTTCGAACAGGCTAGGCGGTTCGGCATCGGGGTGAGCGGCTGCTTGGGCAGGCAAGGCTTTGAAGACGCGAACGACGCGATCAAGATCGTTCTCAATTATCAGGACCACGCTCTGGTCATGCCGGGGATCGGGAATCTCGATTTCAGGTCCGACCGCTTTTTCGCTGAACGTGAGCACATAATAGGGATCAGCCCCGGGCACATCTGCCTGCACAGCAGCGACCTTGTCGCCTGGCTGGGCGCCGGTGAATGGAATGCTCTCGCCGGCATTCAGTTGCACGCCCGCGTCGACGAGTTCCCCTTCCTCGCCGTTGGTCCAAAGGTCGATCGGGATTTCGCCTGTATAGACGAACGTCACATTGATGCCGGACGGATCGATTTGGGCAGGTTCGAGCGTGTCTGCCTGCAGACGAGCTCCCAGCAGGAGGACCGTGAGAGAAACTAGGAGAGCCGGGAAGGAAGCGAAATAAAGCCTGTCGCGTTGCATGACTAATGGCCCGTCGATGGCTGATTCTTCCGTCGTTGCTCTTCACGTCGTGCCGCCAACGATGCACGTACTTCCTCTGAAGGCACAGGGCGAGAAGTGTGGGAGCGCCCAGCAACTTCCGCCGCCTCGGCAGAGGTCGAGGATACCTGTCTTTCAGTCACTTCTTCCTCCGATCCCTCCGAGTCGCTTACAGGCTCTACCCGGGTTACAAGGGAGCCGAGGATAACCGGCTTCCGTGGCAATTTCTTCTTCTCTTTAGAGCCAAAGGCCCCTGCATCGGCGGGTTGGCTGATGAATGTCGCTAATAAGACGACCATCACGACCAAAAAAATGTGTTTCATTATTTGCCCTTCACGTTCCCCGTCGGGCAGGTGCGCTTACTGAAGAGGAAATGTAAACCTTAAAAATCCACAGAACGCATCTTTAGCCGCGAATTCGGTGGCATTCCTCAGAAACTGCGTCCGGTGCGCCGATAGCTCCTTGGTTTTTGGGCGGTCTTCCACTCGCGCCTTAAAACAACAGATACGCAGCCCATCCCAGCGGCGACGACGACAAGAAACCAAAGAAAGATGGAGAATCCGATTTCGGACAAGTTGTTGCAGGTGTTATCCAACTTTTCGGTCTAGACACCGGAGCCTTGCGTTTCCTACGCCGAACCAGGGCATGGGTGCGTCGAAATCAAGATATTCGAGGCGCATCAATGCGAGGCCGCGTCCGTTTTGAGCGTTTCGCAGCTCACCGACTTCGCGCTCGGCGTTTTTGACAGGTGTACCGCTTTCAGGTGCGGGCCCCTCGATCTCGACGGGCAAGAGCTGTTTCTTGACGAGCCCTCGATATTTCATTCGCGCCGTAATCTCCTGGCCGACATAGCAACCTTTCTGGAAATCGACGCCGTCGAGCTCCTCGAAATTGTTTTCGAGCAGAAGCGATTTTTGCGGCAAGAAATCGGGTTCGCCTTCGCCAATTCCGAGCGTCATACGATGCGCATCAAAGGTTCCCGGATCCAGATCCGCAAATCCCTCGAAGAGATTGCTGCCCGCGCGCAGCACGGCACGTGCCCCCATCACTCGATGGCGAGGGTCGACGGCAACGACGCCATCATCGACGGTTCGTGCAAGGCCGCGCATTTCGGGCAATGACAAACTATCCAATACGCCGTCACCGATGGCGACATGGATGGCATAATCGTGGCTCGCATCCTCGATATCGCACTTGGTGCGCAAACGGTACATCATCAGCCGCTGCCTAACCGCGGCATGGTGGTGATCCTGGACATCCAAAAAGATGGTCGCCCCGTCATCGAATAGGAATATATGGAAGTGATACTTTCCTTGCGGCGTCATGTGTGCTGCATAGAGGGCCCGTTCAGGAGAGAGCTTGTTGACATCATTGCTGATCAGCCCCTGCAGGAAGTCGCGCGCCTCAGCCCCGGTGATGGCCAAAACCTTACGATCGATCCGCTGCAAATGAGCCAATTGCATTCCTGTCTCCACCCAGAAAGTTATGCCACATCCTTGCCAACCGGCAGGTGGTTCTTGCTGAACGCGAGCGCAAGCCGAGAATGACGATGAGCCCTTTGGAAGACAACCAGAATGGAACAGTTAGCGAACAGAGCCTCGATCTCGGCCTGATCGGCAACTGCATCATCTCAGCCCTGGTGGATTCCAAGGCCTCCATTGTCTGGAGCTGCTTTCCCCGCTTTGACGGCGATCCGATCTTTTGCCGCCTGCTCGATGGCGACCAGCAACGCGGCTTCATGGGGATCGATCTCGACGGCTATGTCTCGAACACCCGCACCTATATCGATAATACGGCCATTCTGAGAACAAGGCTGGTCGACAGGCAGGGAGCCGGCGTCGACGTCATTGATTTCTGCCCACGCTTCGAGCAGTACGATCGCATGTTCAGGCCCACCATGATCATCCGCATGGTGGTTCCTTTCGGCGAAGCCCCGCGCGTCCGCATCAAAGTGCGCCCGACTTTTCACTACGGTGCCTCGATCCCGGTGATCACGCGCGGCAGCAATCATATTCGCTATACCGATGACACCTTCTCGGTGCGGCTCACCACCAACGCCTCTCTCACCTACATTCTCGACGAGACATGGTTTCATCTCGATCGCCCGATCACGCTGGTGTTGGGTCCCGATGAAAGCTTGCGCGCAGCCGTCATGGAAACCGGGCGGGACTTCCTGGAGAAGACCACCGCCTATTGGCGTCAAATCTCGGGCCGTCTTCATATCCCCTTTGAGTGGCAGGACGCGGTGATCCGCTCGGCGATCACCTTGAAGCTTTGTAGCTTCGAGGAATCAGGAGCGATCATTGCCTCGCCCACGACATCGTTGCCGGAAACGCATCAGCAGGGGCGCAATTGGGATTACCGCTTCTGCTGGCTGCGCGACGCCTATTTCGTCGTCCGTGCCCTCAACCGGCTGGGCTATATCGAGACCATGGAGGAATATCTCGACTATCTCGGCAACATCATCGCGCTCCGCGATGACGGCTATCTCCAGCCGGTCTACGGCATCGGTCTCGAGCAAAAACTGACCGAAACCATGGTCGAAAGCCTTGAAGGCTATCGCGGCAACCAGCCGATTCGTGTCGGCAACCAAGCTTACGAGCATGATCAACATGATGGCTACGGCTCCGTCATCCTCGCTGTGACGCAAGCTTTCTTTGACCGACGCCTACGACAGCCGCACGGCCCTTCCACCTTCACTCGTCTCGAAAAGGTCGGCGAAAAGGCATGGGAATATCATGATTCGCCGGACGCCGGGCTCTGGGAGTTTCGTACCAAGGCCCGCGTGCATACTCATTCGAGCTTTATGTGCTGGGCTGCCTGCGATCGTCTGGCCCGCATCGCCATCCATCTCGGCATCCAGGATCGTTCCGAATTCTGGGCCTCGCGGGCACGGACGATCAAGAAGAAGATTCTCAAACATGCATGGTCGCCGTCCCGAAACTGTTTCGTCGCGAGCTTCGATGGCGATGATCTCGATGCCAGCTTGCTCTTGATGCATGAAGTTGGTTTTCTCGAGG
Source organism: uncultured Geminicoccaceae bacterium (assembly GCA_964412385.1). GTDB lineage: Bacteria > Pseudomonadota > Alphaproteobacteria > Geminicoccales > Geminicoccaceae > JBGSYN01. The sequence continues at coordinate 25,675 of CAYPOV010000012.1, forward strand.
CTGACGATCCCCGCTTTATCGGCACCGTCGATGCCATCGGCAGGGAACTTGTCGATGGCCCCTATGTTTATCGCTATGTTGCGGCCGATGATTTCGGCAGGCCCGAGAACGCGTTCTTGACCTGCTCGTTCTGGTATATCGAAGCCCTCATCGCCATCGGCCGCAAGGATGAGGCCCGGGATATGTTCCAGCACATGCTTGACCAACGTAACGATCTTGGCCTGATGTCCGAGCATATCGACAAGCAGACGGGTGAGCTCTGGGGAAACTTCCCGCAGACCTACTCGCATGTCGGCCTCATTACCGCAGCCATGCGTCTCAGCCGCAACTGGGACGAAGTCGTTTGAAACCGGGATAGAAGCACTGTCACAACGCCTCGTCGTCGTCTCCAACAGAGTGACCCCCATCACCGGCAAACAGGCCGCCACAGCAGGCGGGCTCGCAGTCGGTGTCCATGCCGCCCTCAACGACGCCGGCGGCCTATGGTTCGGCTGGAGCGGCGAAACCACCGTCGACGAGCCGGGCGAGACTAAGGTCTTTCGAACCGGCAAGGTCACCTATGGGCTCGTCGATCTCCGCGACAGCGATCTCAACGCCTATTATGGCGGCTTCTCCAATCGTACGCTCTGGCCCCTGCTCCACTATCGCCTCGATCTCGCGACCTTCGATCATCAATGGTATGCCACCTATCGAAGGGTAAATCGCTTCTTTGCCGAGCGCCTGCTCGAGCTACTGCAAGATGACGACATCATCTGGGTCCAAGACTATCACCTAATCCCATTCGCGACCGAACTCCGGCGGCTGGGGTGCACTGCCCGGATCGGCTTTTTCCTCCACATTCCCTGGCCGCCCGCCGAATATGTGGTAACCCTCCCTTGGCACCGTCAGCTCGCCTCCGATCTTTGCGCTTATGACGTGGTTGGTTTTCAAACACCCGTCGATGTTCGCCACTTTCGCCAATATGTCGTGGCCGAACTTCAGGGCTCGATGACGGATGCCGGTGCCGTCCGCGCCCTCGGCCGCAGCTTTCATGCCGAAGCCATCCCCATCGGTATCGAGGTCGACGCCTTTGAAGCTCTCGCCGAATCGCGCGATGCCGCCAATCAAGCCCGCCGCGTGTCGCAAACCCTTCACGGCCGCAAGCTGATCGTCGGTGTCGACCGGCTCGACTACACCAAAGGCATCCAGGAGCGGCTTCGCGGTTTCGATCTGCTGCTGCGGGATTATCCGAGCCAAAGGCGCAACGTCGTCTTCATGCAGATCTCGGCTCCGTCACGCGAGATGGTGCCTGAATATGCCGATCTCAGACGATCGGTCGAAGGTCTCGCGGGCCATATCAACGGCACTTACGGCGATGCCGATTGGGTCCCGCTTCGCTACATCAACCGAAGCTTCACCCGCCGGGCACTTTCGGGTTATTTCCGCATCGCCGAGGTGTGCCTGGTGACGTCCTTGCGCGATGGGATGAATCTTGTGGCCCTCGAATATGTTGCAGCCCAACTCGAGGAAGACCCGGGTGTGCTGGTGGTCTCAAGATTTGCCGGTTGCGCCGGCTATCTCGACGGTGCGATCGTTGTCAACCCGTACGACCATCACCACGTCGCCGAAGCCCTCCACTCAGCCCTCATCATGGGCCTCGAGGAACGCCGCGACCGCTGGCGCCGCATGCTCAAGGGCGTGCGCCGCAACGACATCCACGCCTGGCGCGAACGCTTCGTCAAACGCCTTTACCAGGGCACACCAACCGACGATGAAGTCGTCCAACCCGCGCCATTCGCCGCGAGCTGATAGCCGCACTTTCGTCGAGGCCCCAAGCCCCTCGCCCAGATCGAAGAGCCCGTGCCGAACCGAAATTCCATGGTCCTTCGGTCCAGATGAGAATGGAAATCCGGAAAAACCGCCAGAGCCTCCTGTGTGTCGGCTATCGAGTTCCTCATTTCCGGCGGACCGGCGCTCTCTCTGCACGAATGGCAAGGATCCCGGCAAAGGCGATAACCAGCCCACCGATGATGGTGGCAAGATCTGGGAAGTCGCCGAAGACGAAAAAGCCGACAATCGTGGCAAAGATCAAAACAGAATAGGTAAAGGGCTGAATAACTACGGCTGGTGCCAAGGATAATGCGGCAATCAGACAATAGTGACCCAAGGCTCCCAAAAAAGCGATAATAATAAAATACGGAATGTGATCGATCGGTATCGGCACCGCATATAGCGGAGCCGCAAGGGTTAGAACCAACGCCACGCCGATGATTTGGAGTGCGAATGTGGTCATGGCCCCATCCACTCGTGCCACGATGCGCGTCACGAATTGCATGAACGCAAACATGATCGCTGCGAGGATCGCAAGCAGTGCTGCCGGTTGGATAGCACCCAATCCCGGCTGAATGATGATTAACGCACCAATAAATCCGAAAACGACCGCATTCCAGCGGCGCCTTCCCACGGCCTCGCCCAAAATGGGCATGGAAAGGGCCGTCACGAATAAGGGTGTGGTTGCGAGCAATGCGTGGGTATCGGCGAGCGGAAGAACTCTCAAGGCCGACAGGGCAATGATCATCTGCACCGTAAACAAAACAATACGGCATAGCTGAAGCAGAGGACGCTCGGTTTTGAAGAGTTCAAGGCCCCCATACCGCCATAGGATCAACAGAAGAATTGGTAAGGCAAAGGAGAAACGAAGCCAGACGACTTGAGCAGGTGGATAGATCGTTGCGAAATGTTTGTTGAAAGCATCATTCACGCTCAAGATCATCATCGCCGCAATGACAATGAGAATGCCCCGCAGCTCGGGCGCCAGATCGAGATATCGCTGCCGGATTGGCTGGAGCACGCGCCTAAGGTCCTTTGCGACCATGCTCCGCCCGAACTGCAGTAATGCCAGCGAGAGCGATGATCATTCCACCGACGATCGTAGCCTTGTCCGGAACATCGCCGAAGACCAAGTAGCCGAAAATAGTTGCGTAAACCAGTATGGAATAGGTAAAGGGCTGAATAACTACTGCTGGTGCTAACGACAATGCCATAATCAGACAATAATGTCCCGTGGCGCCCAAGAATGCGATCGCCAAGAAATGAGGGATGTGACCCCAGGCGATAGGTATCGCAAAAAATGGCGCGGCAAGGGTCATGACCAAGGCGACGCCCACGGCCTGAAGTACCAAAGTCGTGAGCGCACCGTCGATCCGTGCCACGATCCGCGTCACGAACTGGACCATGGCAAACATGAAGGCGGCAAGAATCGCTAACAATGCCGCAGGCTGGATAGTGTTAAGCCCGGGCCGGATGATGATCAGAGCACCAACAAAACCGATCGCAACGGCGATCCAGCGCGCCCGACCGACTTGCTCGCCGAGGATCGGCATGGACAAAGCCGTAACAAATAGAGGCGTCAGAGCCAGCAATGCGTGCGTGTCGGCAAGCGGCATGATTTTGAAAGCCGAGATGGCGATCGTCATCTGCACCGCGAACAGCCCCACGCGCCCGCGCTGCCGCCAGGGCCGCTCGCTGTGGAAAACT
>CAYPOV010000013.1:0-28350 GCA_964412385.1 uncultured Geminicoccaceae bacterium
ATAATACTCCATTCGTTGCAGCAAACGTAGAGGGAGGGTATCACCACGTGTCAAAAAAAGTGACAAGGAAACATTGTCAAAAGACTGAAGAAAAGAAAAGACAGCACCGATCAATATACCTTGTTTAATCAGAGGCAAGGTAATGAGAACAAAGGTTCGCAAGCGGCTTGCTCCTAAATTCATAGAAGCACGTTCTAATGTGAGATCGTAATTGGAAAGTGCAGCCAGCACAAAATAGGCGACATAGGGAATGCTTATCACACTATGGCCGAAGACTGCGGCTGAAAATCCCGGTCGCATGCCGAGCAAGGAAACACTGTAGAGAAGCCCCAAGCCTAAAATGATCATGGGTAGTGTCAGCGGCAGCAGCAGCGCTTCCTTGATGGCGTTTCTGCCGCGAAAGCGATTGTGATTGAGCGCGATTGCCCCCATGGTTCCGCCAACGACTGCGATGAAAGTCGAGCAAACGGCGACCAAGGCGCTATAGCCAGTTGAACGCCAGATCTGCTCATCGGAAAGGATCTCGCCGAACCAGCGAAGGCTCAAACCGGGCGGTGGGAAATCCAGCCGATCGGAAGAACTGAACGAAACAACGCTCGCGATCACGATCGGCGCCAAGAGGAATATGACGACGAGGAGCGCATAGAGATGAAACAGAACGACACCTGGAATGTTCAGGCGCTGCGGCAAGGTCGTAGGTCGGTATTCGGCAAGGCTTGCCATCAGATTGCCCTCGCCCATGGCGCATAGCGCCTAAAGACCACGTTCGAGATCAAGAGAACCATGGCCATGATGACAACGCCCAAACAGGCCACGGCTGCAGCATTCGCCCATGACATCCGTCCTATAGCTTCCTCGTAGATGGCAGGCGCCAACATGCGGAAGCGGGTCGAGCCCAGGAGTTGCGGGAGAACGAAATCACTGAGCACGGCCGCGAAGACAAGCTGTGATCCTGCGACGATGCCTGGCAAGCTCAACGGCAGCTCGACACGAAAGAATGTCTTGATCGGTCCTTCGCCAAGTCCTCTCGAGGCGCGGATCAAGGTCGGATCGGTTTTGACGATAGCCGCGGCCACCGGCAGGATCATAATCGGCAAATAGCGATGTGTCATGCCGACCAACATGGCTTGTGGCTCATAGAGAATGCGCAACGGGTTCTCGATCCAGCCCAATCCCATCAATACACCGTTAATGAGGCCTCCATCACCCAGAATGACCATCCAGCCAAAGGTTCGCGCGATCACGCTCACAAGAAGCGGTAGATAGATCAACCAGATCAGGAGACTGCGCCAGCGATCCGAGATACGCACAATATAGTAAGCGAACGGATAACCGATGAACAATGTCATCAATGTGATCAAGAGCGATACACCGAAGGTATTGATATACATTTCGATGTAATACCATTGGGAGATAATGCTTAGATAGTTGGTCAGTACCCAATCGGGGACAATCAGTGCTGTCGCATCATCGAGCGAAAGACTGTAGCGGCCCAGGACAACCATCGGCATCATGAAGAACGGCACAAAAATCGCGATGGTGGGTGCCAGCAGAAGAACGACTACCGTCGTCTCGCCGCGCGACAAACTCTCGCCGGCGGCTCCACCGCGTAGCCACGTGATGTATCGACGAACCAGCGATGGTTTTAGCGATTCACCAATCGTGCTCACGCGTCCTGCGCCACGAGATGACAGCGAGATTGGTCGAAATCGATGAAAAGCTCGGTTCCGGCAATAGGAGGTGTGTCATAGTCAGCGCGTTCGGATATGAGCTGCACGCCGTCTTTCTCCGCAACGACCCGATGGGTTGCCCCCAATCGCGAAACCAGCGATGCCCGCGCCGGCTCGCTTTGATGCATCGCAGTAGGTTGCATCTCGAAGCGGATATCCTCGGCCCGGACATAAGCACCGAGCCTATCAATGCACGACAGCTCCGGCGGCAGGCCAAGAACGGCCTGAAATCCTTTGCCCCAGGACAATTGAGCCTGGCCATCGGCGCTCTTGCTGATGTCACCTGGCAGGCGATTGACCGAACCCACAAACTCCACAACAAACGATGTCTTGGGGTGCGTGTAGATCTCTTCGGGTGGACCGATTTGCACGATCCGGCCATCATGCATAATGGCAATGCGATCGGCCATGGCAAACGCTTCGCGTTGGTCATGAGTCACCAGGATCGTGGTAATGCCGAGGCTTCTAAGCAGCAGAGAGAGTTCGACATGCATGGCTTCCCGCAAATTCTTGTCGAGCGCACTCAACGCCTCATCAAGCAAAAGAACATCGGGCTCGATCGCGATCGCTCGGGCAATCGCAACTCGCTGCTGTTGCCCGCCACTGAGCTCGGTCGGGTAGCGCGCGTCGAAACCATCGAGCTTGAGGAGCGCGAGACAGCGCGCCACGCGTTCGCGAATATTCTCCTTGGCCATGCCGCGCGCTCTTAGACCATAGGCAACATTATCAAACACGGTCATATGCGGAAAAAGCGCATATTGCTGAAACACCATGGCGACATTGCGCTTGTTGGGCGGGCGGTAGGTGACGACATCATCGGCCAGCGCCACGTCGCCCTCTTCAGGGATGACGAAACCAGCAACGATATTCAATAGGGTCGACTTGCCACAGCCGCTCGGCCCTAAAAGCGCCACGACCTCACCGCGCTTTACGCGAAGCGAGCAATCCTCGAGTACTCTAGTCTCGCCGAAGCTCTTGGACACACGGAAGATCTCGAGATTGACCGGTGCTTTTTCATGCGCTTGGATCGCTGCACCGTTCATATCGGATTCACGCCCGCTCCGTGCGCCACGTAATGTGGCGCCATACTGCCGAGATCAAGGCCGGTTCGAAGCTTCATCCGAGTGACCATGGCCGCCGATTCGCGATTGGCAGCATCGGCAATGTCGGCCTCGCTGCCAGTAACGAGCCTGCCGTCCCTGACGGTAATCTTACCGTTCACGATGGTGGTGTGGATCTGACCCGTGTCACCGATAAAAAGTGCACATGCCAGCGGGTCATGGAGTCCTCCAGCGTAAGCAAGCTGGCTCATGTCGATCATCGTAATATCAGCGGCGCAGCCAGGGGCAAGACGGCCCAATCTATCCCTGCCCAGGATCTCTGCCCCAGATCTTGTCGCCATCCACAGCACCTCGTGAGGATCGAGCCAGTCGTCGGGCGTGAAATTGGTGTGCGTTCCGGCGATACGGTGGATTAGTGTGGCAAGCCGCATTTCAGTGAGCATACTGCCGCCATCATTGCTGCCGGCACCGTCGACACCGAGTGCAACTTCGATCCCTGCCTGTCTCATCTCGGGGATTGGTCCCACCGGAAATCCAAGCCGCATATTCTGACTGGGGCAATGGGCGACGCCAGCCCCTGTGCCAGCAAGGACGGCGATGTCCTCGGGCGTGTGAAGCGGGCAATGGACCAGAACGGTTTTGGGCTTCAACCAGCCTATTCGCTCCAAGTAGGCGGTCGGCCGGCAGCCATTGAGGTCTTTGCAAAGTGCTACATCTTCGGGCCGAGGCGAGATATGAATATGTTTGTCGCAATCTGCGACATCGGCAAGCTCGCTCATCTGCACCATAAGATCCGGATGGCGGTAAGTCACCTGCGTCGGCCCTACGCCGATCCGCAGCATCGAAAGTGGCGAGTCATCGTGAAATCGATCGAGGGCGCGCTTGCAAGCCTCGATGCTGGTTTCCGGCTCTTCGGTGAAGGCAATCTGATCGGCACCGGAGACCTTCACGAGTTCGCCTTGGATCGGTCCCTCCAATAGCGGCACGCATCCCCGGACAGCGTGCATGCGCAAACCAAGTGCGCCAACACCCTCGATCTCGACGTCCAATAGCGTGTCTTGGCCGCCTGGATAGAAGTAGGCGTGGTCGACACTGGTGGTGACGCCGCTCTTCATCAGCTGGGCTGCAGCCAGCCGGGATCCCGCATGCATCGATGCTGGATCAAGCTCTTGCCACAAGAGATACATGGCCTTGAGCCAGTCGAGCGTACGCCCCTTGAGACCGTGCGGCACGACGCGAGTGAGCGACTGGCTAAAATGATGATGGACATTGATGAAGCCCGGAACAACCAGCATGTGACGGCCATCCAGGATCGTATCGGCTGCCGGTCCACTATAGTCACCAGTGCCAATCGCCTCGATCACACCATCCTTGGCAAACATCCAGGCGTCGAAGAGTGGAGCTTCACCAAGCTCCTCACAGCAATAGAGGGCCGCGATGTGATTGATCAGCAGACTTTCGGTCACGGCTCACGACCCTCGCGTTCAAGGAAAGAGTTTAGGACTGAACTTCCTTGGCCCAGATATCAGACCAATCTTTGATGCTGTTGGCGGCTAAATCGTAATCGATCCACAAGAATTGCGAGTGATCCATCAGCACGTAAGGAACGAGATCTTCTGGCAACACAACGTTCTTATTGACCGGTGCCAAAAGGAAGGTTTCGGCAAGCTGCTGCTGCACGGGCTGGGATATGACAAAGTTGATATACTGCTTCGCCATGTCTTGATGTGGCGAGCCCTTGGCGATCGACCAAGTCTGCGGCGAGGCTGGCACGCCTTCTTCAGGCGTTGCGCGGCCGACGAAATCGGAGCGTGTCTGTGCCTGGGCAATTCGCGCGCCGTATTGGGGGGCCATCGCAATTTCGCCGCGCTCGATGAGCTGGGTCACTTGATTAGGATTCGAGTAAAACAGACGAGCGCTGTCTTTAAGCTCTTTGATCTTCTCGTAGGCCGCGCTCATATCGTGCTCGTCGTGACCGAGTGACTTGGAGATGGCGTATGCAAAAAGTGCTGCCGTGCTCGCCAGTGGCATGGCGGGAAGAGCGATTTTGCCCTCATATTCGGGACGCCACATGTCGAGCCAGGACGTCGGTGCTTCGGAAACCTGGCGCTTGTCGTACATCAGGTCGATGCAGTCGACCATCTGATGGACACCGTACCCCGATGGCGGAAGCGCCTCGGGAATTGCGTCTGCAAGATTCGGAATGTCGTCTGCACTCAGCGACGTGATCAGATCGGCCTTTTGCGCGTTAATCGCAGCGATAGGCACCATCAGCGACACGTCATAAATGGGATCATCGGGTGCAGCTTGCCATTTGCTGACGATCAATGTCGGCTGGTCAGCTTCGAACTGGATGTCACCATGTCCTGCGGCTTCAAACGGGTCGCCTGCCAACTCCCGAAGCTGACCATAGGGCCCGCCATAGTGGCTGATACGAAGCGTGCCGTTTGCGGCGAACGCGGATGGCAAGCCAAATCCATCCGTCAGTGTTCCGACGAAACCGACAGTGGCGATGCCGGTAGAGCTTCTCAACAAAGTTCGACGATCAAATCTCACGGCTGATCTCTCCTCAATCGATGGTATGGCTATCATCAGTCGGCAAATTTCATTCCACAGTGAAGAAGGTCGCGGTGCCTACTGCCCGGCGCGCGGCCAGATGCGATTGAACCGCTGGAAAATGAAGTCACCCACATGAATCGGCTCAAAGACAGGATTCTCGCCCGCGTTCACGAATTCTGGCAGTGGTTGGGCGATCGCGTCATATCCCGGATTGACGAAGTAGGGGATCGAGTAACGTTCCTTGCCCGAACGATTGACCACACGATGACCAGTCGAACGGAACCTGCCATTGGTCCAGCTTTGGATCATGTCGGCAATATAGATGACAAATGACCCCTCAATCGGCGTCGCCTGGACCCATTCGCCCGACATCCCCAAGACCTCGAGGCCTCCATTGGTATCCTGCAACAGAATGGTGAACGCGCCGGTATCAGTGTGTGGGCGAATTCCGATAAAGCCCTCGTCGATCTCACCTTCTTGGGGTGGGTAGTGCAAAAGACGAAGTTGCGTCAGGCTGTCTTCATAGAACTCATCGAATCGCCGTTCGGGAAGCCCTAGCCCTAAAGCGAAGGCCCGCAACAGAGCATCAGAGATGCGTTCCATCTCCGCCCACCAGCTAAGCATAGCCGGCTTGAGTTCAGGCATCGCCAGGGGCCATTGGTTGGGACCAAACATTGCGCATTTGCCTTCGGGCCCCTTGCCCGGAGTTCGTTCCTTTTGGATCTGAAAGGCTTCTTGATTGTTGCCACGTGATTTCTTGTCGGCTCCCTTAGCAGCGATCGGCAGAAACCCACGGAAATGTGGCGAGTTCTGAAGTGCGAGCTTGTTCTTTTCGGCCTCCGGTAGTGCAAAGAACCGTGCCGCGAGATCGAACATCGCCTCAATTCGATCATACGAAATGCCATGTCCGCTGATGTAGAAAAAGCCAACTGTTTCAGCTGCATCGGCAATTTGATCGGCTACCGCTTGCTTGCCGGCTTCGCTACCCTTCAAGAATACGCCAATATCGATGACTGGGATCGCATCTGAAGCCAATAGTTTCGCACGCGCAATCTCCATATCGCCGCTCCCGCAAGCTGAGTATGACAACTACTGGCTATGATCGTGCAAGAGAGGGGCCATTCGGCAACAGATCGGTCCCTGATGCACAAAACGTGGGAAATACCAATGTGCACCATGCGACGGAGAGGTGACTAACGAGGCGGCATTTGCTTCTCAGCCAAGCACGGGCGATTGAATGTGTCCGTGAAGTCGGACATGAAAGTCCCATGATCGAGATCGAGGAACTGACCTATCGCTATAAGGGAATTGCCGAGCCGACATTGCACCGTGTCGATCTTGCCATTGCGGCTGGCCAGTGCTTCGGCTTGATCGGTCCCAATGGGGCCGGAAAAACCACACTGATCGCCTTGATGACTGGGGCCTCGGAGATCCAAGGCGGCGACATCCGAATCGCCGATCATTCGCTTCGAACGGAGCGATCGAAGGTCAAGCATCTCGGGAGCGTTGTGCCCCAAGACCTGGCATTCTATCCTAGCCTGACGGGCCGCGCGAATATGCAGTTCTTCGCCGGCGCATTCAGTCTCGATCAACAACGACGAGACAGCGCGATCACGCGGTGTGCCGAGATATGCCAGCTTGCCGATATTCTCGACCGCCACGCGGAATCCTATTCAGGAGGCCTCAAACGCCGCTTAAATCTCGCCATTGGCCTTCTCAACGACCCCCAGGTTTTGTATCTTGACGAGCCAACGGTCGGCATCGACACCAACTCGCGGCATGCCATCATTGAAGCGATTCAGCATCTCAAAACGACGGGAATGACGATCATCTACACATCGCACTACATGGAGGAAGTGGAGGCCATTTGCGACGAGCTTGCCGTTATCAGGAACGGCACCATTATCGCTCGGGATACGATGCAAGGATTCTTGCATCTCGCTCAGCAAAAATCCTTGCGGGTGACGGTTGCCAATGGCGCAGGTCCGGAGGCGCGTCCCGCATTCAAGCACAAGACGGTGCGTTGGCTCGATGATCGGACTCTTGTCGTGGCGCTCGAGGACGATGCCGACCTCTCCACCGTAATCTCGGAGATCCAATCCGCAGATCTCGTGATCGACCAGATAGAGTATGGCGTGAGCCGGCTCGAAGACGTTTATCTCGGCCTCCTGGATCGGCCCTAATGCTGCAACTTCGTGCCTGTATCACTAAGGAAGTCCGGCTACTGCTCCGCGACACGCACGGCTTGCTGCTGCTTTTCGTGATGCCGCTCATTTTTATCCTGATCATGTCGCTTGCCCTCCAAAATGCATTCGAGGCGCGACAGGGCAGCAAGCTTCACGTCTTAGTCGGTGGTGTCGACGAGAACGGAGACGTTCGCCGGCTAATCCGGCAATTGGAAATCAGTAATATTTACGTCGTGCAAATCGACGAACGGCAAACAGAACAGACGTTAACCAATTCAGCACGCGATGGAGAGATTAAGTTTGCGATCTTTATTGGTGACCAGTTTGAAAGATTTTTGACGGACGGCGTCGGCGAACCGGCTTCGATCATCGTTTCACCAAATGTCGACAAAAGAGACGAGATTATTTTTACCAATACAGTCCGCGCAGCCTTGGCGCGGCTGCGCCTTACTGACGTGCTCGTCGATAGTGGCCATCAGCTCAACGGGGCCATTGTCCCCAATGTGCCGGTGATCCACGCCTATGGTGCCGTGGAGCCCAAGCAACCGACGGCAGTGCAACAAAACGTCCCTGCCTGGCTCGTCTTCGCTATATTCTTTGTCTCGATCCCATTCTCCAACGCCTTTATTCGCGAACGACAGCTCGGCACATTCAATCGTCTGCGAACGATCTCAATCAGTCCGCTCACGCAAATCCTCGGCAAATTCATCCCCTATTTCGCGATCAACCAACTCCAAGTCGTCGGCATGCTTGCGGCCGGCGTCTATTTGGTACCCCTGCTCGGTGGTGATGCGCTCGAACTTCACGGCAGCAAGATCGCACTCATCGCACTCTGCATCTGCCTTAGCGTCGCCGCCCTGGGGTTCTCGTTGTTGGTATCTGTGACCGCAAGAACAACCGAGCAGGCGATCGTGCTGAGCGGGCTCGGCAATATCGTTTTGGCCGCCGTGGGCGGGGTCATGGTCCCCAAATTCGTGATGCCGGCTACGATGCAAAGTGTCACCCAAATCTCACCAATGGCGTGGGGATTGGAGGGATTCCTCCAACTATTTTTGCACAATGCCGGGATCGGCGATATAGCGTTCCAGCTTTCCGGTTTGGTGGTTTTCGGAATGATGACGACAATCCTTGCGGTGGCCATTTTTCGGTATTCGAGATAGTCGACTGAGCCATGGAAATGGAACGAAACGAACTGATTAGCGCGCTCCAGGGCATGATCGTTCAGGAATGTAATTTGGAGATTCCGCCGAACGAGCTTGCTGCCAATGACCAATTGATTGGCGGCCAACTCATGCTCGACAGTCTCGATGCGCTGCAAATCGCCGTTGCGATCAAAGCCGAATATGGTGTTCGAATTTCCACAGATCCTGCCGGGCGTAAGGCCATGCAAAGTGTCGAGAGCCTCGCTGACTTCATCATCGAGGCGCGCAACGGCGCTCAATGACGTCGTCCTCCATTCTCGGCGTCGGCATCCATACCAATTTGGGCTGCGGCGTTCCCGCCACCCTCGAAGCGTTACGCCAAGCGCCTCCCCCTGCGGCCCAGATTCTCATTTCGGTGGCCAATGAGCGTCGGTCGATACCTTACAATATCCTAGCCGACCTGCCGCTGGGCGACGCTCAATGGCGGCTCGAGCAGGCGGTTCGGGGAGTCGTTCAAGAAGCCATCGACAATGCAGAACTCAGCCGCCAGGAGGTGGAAGATGCCGTCCTCGTCATCGGCACGTCGTCGATGGACATCTCGGTCTCCGAGGCGATCTATCAGCGCCAATTGCTCGAGGACACAGCTGCTGAGCCGCTCACCGGCAATATCAAAATCGGCGGGCTAGCTGCCACGACGCGCCGCCATTTTGGCATCAGAAACCAAGACATCACGATCAACACGGCCTGCACGGCCAGCGCCAATGCCTTGGTCTATGCCGATCGATTGATCGGCTCGGAACGAGCCCGACACGCCATCGTCCTCGGTGTCGAGCTCTTCAATATGATCACAGCGAAGGGCTTTTCCGGACTGGACCTGCTGACCCCCACCAGAATGTCCCCTTTCGACCGCGACCGCGATGGGCTCGAGCTCGGCGAAAGCAGTGCGGCCGTAATCCTGGGCCCAAGGACTCGTCATCGTTCGAGGACTCATCTCATTGGCAGCGCCAATTTGTGCGACACCTACGGTATCTCGACAACCAACCCCGACGGCAGCACAATCGCTCAAGCGACAGCGGAGGCATTGACTCAGGCAGGAATTCAAGCTTCCGAGATTGTCGCAATCAAGACCCATGGAACCGCAAGCCTCCTGAACGACGAAAGCGAGGCTGCGGGCATTCACGCTGTCTTTAGAGACCATCCCGCGATTTGCGCACTCAAGCCTTTCATTGGCCACACTTTTGGGGCTTGCGGCCTCGCCGAGCTCATTCTTTTCACAATTGCCGCCGGGAACGGTTTCATCCCCGGAACACCAACTAAAAGCCACAGAAAGAGCGACCTCGGTATCGAATTGACCGAAAAACAAGAAGAAATATCACCGGGTTACTATTTACTCAACAATTTCGGTTTCGGTGGCAATATCACATCACTGATTCTGCACCATGAACATTAAGCCGGTACGGATCGGAGGGTGGGGTAATTATTATTCAGCTGCCGATGATCATCCCGTTGAGCTCAAATCTCTTGTCGTAGAGGAACTCGAAAGCAACGTCCGGCGTATCAGCCGTTTTATTCAATTGGCACTGATCGGTGTCGGCCGCTGCGCACGATCCTGCCATTTTCCTCATGATACCGCGATTTATCTCGCATCGGACTGCGGTGACATCGAAACAGCGGCCGATGTCATGGACGACATGCTGAAACAAGATCAGGAAATAAAACCACTCAGCTTTGTCAATTCCGTAAGCAATTCCGCATGTTATTATATTGCCAAGTGCATGAAACTCCGTTCCCAGAGTTGTTTCATCTCCCGAATCGGTTCAAGTTTTGAAACGGCACTTCAATTGGCATGGCTGGATCTTCAAATCGGCCATGTGCAGTCGGCACTCGTTGGCAGCGTCGACATGGTTCACCATCCACTCGACCTGCATTGCAGACGACTCAAACTCCCAATCGGAACGCAGGTCGGAGAAGGAAGTCATTGGCTTTGGCTCACAACCTCGAATTGCCAAGGCCCGCAACTCCGCGCCGTCGAATTTTTTCGCGATCGGCAGACCTGCAATGGGTGGTTGAAATCGCACGGCGATGAGGTCAAACAAGTGTTGGTCTGCCGTGAGCCCTTAGTGCGGCGAGCCTTTTATCCTACTCAAGCCGGTGCGGCGATCGCCGATTTTCTCGAATCGACATTGCCGCAATCGGACATGATCCACATCCGGTCCGATGACGACGGCCGCGCCTGGCTTTTTAGGGTCAGCCGGCGCTAATAGGATTTGAGCATCCGCCAAACGTCGAGTTCCCGGTCGGCGCATTGGTTCAATATCTCCTGAAGCCGTTCCGGGATCATCGCCGACCGTCCGCGGCACATCTGGGTTGCCTCACGGGCAAAGACCCGCCATTCATCTCCTGCTGCCGTCAGCGATTGCGACGCAAGCAAAAACTTCTCGTTGTCGATTTTCCAGCCGGCCTCTTGAAGGAACGACGCATAGAGAAAGCGGAAGCCGGCCCCCCCTGTACCGATTTCCTCCTGCATGCGCACGATGTGACCAAGATAGAGCCGTAAATACTTCTGCGCCCTGCTCCGCTTTGCCAGCCTGACGATTGATCGACCGAGATAGCGGATTCCCCGAACACCGATGACGGGCACAGGTGCTTTGGTCATGATCGTCAAGTTCCGCTGGATCGCCTTGCGCAGCGCCTTTTCGAAGTCAATTGCCGAGGGCACATGCTCGAGGCGGTACATCAGGCCTTTCGCAGCCAGCGCTCCCTTGGCGAACCGGGCTTTTGCCAGGCTATCGGGGTCACAGCGCACCGGAGACTCGAAGACCGGATCGCTGATCAGATAATTACCATTCTCGCGGCCGAAGACGACAAGATTGTGGGCGTTGAAATGGAAGCGCATATCATCGGGAAAGTAAGGCAGCCAATAAACCGAGGCTTGAACGCCTACGATGTGCCCTCGTTCCAGTTCGGCGTCGAGGGCGGCCATGCCTTCGGCCGCGTTGCGGAAACGGCGACGATGCCAGCGCACGCCGAGTTGGCGTTCCACCCCCTTGATGATGCTTCCGGGGGGCATGCGATAGGCAATCAACGGCATCCCGCCCAATTTGACAAACGGCAGATAGGCAAAAGTCAGCGCCGAGGCGAGCCCGAAAGCCATCGGCTCGCTCATTGAAAGATTGTTGTACGTGAGCATGTTGGCGACGACCCCGCTTTCGCAATGTGCGGATTGGATGTGCGGAAAGTCAGCCATCGGGGTGATCCGGGATGGTTTGCAGCTCGTCGACGCTTAATCCCATGACACCAGCATATCGCTCAAGCGTCTTCATTTTCAGATCTTGGAAAATCGCCGGACGAAGATGCCGCTTCACTTGCCAACGCCAAAACCCTGTCGCAGCCGCCAATTGAACAGGATCGAGCCGGGCACGATACATGTGATATTCGAGCGGTGATGCGGTTCCATTGTTTGCTCGCGTCCAAGCCTCGTCGCGAAGCCGGAGCAGCTCGTCGATGGCGGCGACGGTTGCGTAAGTCTCGACGTCCCACCCGGCAGAATTGACGCCGACATACCGGCCTTTGTCATCAACCGCATAGAGCAGCTTGCGAACGCCACCATAGGTGCGTGATGTGTCTTGAGGGACCTCGCCGCGCTTCATTAAACGACCGTCAGGTGCATGAAGCCGCTACTGAAGCGCCCGCTTTCCGGGACCCAGCACAGGAGCTTTTGTCCGAGTTCCAGGTGATGCCCGTGAAACAGCTCATCGAGAATGATGTAAATCGAGGCGGCCCCGGTATTGCCTTTTCGTGTCAGATTGGTGAACCACCGATCTTGCGGAATATCAAATTCAACACGCTTCAGACCATCGGCAACACGGTCTTTGAAGAAGGCCGATGAATAGTGAGGAAGGAAATAGTCAATTTCGGAAACAGAAAGATTTCGTTTGGCGATCGTTTCAGCGAGTGGACGCTCCAATGTATAGTCGATGACGGTTTCATTGAGCAGTTTGACATCTTGTTTGATCGACATTGTTCCTAGGCGCGCACGATCTTCATGATCCATTGACGCCCATGGCCGAAGCCGCCCCTCGTCGCTCTTGCTAGCACCGGCATACATGCAGGGCGGCATCTCCCCCGCATAGGAAAATAAATCGATCCAGTCGATGCGAAGCGACATTTCGGTCAAACGAGGTGTTGACCGAAGCAGCATCGCCCCGGCACCGTCGGAAAGCATCCAACGCAAGAATTCTTGCTCGAAGGCGACTTCCGGTGCTTTTTCCAGCCGTGCCATATCCTCATCATCCGGTCCCCGGTAGCGATCGGCCAGAAGATGCGATGAGACAAGTTCCGAGCCCGCAGCAACGGCTCGATCGTGCTGTCCCGCGGCCACAGTCATCGCCGCATATTTCAACGCACTCAGACCGCTCAGGCAGACTCCGGAGGTTGCCACAGCCTCGCAGTGTGACAGGCCAAGCTCGCCCTGCACCATGAGCGCATGATTGGGAAAGAGATGATCAGGAAGGGATGTGCCGCAGGAGAGACAGGGCACGTGATCCAATTCTGCCCGATCCATCACGTTGCGCACCGCTTGGGCCGTGAGTTGTGCATTGGTGTGGGTCATCTCGCCTGTTTCGACGTCGATGGCATAGTGACGATTGCGGATGCCGTTGCTACGCAGGATCAAGCGTTTGGCGCGCGAAGGCCGTTCGCCGGTCTGCCCGAGAATCCGCTCCATATCCTCATTGGCGACGGGCGCATTGGGCAGAAACGATGCGGTCTGGACGATAAAGACGTCGTTCATAGACTTTGCCTGCCCATTAGAGACTATGCCTCCCCATTAGATGGTCACTCTCTCCCGAAGGTGCTGCAAAGTAAGCACGTTCTTCCGCCGTCTTGGCCCGCTTTAGTGGTGCGATCAGCCTTCTCAACACGGCCGATACTGGAACAACCGTTAAGATCAGCATGATGAGAAATGCCACATAAAAAACCAAAATCGCGCGCCGAAGCAATGTTCCGGGCCGCCCGGCTGCGCGCAGAAGCCCACCCCAGAGCTGGAAGCTGCGCCGTGCAATCCGCTCAGATGCAATGAGTTGCTCATTGACGGTAACGGCACCGAGACCCGCTAGCATCGATTGTGGCTGCTCCGGTTCAAGCGCCGGTAGTTGTTCGGCGATGGCCCGCCCGAACCGGTGACATCCTGCAATGTCATCCTCCGACACGCCGGCCGCGGGAATGAGATCACCCAAGAACGGACCGCGACGCCCTGTCAGCATCCAAAGAGGTGTTGACACGAACGTGAACGCGCTGTGGGCGCTGTCGATCAACACGGCATTGTCGATCAGTCGGGCACCCAATTCCTCCAAGATCGTTTTCATGCGCTCCTGCGCCATCAGCCACATATTGCGGCAGCCTATCAAGGTGATCACAGGTGTATTGGCCAATACCGACTTGGCTTCCTCAGAATTGAGAAATGCGATAGTCGGCGGCGAGGGTGACAGAAACCAGACCTGATAAGCAATAATGACGAGGTCAAAACGATCGCCAACACGAATGTCAGGAGGTTCTAATAACGGCGCTTCCTCATACACTGTCTCGGGAAACGTATCGAAAAACCTCCAGAATGGCCAAGGGAACGGATAGGGATCTCGAACCTTCAATTCTTGGCAAGTAAGTTCCACGACATTTGACTCAATCAGAGGTGCGATTGTCGAGTCGACGATCTCCTTTAATTGACCCGTCTGTGAATAATAGACAACCAAGACCGATTTCATGACAATACCATTGTCACCTTGATTCCGCTTACGGACACTGACAATTTATTGGTGGTGGTCGTGCACCACCGCCTATGAGGCAAGCGTCAAATGCGCATCCATGATGGTGCCTTCATCTTCCCAGGCTCTCACTATGATCCTATTGCCGTCCAAAACAGAACAAGACCAATGAAATCGTTTACCTGGGTAGAGTGGCCGCAAAAACTTCAGCCTCCTAATGCCCGCAATACGAAGATCGGGCCGAGATTTGCCGAGTTCAGAGAACAGACGCGCTAGGATCACCACCCCCGGCACCACGGGGTGGCCTGGAAAATGCCCGGCAAGTGACGCATGATCGTGTTCTACAGTAGTATGCCCCACAATAAGCAAAGCCCTCAATGCGCAACGCGATGAACTCAGAAGAGGTCGAACGGGTCCTGCCCCATGCCGACCGAATGGTGTTAGTAGACCGTGTGATCACGATGGACGCAAGCACGATACATTGCCGCGGAAAAAACCCGACGGATCCGCGCCATCCGCTACGCGAGGGCGCAATCCTGCCAATCGTCGCCGGCATCGAATATGCGGCTCAAGCTGCAGCGTTACACGCTATTGTGACCGACCAAGCACGGGGGCCGGCACGAGGCCAGCTTGTGATCCTCCAGGACGTCTCTTGGACCACTGATCGTCTCGATGTGAGCACCGAGATCGACATCCATGCCGAAGAAATCGCCCGCGTTGCCAACGGTCTTCATTACCGGTTTGTTCTTAGCAGTACCGAGTGTGAGTTGATCTCCGGTCGTTTGATGATTGCCATCACACCTCTCGAATCCGGGAATGATCCGCAAGAAGGCCCCTCCCTTGACGACAAATCCTGACACACTTCCCCTCACCGCCCATCACCGCTACGATTACCGGCCAATCACGGAACGCCGCCAATTTTGCTGGCCCGGCGGAAAAAATCTCGCGGTCTATCTCGGTCTCAATCTCGAGCATTTTGCCTTCGGCGAAGGCTTGGGCGCCGAGCTCGCCCCCGGCGGACCGCAGCCAGACGTACTCAACTATGCTTGGCGAGATTACGGCAATCGCGTCGGCGCATGGCGTCTGTTGACACTTTTCAACCAACTCGATCTGCCCTGCTCTGTGCTCGTTAATACATCGCTCTATGACGACTGCCCGCAGCTGGTCGAAGCCTATGCGGCGCGCAAGGATGAGATTGTCGGCCATGGCTTTACCAATAGCGAGCGGCAAAGCGTCATGAGCGAAGGGCAGGAGCGTGCCATGATCCAGGCCTGCCGCGATCGGATCCACGAAGCCCACGGCACGTCACCAGGCGGCTGGCTGAGCCCTTGGATTGCCGAGAGCCGCCACACGCCGGATCTGTTGGCCGAGGCCGGCTACCGCTACACGCTTAATTGGTGCATGGACGATCAGCCGGTTTGGATGCAGACGCGCAGCAAGCCGCTGCTTTCGGTACCTTACCCGCAGGAACTCAACGATATCCCGGCGATCGTCGCGCGAAAAACCGGTGCGGCCGAGTTTGCCGAGATGATCGTCGATCAGTTCGACGAGATGCTGCTGCAATCGCAGGATCAGGCCCTGGTGATGGGGATCGCTCTTCACCCCTATATCGTTGGCCAACCTTTCCGGCTTCGCCAGTTGCGGCGAGCCCTCAGCCATATCTGCGCCTCGCGTGACCGCATCTGGATCACGACCTCAGGTGTCATCGCCGATCATTTTGCGGAGCTTGTTCCGCCCCCCGAGCAATCAGGATGATTGGCATATCGCTTGCGTACGGTAACATGGTAATCGCGACTACAAATAACGCAGCGGGAGACCCACCGATATGACCTTTCATCATTCAGGCGCCGTCCTGGCGATCGTCACGCTGAGCCTCAGTGCCGGCAGCGTCGCCATCGCGCAAGAAAAGCCCTTGGAGGGCGTCACCCTCAACGTCGCCTCGATGAACGATCAGTTCGCACCTGTCTTGGTCGATCTGGCCCCCGCGTTTCAGGAGGCGACAGGTGCTGAGGTCAATGTTGATATCCTCAGCTATCCCGAACTGCTCACCAAGATTACAGCAGACTTTGTCGGCGAGACGGAAGGCTATGACATCGTCACCATGGACATTGTCTGGGCGGGACAGTTCAAGGAAGCAGGCCACACAATGGAGCTTTCCGAGCTGATTGCCCGCGACGAAGAGGAATTGCAAATCGACGACATCTACCCAATCGCGATGCAAGCGCTCGGCCAATATGACGGTGATCAGATCGCCTACCCGTTTGCCGGATATGCCAACATCCTGGCTTACCGTCAGGACCTCTATGACGAAGCGGGTCTCGAAGTTCCGGCGACCATGGAAGCGTTGCAGGAGGCCGCCATGGCCCTGACCGATGCCGACAACAAGCAATATGGCTTCGTCGCCAACGGCCAGCGTGGGCCTGCCGTGGCACAAGACTGGATGCAATATAACTCCCAGCTCGGCGGCTCGATCCTTGCCGAAGACGGCACGCCTGCACTCAATTCTCCCGAGAATGTGGAATCGCTGAAGGTCTACAAAAAACTCTTCGACGAAGCTGCACCTCCGGGAGCGGTAAGCTATGATTGGGGCGGACGCGAAGAATCCTTCCGCCAGGGCCTGGTCGCCAATATGCAGAGCTGGTCGGTAGGTGCGGCGAGCTACAACAATCCCGAGCAATCGCAGGTCGTCGGCAAAGCGGGTATCGCTTTGGCACCCGTCGCCGAGGGCATGGATCCCACATACGGCTTCGGTGGTTGGGGACTCGCCATCAATGACGACATTTCCGAGGAGCAAAAGGAAGCCGCCTGGACCTGGATCAAATGGGTGACCAGCCCCGAGATCCAGAAAGAAATGGCGATGGCAGGGGCCGGCGGCATCATGCGCAAGAGCACCGTGCAGGATCCTGAGGTTGTTGCGGAATATCCCTATATGCCCATCATCGATGAATCCTTCCTCAATGGCGATGGCGACTACCGCCCGCGCATTCCGCAATACCCCGAAATCCAGGACATTCTCGGCACGGCCGTGAATGCCGTCCTCGTTGGCGACGCCGATCCACAAGAATCCCTGGATCGCGCCCAGGAGGAAGCCGAGCGCCTCTTTTAAGGGCCGATGACGGCGACCGCGCACGCACCGGCATCGGCTAATGTTGAGGCCTATGTCGGTCTCAAGCACATTCGCTACCGTTCGCGGCGCCGTCTGTTCATGGCGCTCCTTGGCCTCCCGGCGGTCATCTATGTTTTAGTGATTGCCGTTTGGCCCATCGCCCAGGGCGTCTGGTTTTCGCTATTCGACTACAACCTCATTCGCCCGCACCGGACGGCCTTTATCGGCTTTGAGAACTACGTACGGTTGTTCGATGATCCGACGGCCGTCACTACCATCGTCAACACCTTCACCTTCACGTTCTTTGCGGTTGCCGTGGAGTTCATTTTCGGCCTCGCCATCGCGCTGCTTCTCTGTCGCGACGACGCGTTCAACCGCATCTTGCTGGCCCTCGTTCTCGTGCCGCTATCGATTTCACCCCTGGCTGTGGGGCTGATTTTCAATGCACTCTTCCAGGCCGAATTCGGGTTGGTCGGCTACGTCCTCGCCAATCTGAGCCTCACCGATCCAGGCGGTGTCTTCGCCACATCGCGCGGCGCCATGACCGCAATCATCTTCATCGATGTCTGGCAGTGGACGCCCTTGATGGCGCTCATTCTCCTGGCAGGTCTCAAGGCCCTGCCCGGCGACGTGTTGGAGGCTGCCTCCGTCGACGGGGCGACGGCACTGCAACGGCTGTTCCATGTCGTCCTGCCGCTGCTGACGCCAGCGATCTTCCTGGCCCTTATCCTTCGAACGATGGACGCATTTCGTGTCTTCGATTCCGTCTTCGTCACCACCAAAGGCGGACCGGGCGATGCAACCAACGTCTTGATGTATTTCGCCGTCAAGGAAGGCCTCGAGTTTTTCAATATCGGCTACGCCTCGGCGATCTCTAATCTGATGCTGGTTTGCATGGGTGTGTTCGCCGTCGCCTTCATCATCTTCATCCGTCGCGCCGATCAGCAGGCAGGCGCATGACCAGGACCGAACGCGCACCGCAAATCCTGGCGCAGCGCATGGCTCTTTTGGTCATTCTCGCCATTTTCCTGGCACCTATCCTCTGGCTCATTGCGACAGCCTACAAGCCAGCACGGGACATCTTCTCGGTACCGCCGACGCTCTTCTTCGAGCCCACCTTGGCCAATTTCGAGCAGATCTTTTCAATGTTCGACGTCCCGCAACTGCTCTGGGCATCGATTGTCATCGCAGGTGCATCGACATTGCTGTCGCTTCTGCTTGGCGTGCCTGCCGGCTATGCCTTGGCACGATCAGGCTGGCGATGGGGTCCGGCCGTCGCTTATTTCTTTCTCTTGGTGCGCATGGTGCCGTTCGTTGCGACCCTCATCCCCTTCTATCTCTTCATGCGCGATTTGGGCCTCTTGGGCAGCTATTGGGGCGTCGTTCTCATCAATGCCGTGTTCAATACGGCATTTGTTGTTTGGATGATGTACACTTACTTTCGCGCCGTCCCCAATGAACTCGAAGAAGCCGCGCTCTCGGACGGCTGCACGCTTTGGGGGGCCTTCTTCCAGGTTGCCATTCCCTTGGTGGTCCCGGGGATCATCGCATCGTCGCTATTCTGCTTCATCCTTGCCTGGAACAATTTTCTATTCCCGGCCTTCCTGACCACCGCCGATACCAAGCCGCTCTCAGTCGCCTTGCTGTCAGCCTATGGCACCAAAGACATTACCTGGGGAACCATGGGCGCGCTCGCCCATTTTCTCGTGATCCCGATGATCATCATCACCCTGGCTCTCAACAAATATTTCGTCCGCGGCTGGACCCAAGGATTGCGCTAAACTCATGCGAGGACCGCAATCAGTGGAGCTTGTCGAGCGCAGCCCCCGTTTCGAAATCGAAGAGATAGAGATGATGCTCGGCAACACCGAGGCGCAGGGTCTCGCCTTCACGAAGTGGAAGCTCGACCGGCAGGATGGCGAGGCTTTCGCCGCGGGCGCGGGCAATCTCGTCGTCATCGGCGGCAGCGTGAAGTTTCGGCGCGACCGCACCCGTCACGAGGTGGACAAGCTGGGCTGCCCCGAGATGCTCGACCAAGGTGATCTCGGCACCCAGCGTCGCGAGGCCTTCCGGGTTGGCGACCAAATGCTCTGGTCGAATGCCAAGCACGACCTTACGCCCGATCTGGGATTGCAAGCGCGCCGCAGCCGGCCCCGAAAGCAGCGAAATGGTTTGATTTCGCAGCGCCAATGCGATCGTTTCGCCTTCCGAAACAATCTCGGCTTCGAAAACATTCATCGACGGCGATCCGATGAAGCTTGCAACGAACAGATTGGCCGGCCGTTCATAAAGCGTGCGGGGGGCGCCGATCTGCAAAAGCTTCCCGCCATCAAGCACAGCCACGCGGTCGCCCATGGTCATCGCCTCGACCTGATCATGCGTGACATAGACCGTCGTGATGCGGGTCTTTTTCTGAATTCGCGTGATCTCGGCGCGCATCGACACACGAAGCTTGGCATCGAGGTTAGAGAGCGGCTCATCCATCAAGAACGCCATCGGCCTTCGGACAATCGCACGGCCCATGGCCACCCTTTGCTTTTGACCTCCGGAGAGCTGATTGGGCTTGCGGTCGAGATGCGGGGTAAGCTCCAGCATGGCGGCAGCCTCGGTGACAGCACGATCAATCTCATGCCGCGCCATGCCGCGCATACGCAGCCCGAAGCCGATATTCCGGCGTACGCTTAGATGCGGATAGAGGGCATAGGATTGGAAAACCATTGCGACATCACGGTCACGCGGTGCCAAGTCATTGACGATATCACCATTGATGCGGACGGTCCCGTCTGTGATATCTTCGAGACCCGCAATCATGCGAAGGGCCGTCGACTTGCCGCAGCCGGAAGGTCCTACCAGGACCAAAAATTCGCCGTCCTCGATTACGAGGTCGAGGCTCTTGATGGCATGAAAACCATCCGGGTAACGCTTTTCGACGCCTTCGAAGGCGATCGCCGCCATCAATGTCTCCCGAAACGAAGTCCTTGGGTGATCATGGCTGAGAACCAATATTCGCGCCAATTCCGACTGCCAATAAGGATCGAACCGTGACGACCATGCTTCTCGAAGGCCGCACCGCCCTCGTGACCGGGGCTGGAACCGGTATTGGTGCGGCGATTGCGCGAGCCCTCACGGACGCGGGGGCCAAGGTCGCAGTCACCGATCGCGACCTTTCGACAGCAGAAGCGACGGCACGCGCCATCGACGCCAGCGCCTTCGCTCTGGACGTAACCGACCGCGCGAGCATCACTCAAGCCTATGACAATGTCGAACAAAGTGTGGGCGAGGTCGATTTGCTGTGCGCCAATGCCGGCGTCTCCACCATGCAGAAAGTCGTCGATCTCAGCGAGCATGACTGGGATTTCAATATGGCGGTCAACGCCAAAGGCGTTTTCCTCACCAATCAGGAGATGGTGCGGCGCTGGCTGAAACGTGACACGAAGGGTACCATCGTCAATACGGCGTCGCTTGCCGCCAAGGTAGGCGCCCCACTCTTGGCCCACTATTCCGCCTCGAAGTTCGCCGTGGTCGGGTTCACACAAGCCTTGGCGCGCGAAGTTGCCGAGCACGGGGTTCGGGTCAATGCCGTATGCCCCGGCTTTGTGCGCACCTCGATGCAGGAGCGCGAGGTTTTGTGGGAGGCGGAACTGCGTGGTGTGACGCCCGAGCGCGTGCGACAGGATTACATCGATCAGACGCCGCTTTGCCGCCTCGAAGAACCTGAGGACGTAGCCAAGGTTGTGGTGTTTCTTGCAAGCGACATGGCAGGATTCATGACCGGCCAGGCGATCAACGTCACCGGCGGCGTCTACATGACTTGACCGAACAATCGAAGGACGAAACGCTTTGTCAGTTCTGCTCAGCCTCAACAAGCCCATTGTCGCCATGGTGCATCTGCCGCCCCTACCGGGATCGAGCCCCTATGATGCAGCGGGCGGCATGGCCCAGATCATCGATTCGGCTATACGAGATCTGGAAGCGCTCCAGGCGGGCGGTGTCGATGCTATAATGTTCGGCAATGAAGGTGACCGCCCCTATCGAACCAAGGCGTCAATTGCAGGGCTTACCGCCATGGCCGCCATCGTCGGCGAGCTCAAATCCCGCATCAAGGTGCCTTTTGGCGTCAACTATTTGTGGGATCCGGTGGCGACCGTGGCGCTCGCCTCGGCAACAGGTGCCGATTTCGCGCGCGAGATTTTCACAGGCGTTTATGCCTCAGATATGGGCGTCTGGGCGCCTAATGCGGCAGAGGCGCTGGAAGAACGCAGCCGCCTCGGCTGTTCGGACCTCACGCTGTTGTTCAATATCAACGCCGAATTCTCCGCCGCCCTCGACAATCGCTCGATCGAAGTTCGCGCCAAAAGTGCAGTTTTCTCCTCGCTTGCCGATGTCATTTGTGTCTCCGGTGTCATGACCGGCGAAGGCGTGGCATTGAGTGATCTCGAACGGGCCAAATCCGCCGTCAGCGATACCCCGGTCTTCGCCAATACCGGGGTCAAGCTGGAAACCGTCGAGGATATCCTGAAGATTGCCGATGGCTGCGTCGTCGGCACTCACTTCAAGATCGACGGCTATACCTGGAACGCTGTCGATGGCGATCGGGTGAAGCGCTTCATGGAC
The DNA here is from genome assembly GCA_964412385.1 of uncultured Geminicoccaceae bacterium. Classification (GTDB taxonomy): domain Bacteria; phylum Pseudomonadota; class Alphaproteobacteria; order Geminicoccales; family Geminicoccaceae; genus JBGSYN01. The sequence goes on from CAYPOV010000013.1 coordinate 22,161, forward strand.
CATGTCGACCACGTGAGATAGGCGATGGCCATCGTTCTGGGCTTCGATATCGGCACCACCTCCACGATCGGCATCCTGGTCGACACGGAAGGCGCGATCCTCGCGCTTGCCGATCGTTCGGTCGATCTCTATGCGCCAAGGCCCGGCTGGGCTGAGGAAGACCCAGAACAATGGTGGTCCAATGTCTGTGACTTGATCCCCGCACTTCTGAACGATGCCGGCATCGAAGCCGGGATGATTGAGGCGGTTGGGGTAAGCGGCATGGTCCCGGCCCTCGTCATGCTCGATGACGATGGCCGGCCGGTGCGCCGCTCGATCCAGCAATCCGATGGCCGCACCGGACGCGAGGTCGAAGCGATCCGGCAGGAAACGGACGAAAATCGCTTCCTCCAGCGCGCCGGCAACGGCATCAATCAACAATTGATCGCACCGAAACTTCGCTGGCTGCGGCAACACGAGCCCGAAGCCGTCGCCCAAACCCACCGCATCTTGGGCTCCTACGACTTCATCGCCCGCCGATTGACGGGGGCGGACGCTGTTGAAAAAAACTGGGCGCTCGAGGCCGGATTTTTCGATCTTGAGCAAGGCCGTGTTGCCGAAGACCTTATTGCACTAGGCAAGATCGAACCGACCCTCGTGCCGTCGGTTCGCGAGGGACACGAAATCATCGGCAGCGTCTCGGCCAAGGCTGCCGAGGCGACCGGTCTGAAAGCTGGGACGCCCGTTGTCGCAGGGGCTGCCGATCACGTGGCTTCGGCCTTCGTTGCCGGTGTCGCCGAGCCGGGTGATTTTCTGATCAAGTTCGGAGGCGCCGGGGACGTGCTGCTGGCAACCGCCGAGCCCAAACCCGATTCGCGGCTTTTTCTCGATTTCCACACCGTCCCGGGGCTCTTCATGCCCAATGGCTGCATGGTGACCTCCGGCAGTCTCTTGAACTGGTTTATCAAGACCATGGGTGCAGGTGCCGCTGCCGATGCCGCTGCTCAAGGAAAGAGCCCGCACGCTCATCTTGATCGCTCGGCCGCAAACACCTCGGCAGGGGCCGAGGGCCTGGTTCTCCTTCCCTACTTTCTAGGCGAAAAGACCCCGATTCAGGACCCTATTGCGCGAGGGACCTTTATCGGCCTCGGCCTCCATCATGACACCCACCATCTTTGGCGCGCGGTGCTCGAATCCGTCTGCATGGGTTTCCGCCACCATGTCGAGGTGGCCCGCCAGATCGGCTATCCGGTGACGCGCATCATCGCGTCCGACGGCGGCACCAAAAGCCCGCTTTGGATGCAAATTGCTGCCTCATCATTGGGCATGCCGGTGCAATTGCTGGAAGGTCATCCAGGCTCCTGTCTTGGAGCGGCTTATGTGGCGGCTATGGGCATTGGTGCGTTTCCCGACTGGCAGCAAATGACCCGCTTCGTCCAATCCGCCGGCATTATCGAGCCTGAAACCTTGGACATCCCTATTTATGACGAGGTCTATGGCGTCTATCGCCAGACCTATGAAGCGCTGAAGCCGATCTACCCCAAACTTCAGGCGTTCGGCGGCTGAACGGCTTGGAGTTCGGTCGTAGTGCCTCCGAGTTTGCCGCCAAGTTTGCGATGAAACGCCGATGCGATGCTGGCGGCACGCCCTTCCTGGAATGACGGCACAAGAATGGTGATGCCTTGCGGCAGGCCGTCCTGACGAAATCCATTGGGCACGGCCACACCAGCCAGCCCCATCAGATTGACAAAATTGGTATAGATGCCGAGCCTTGAATTGAGTGCGATCGGCTCAGCCGCGATCTCGTCATGGCGATAGATGGTTGGGGTTGTGGGAACCACCAGCGCATCGATCGTCTTCCAGATGGCGCGGGCGTCCCGCTTGAGTTCGGCCAGGCGATGAATACCGCGAAACACATCGGTTCCGCTTAGCGCTTTAGCACTTTCGAGAATGTGCAGTGTGACAGGATTGATCGCCGATCGATAGCGAGCGACGATGGGATCGAGCGTGAGCGCGCGCTCGGCAATCCAAGGGCCATCGTAAAGCAATTGCTGCGTCTCATCGAACACGCTGAAATCGATGGCTGTGGCGACACCGCCTAGCGCCTCCAAATGTTCGATCGAATGCTGGAACAAGCGCTCCGCATCCTTGTCGCCGAAAAACCGCAAGGCCGCACCCGCCGGAAATCCGAAGCGGAATCCCTCCGCCACCGCTTCGATCGTAAGATCCGCATGATCGGCTTCAGGCTTCGAGAATGGCTCTGCCGGATCGAAGCCCGCCATCAGCCGCAAAACGTCGATACCGTCCTCCACCGTCAGGGCAAAAACCGAGACGGTCTCGATCGTCTTGACGCAGCCGCCACCCGAGACGCAGGAATTGGAGATCAGGCCTGGTGTGGGCTTGATGCCCACAACATTGTTGAAGGCGGCTGGCACACGCCCCGATCCGGCAGCGTCATTGCCTATCGAGAATGAGACCAGCCCCGCGGCCACGGAAACCGCCGAACCCGAGCTCGAGCCACCCGAGATATGCGCATCGGAGAAGACGGATGAGCAGGCGCCATAGGGCGTGCGGGTTCCGACCAGCCCGATGCCGAACTGGTCCATATTGGTCTTGCCGAGACAGATCGCCCCGGCATCCAATAGCCTTTGGATTGCTGGTCCCGTGGTCTCCGCCATGTAGGCCATCTCGGGCAGTGCATTGGTCGTCGGCATACCCGGGACATCGTTGCAATCCTTGACCGAAAAGGGAATGCCCCAGAGCGGCTTGCCGGTCCCGTCACCACTTTCGATTGCCCTCGCCTGGTCCAGGGCCTGATCTTCGGGCCCCAGATGGATCCAGACATGATCATCACCGCGTGCACCAACGCGGCCGTAAATCGCCGCTAATACGTCGCTGGGCTTCAATCCATGCGCATAGGCAGATCGGAGAACCGGCAAGGCCAGCGAGCCTGCATCGGGAGACCAGTTCATTCGAGCACGCTCAGCACTGCAGCCGTCGGTGCGACCGTCCCAAAAAGCCCGTTGCCGAACATCGTGATCCCGAGAATGCCGTCATGGATATCAGGGTCATGGCAAGCACAAGCGTCAGCGACCAACAGACACTCGAAGCCGCGGTCATTAGCATCGCGCATCGTTGCATGGACGATGCCATCCGTCGGCAGCCCCGTGATCAGGAGATTGTCGATGCCGGCTGTACGGAGCATGTGCTCCAGGTCTGTTCCGTAGAACACGCTGTCGCCTCTATGATCGATGACCGCGTCACCCGCGAAAGGCTCGAATGCCAATTGCCAATCCTGATTGTCCCGAAAGAGGATTTGGTCCCGGTCACGCCCTTCGTTGCGCCTTCGCACCGCAGGCGGCAAGTCCTCGGATGACCGCGCGCCGCGGCGTGCGGTGAGCGTTCTTCCGCCTCTTGCGTGCCAGGCCCTACCGATCACGCAAGCATTGCGAAGCGCATGTCGGCCTGCGTCGCCGTGTTCGTGAACCGCCCGAGTTTGAAAGCCTAAGAGCAGCAATCCTGTATCGCTCGTTCCGAACGCGCCATCGAACGGCCAGGGGTAGGGCTCGGCCTCGATTTGTCTCATGTGGTCTCTGCGAGCAATGCATGGGCCAAGGTCTCGAGTGAGCCCACAGCACCCCAGCGTCCGCCAAAGGCTTCGAGGCTCATGAGCATCGCCTCATGGTGCGTTGTCTGGACAGCCGCCGTGGCATCACGAACCAAGAGCGCATCATAACCGCGATCGGCGGCATCGCGCATGGTGGCCTGGACACAACAATCTGACGTGACACCTGCAATGATCAGCGCCTCGATCCGGCGCCCTCTCAAAACGGCGTCAAGTTCTGTCGCGTAGAACGCGCTCTTGCCGGGTTTATCGATGACAATCTCATCGGGCAAAGGCGCCAATTCGGGAACGATATCGCTGCTCGCCTCACCACGAACCAGAACGCGGCCACAGAGGCCCGGATCACCAATGCCGATCGGACGCACGCTCGCGCGCCATCTCTTATTGACATTGAGATCTGAGAGATCGGGCCGATGCGCCTCCCTCGTATGGATGATGGACAATTCCGCGCTGCGACAAGCGGCCAGGAGCCTTCGAACAGGCTCGATCACCGCCCGCGTATTATCCAAGGGCTCACCCAGTTGATCGACCCACCCGCCGGCTGCGCAAAAATCAGTCTGCATATCGATGACAACAAGCGCCGTTTCTTCCGGGCGAACTGGACCTAAGATTGGCCAGGGCTGGGTGGCTGCAATTCGGATCATGACAAGCTCAGAGTCTCAAACTAGCGATCCATCCCGGGCAACGACCCGGCCCTTCTTGACGACGAGCTTGCGTGGCGGTGCTGCAGCAACGGTTTCCGGCAAGTGGGCCGCATCAACGGCCACCAAGTCAGCAAGAGCGCCAATGTCGAGCGCAGGCTTGTCTTTTCCCATGACCTTGGCCGTATTTGCGGTCACATAGTCGAAGGTCAGGCGCAGGTCCTCATCGGAAGCCATGGCGGCCCGATAACCAACGAGCCGCGCCCGATCCAAGATGTCACCATTGCCATAGGGTGACCAGGCATCCCGGATATTGTCGGAGCCGACAAATACCGTGACACCGGCATCACTCAAGAGCTTGACCGGCGGGATGGTCTTGATGCCGCCCGGACCGTTAGTCATGACTGCCACATCGTTTTGCGCGAGCAGCGATGCCGTACGTAGTGCACGCGGTCCCGACACACTCCCCAAGGCGAATGCATGGCTGACTGCGGTCTTGCCTGTCAATCCATGAGCGCCTGCATAGCGGGCAATGGTCTCGAGCTCGAAACAGCCGAGTTCATCCGGGTCATGGAGGTGAATATCGACCATGCACCCGTGTTTTTCGGCCAAGCCGAACACGGTACGCAGATGATCGTCCACCGCCTGGTCAATGCCGGCCGGATCAAGCCCACCCACCACCTCGCAACCGAGGTCCAAGGCTTCATCCATAAGGTCTGCCGTACCCGGATCGGCAATGATGCCCGATTGTGGAAACACCACGAGCTGGATATCGATCAGATGCTCCACTTCCTCCCGCAACGCCAGGAGCGCTTCGACATGGGCAAGGCCGATTTCGGTGTCGATATCGACATGGCTGCGCATGGTCGTGGTCCCTTGTGCCACGACATGATCGACGAGCCGTCTCGCCCGCACGGCCATCGGCTCTTCGATTTCGCGGCGAAGCGCTTTTTCGGTATCGATGCGCCCTCGAACGGTTGGATCGGGTCGATGGGGTATCCAGGGCAGGCCCAAAAAGGTCTTGTCGAGATGGATATGGCCCTCGAACAGGCCGGGGATCACCAAGGCACCAGCGAGATCGATCCCGTCATCATTGGCCGCCGGTGCCGTGAGTTCGGCGATTCGGCCATCCGTGATCGTGATGTCGACCATTCCCCTTCCCTCGACAGTCGCATTGCGCAAGCGGAGATCGTTCATGCCAGTGGTCATCATCCGCAGGCCTCGCTAAATTAGTCATATTGATCGCACGGGGTACGATAATGGCGACGTTATGCAAGCTTCGTTCCTGCTGGCGCCGACGTCGATGCGAGTTCGTTCGCCCGATCTACTCTTTATCCACGAGGAGGGCCAATGGCCACCGTGATCGCCGATCCCATTGAAGAAGCCCGACGTGACGCATTCGAGTTCGGCACGGATCTCGCCAACCACCTGCCTATGGTGCTTTGGGCAATGCGGCGCCTCGGCGGATCCGAACGGGATTTCGAGCGCTTTACCTCGAGCTACAAAGCCGCAAACCCAATCGTCCCGGTGCGACCTTCTCCAGGCGGTATCGTCGCCGACAATTGGAACGACCACCTGGGCGAGCGTGCTTACGAAGCGGCCTATCGCCGGTTCTTCGACCAAGAGCTTTTGAGGCTTGGCGACAAGGCGCTCATGGACGCTTATCTGCCGATCTTGGCACCGGGCCTTGCCGCAAGCGCTCTTCATGCTTTCATGAGACTAGCCTATGCGTTCGATTCCGAGAGTAGCGGCGAGCTCGCCAAAGCGCTCGCCTATTGGGCGACCACCTATCTGGCACTCGGTCAAGGAGTAGGCCAAGCTGCACGAACCAACGACCCGGGAGCAATTCTGGGAATGATTGCCGAGGAACCCGCCTTCCGTGGCATTGAACCATCTAGGGATCTTCTTTGGGAATTTATGCGCGCAATGGCCGAAAAAACCGAGT
>CAYPOV010000014.1:0-26940 GCA_964412385.1 uncultured Geminicoccaceae bacterium
ATACCAAAGCCGAAGAATACTACGAACGAACCTTGGCGATTGAAGAAAGTACCCTCGGGTCTTACCATCCTTCATACGCCAAAACACTGGACAATCTGGCGATCGTGCTCCAGATTCTGGAGCGTTTTGGTGATGCGGAGCGACGGTATGAGCGAGCATTGAAGATCTTTGGCACATCGCTGGGCAAAGGGCATCCAGAGTATGCCCTATGTGTCGCCCACCAAGGCACGCTCTACGCGGCGACCGAGCGACCCAATAAGGCACGGATGAACTTCGAACGCGCGCTAGCCACCATGCAAGAGAAGCTCGGCGACGAGCACCCCTGGACCGTGGACGTCCAAAAAGCCCTCGAGGCTCTTAGGGACAGATAACGTCGCTGCCCGTCAGACTTGGGAACCCCTACGCCGTGGCCAGCTCGCGGGGGCGGAGGGAGAAGGCGCGGATTTCTCGGGCTTTGCCGCGGAGTGCGATCATGCCGAGATGGTCGACGTCGAAATCCTGCCAGCCGGCGAGATCGAGCGTTTCCTGACTGGTGATGGTCCTACAGAAACGGTGCGCTTCGTCTTTTTGATCCTTGGCGATGGCTTCGAGGCGGGCTGCCGTGTTCACGGCATCGCCGACGAGCCCGTATTCCATGTGCCGGGCACTGCCGAAGGATCCGGCGACCATGGGTCCTGTGTGAATGCCGACGCGGATGCGGATCTCGGGCAGATTCTCCTGAACGAATTCGCGATTGAGCTTGATCAGCTCGCGGTTCATGGTTTCAGCACATTTGAGCGCGTTTCGGGCATCGGCTGCGATCTCGTCTTGGGTGGTGCGCGCCACCGGTGCGCCGAACACGGCGAGAATGCCGTCGCCGACAAAGCGCAGCACGATGCCATGATGCTCGCCGATCACCCGTGACATAGCGTCGAGATAGCGGTCGAGCCAGACGACAAAGGCTTGAGGCTCCATGATCTCGGCCATGGTGGTCGAGCCTTCGACATCCGAGAACAGGACGGTGGCGGTGATCTCTTGGGGGCGCGGCCTGCCGCCGGTCATGAAGGTTTGCCGTTGCCGCCAGACCTCATCGACCACCTCGGAGGAAACGTGGCGCGCAAAAAGGCCCATGATGGTGCGCCGCTCGCGGGTCGCCTCGCGCTCGCGCCAGGTGATGGTGAGGCCGAGACTGGTGAGCGCCGATAGGCTCATCGGCAGGGCCGGCAAGAAGACGCTGAAATAGGCCAGACTGGCGAACGCCACGGTCCAAAGAAAAAGCACGAAGGCGAGCCCGCCCAAGATCACCAGCGTGACCGATTGGCCGATCAGGGCGCCGAGGGCTGCGGCCAGGCTTGCGGCGGCAATCAGCGCAAACGCCGCGAGCCAATGCGGCCGGGTCACGATACGTCCCTCGAGGATATGATCGAGGACGTGAGCCTGAATCTCTACGCCCGCCATGCTGCCTCCACTCACTGCCAATGGTGTACGATGACGATCAACATCACGGGCAATGGCGCCGATTAAGGCGATTTTATCATTGAGCCATTCATCGGGGAGCAATTGGATGGCTTCGGCAGGATAGGTCGCAAAAGGGGTTCCCCCCTCATCGGTCCACCCCCGCCAGACAATCTCGAAGGGCTCTTTGGGAAGTGGCACACCGGCTTCTTGGGCGAGCATGATCGGAAAGCTGAACTCGCCCTCGTCGTTCTCGGGAATATGCCAGCGGACCACGCTGTCGATCCCTTCCTTGCCGAGATTGGCGTAGCCCTTGGCCATGCCCTCGGTATAGGTCGCAAGATGAGCCTTTTGGCCGTCGGTAAGCTGGGTGGCTTCATCGGCAGAAATCACCACGAGGGGTGGTGTCGAGATCATCATGCTATCGCGCAGCAATTGGTCAGCCACCGGATCGGTCGGTTGGTCGAAGAGTATGTCGACGCCGATTGCCGCCACCCCTTTGTTCCGCAATTCGTCGATGAGTTGGGCTAAGAGCCTTCGGTCGACCGGCGAGCGGCAAGGCATGGCGGCGAGGGTCTGATCGCTCAGGGCGACCAGGACAATTCGGTCGCTTTGTGGTGCCGGCTCGAGGGCCAGGACAGTGAGAATGTCGTCCATCAAGCCGTCGAGCGCATCGAGGGGCGGGAGGATTCGAATGAGACTGGCCCAGACCAAGGCTGAGGCCAGTGCAATGACGAGACAAACGCGGAATGGGCCTTGGAGAAACGAGGGCATCGGCACCTGATTGTCGGCGAACAGCAAATGGAGCGACGACGCAGCGAAGCCCCGCACGGACTTAACCGTACGAGGCCCCGCTTGACAGAGGGTTATTGAACCAATCGGGCGATTAGCAGTCGCTTTCGCCGATCAGGCCAATGGCGGTGCATCCGCCCTCTGTGTAGACCTCCTTGTTGACGACAGTGGTCTGGTTGAGCGTGCCGCCAACATTGGCGCCGTTGATCTTGCCGATCTCGGTAACACCAGGTGTGTTGCCGCCGAAGCCGCCAGCCTTGTTGCTGACATTGGCATTGATGTAGGTATACTGGTTGAGCGAGCCTTTGACCTTGGCGTCCTCGATCGAGCCGACGTCGAGACGGCCACCCTCGTTGAGAAGCTTCTTGTTGACGTAGGTGCGCTGGTTCAGCGAGCCACCAACGTCGACGCGCTCGATGTTGCCGATATTGGTCTCGGATTTCGGACCGAGGCCGAGGACACCGGCGGTGTTGGTCGTCACCGTGTCGTTGATGTAGGTGCGCTGATCGAGCGTGCCTTTGACCTTGGCATCTTCGATGTTGCCGATCTTGACCTCGGGGCGCTGGCCCAGTCCGAGGAAGCTCGAGCCATCGACATTGATGGCTGCGTTGACGTCGGTGCGCTGGTAGAGCGAGCCACCAACATCCGTCTTGCCGCTGATCGCACCGATACGAAGCTCACCCTGCTTGTTGGTGACGGGCGCATCGATCGTGGTGTTTTGGTTGAGCGTACCGCCGACTTTGACACCCCCGGTGGCGGGGCCTGCCAGAGCCGAACCGGCAGAGAGCGCCAAGACTGCAGCCGCCGCAAACAAGGACATTTTCTTCATCATAAGGTAATTCTCCGTGCCTGAGTTGTGTTTCGAAGGTTCTGCGGCTCCTCTCGGGAGCACCCCGTCGCCTTCGACATGAGCACCTTGGCGCAATTGCGCGGAGATACGTGTGATTCGGGTCACGCAAGAGCTGGAATGGTGATCGCGGTCACGATATTCGTTTGAACCATTCAGAAATCTGCCTTGTAACCCGGCATTTTTCCCGTATAACGCGATGAGTATGTTATTCGCATCACGCAGGAGTTGTGTATTGCGCTGGCATTGTGCGGTGGCGGCCGGGTTTTCGATTCTCGTCGTCTGCAGTCCGGCTTCTTCGGAAACCCTGCGCTATTCATTTCAGGGCGATGTTGCGACGCTCGATCCTCACGGATTGAACGAGACCTTCACGTACGGCTTTTTGGGCAATATTTATGAAGGGCTGACCCGGCGCGGTCCGGATCTTGCGATCGAGCCTGCGCTTGCCGTGGATTGGCAGTGGCTCGAGCCGACGCGCTGGCGCTTCAAGCTTCGCCAAGGTGTCACGTTTCACAACGGCAATACTTTCGATGCGGATGACGTGATTTTTTCGGCAAAGCGTGCGCAAGATCCGGCATCGGGTTTTCGCGCACGTCTTGCAGGTGTTTCCGATGTCATCAAAATCGATGACTATACCGTCGATTTTATCACCGAGGAGCCCAATCCGACCCTGATCTATGAATGGGACACCTGGTACATGATGGACCGGGAATGGGCGGAGGCCAATGGAGCCGAGCGGCCGACGGATCTGACCACGGGTATGAGTTCCTATGCTCACGGCAATGCCAACGGCACCGGCCCGTTCATGGTGAAAGAACGCCTCGCCGATATCAAGACTGTCGCCGTCCCGTTTGCCGATTGGTGGGATGAGCACGAACACAATCTCGACGAGGTCGTGTTCCAGCCGATTGCAATGGACGCAACTCGCATGGCCGCACTGCTCTCCGGCGAGATGGATCTTGTCTATCCTGTACCGATCCAGGACGTGAAAAGGGTCGACGGCAATCCCGGCACCCGTGTTCTCAAGGGCCCGGAACTTCGGACCATTTTTCTCGGCAAGGACCAGTGGCGAGACGAACTGCGGCAATCGGATGTCAGCGGCACCAACCCTCTTAAAGACCGCCGCGTCAGGCAGGCGATTTATCAAGCCATCGATATCGAGGCCATCCACCGCAAGATCATGCGGGGCTTGTCCGAGCCCTCGGCGGCCATGGTGGCACCGGGCATCACGGGGTTTCCAGAGGCGCTGGAGCGTTACCCTTTCGACCCCGATGCGGCACGCAGACTCCTCAAGGAGGCAGGCTATGGCGACGGCTTTCGCCTGCAAATGGATTGCCCCAACGATCGCTATGTCAATGACGAGGCGCTATGTTTGGCGATCGTCTCGATGCTCGCAAAGATCGGCATCAAGGTCGATTTGCTGGCACAAACCAAATCGCTGTTTTTCGCCAAGGTTTTGGGTCAAGGCGGCTATGACACGAGCTTTTATTTGCTCGGCTGGACACCCAATACTTTTGATAGCTACAGCCCGCTCTATAATCTCATTCATACCAGAGAGCCTGATAGCGGTGCCGGGACATTTAATCTGGGCGGGTATTCCAATCCCGAGATCGACCGACTGGTGAGCGAGATCCTGACAGAGATCGATCCCGAAGCACGCGAAGCGCTGATTGCCGACGCATGGGCGCGGCTGCATGAGGATGTTGGATACATTCCGCTGCACCAGCAGCGCCTCGCCTGGGGTGTTCGTGACGGCATCAATTTGAAACAGCGAGCCGACAATCAATTCATTTGGCAATGGGTTAGCGTCGAGCCGCAATAGATGAGTTGAGGTATTCAACCTCGACATGAGTCCCTAATCGCGCCATAGAGAACGCGCATGATCGAGCACTTCAGATCGTAGGGGTGAATGACCGAGGCTGCGACCGTCGATAGCGTGCCCGGCGCCAGGCTTCCGACACGAGACGAGCCGGTGACGGCGTGTCACGAATGTGGGGCGGTGTCCCGTTTGGACACGAGCGTCTATGGCTCGCGCCAAGTTTGTGGCTGTTGTGGCGGCTTTCTTCGGCGGCCGAGATTGCGGTCGAGCGAATACTGCCTCGTCTTCACGATTGCTGCAGCGTTACTGTTCATACTCGCTAATGTATTTCCGTTCGTTTCCATGGAGATCGAGGGGCTCGGCTCCTCCATGTATCTGATCAGCGCCGGTGCGGGATTGTACAATCTTGGGCAACCGGTGGTCGGCGTGATTGTGTTCATGGCGACTATTGTTCTTCCGCTCATCCAGATCCTTTGCAATCTCTATGTCATGGGCTCGATGCATTTCGGGCAGAGATGGCCGGGCGTCGCCTGGGTTTTCCGGACCTACACGGCCATCGGTCCCTGGGCCATGCTCGACGTTTTCTTCCTGGGTGTTCTCGTCGCTTATGTGAAACTCTTGAGCCTCGCGCATATGGAGCTGGGCGAAGGCTTTTATGCGTTCATTTTTGCCATGGTGCTGTTGATTGCGGCTCAGGCCAATCTCGACAGTTTCCAAGTATGGAACACGCTTCGCCGGCAGATGACGTTCGGCGAACTCGAGCGCGCAGGCGGTCGGCAGATTGTGTCGTGCCATGATTGTGGTCAGCTCGTGTTTGCGCCCAGAAGTGAAAGTCATGGTCACGCGCATTGTCCACGCTGCGGGGCAGCACTTCACCATCGCAAGAGTCAGAGCGTTGCCCGAAGCTGGGCACTGCTCATTGCCGCGGCGGCTTTTTACGTGCCGGCCAATGTGCTGCCGGTATCGACGATCGTTTCATTTGGCAAAGCGCAATCGGATACCATCATGAGCGGCGTGATCGAGCTCATCAAATACGGTGAGTATCCGATCGCGATCTTGCTGTTTACCGCAAGCATCATGGTCCCAATTCTCAAGATCGTTTGCCTCGCTTTCCTACTTATTTCCGTCCAGCGCAAATCGACCTGGCGTCCCCGAGAGCGGACCAAGCTCTATCGTGTCGTCGAATTGGTCGGCCGGTGGTCGATGGTTGACATCTTCGTCATCGGGATCCTTGGGGCGCTGGTCAGCCTCGGCTCACTTGCGACCATCGAGCCGGGTCCGGCAGCTCTAGCCTTTGCCAGTGTCGTCATCTTAACCATGCTGGCTGCCGAAGCATTCGATCCGCGATTGATTTGGGATCCGGTCCAACAGGATATGACAGATGGCCAACGAATCCGCGCGTAACGGATCTTCTATCTCGGCCGAGAGCGTGCCTGAGGCCCAGCTGACCTCGCGAAGGCGGCTTTCGGTTATCTGGGTTATCCCGATTGTGGCCGCGATCATCGCTGGCTGGCTGGTCTACAAGGCCTATTCGGAACAAGGGCCCAAGGTCGAGATATCGTTCGGCACGGCTGATGGCGTTGAGGCCGGCAAAACGAAGATCAAATACAAGGATGTCGATGTCGGCACGGTCGAGACCGTCACGATTGCCGAAGACTTGAGCCACATCAAGGTCTCAGCCGAGATGGCCGTCGGGACCAAGGATTTCCTCCGCGAGAACACGCGTTTTTGGATCGTCAAACCACGCGTCGGGGTCGGCGGTGTCAGCGGCCTCGGCACTCTCATTTCGGGCGCCTACATTGCAATCGATCCAGGTGACGGTGAGCCCGTCGAATCATTTGAAGGGGTCGAAGAGCCTCCCTTGATCGGCTCGGATGTGCCGGGCACGTCATTCGTTCTCAGAGCCTCGACGCTCGGGTCGATCTCGCGCGGGGCACCGATTTACTACCGTGGTGTCGAGGTCGGTCAGGTCTTGGGTTACGAGCTTGACGAAGAAGGTAGCGATCTCATCGTCCATATCTTTGTGGGCTCACCTCACGACAAGCTGGTCACAGACAATACCCGCTTCTGGAATGCGAGCGGGATAAGGGTCGGCACCGATGGTGGCGGGGTGCAGCTCGATGTGGCGTCGCTTCAGTCCATTCTCGTCGGCGGCATTCAATTCGACACGCCTGTCTCGGGCGTGGCCAGCCCACCGGCTCAAGACGGCCACGAATTCGCGCTTTTTCCGGACCGCGAGAGCATTAATCAGGCGCAAATCAAGCGAAAAGTGCCGTTCCTGACCTATTTCGACGGCTCGATTAGAGGCTTGTCGGCGGGCTCCACTGTCGAGTTCCGAGGTATCAGGCTTGGCACGGTGACGGATATCTCGCTACGCGCCGATCCAAGTTCAGGCAAAGTTGAAATCCCTGTGGCACTCGTCCTGGAACCCGACCGGCTAATGGGAATCGATCAAGACATCTCGGAACAAGAAGATCAGAGCAATGAGCAGATCTACTCGAACTTCTCAAGTTTCGTTGAACGAGGGCTTCGCGCGCAATTGGAAACCGCGAATCTGATCACGGGCGATCTCTATATCTCGCTCGAGTTTCACAAAGATGTTCCGCCTGCGGAGTTGGGGATGGATGACACCTATCCCGTCATTCCCTCAGTGCCGACACAGCTCGAGGCCCTGACCGCCTCGGTCGACAGTGTTCTCAAGCAGATCGCCAATCTTCACCTGGATCAACTCGTCGACAACATCAATACAACAGTGCTCGCACTGAAGGACACTTATGCGGGGGATGACGCCAAGCAGTCATTCGACAATCTCGACAAGACGATGGCGAGTGTGGAAGCTTTGGTGAGCGAACTGCAGGGTGAAGTGCCGCCTTTGATGGGCGATCTCAAGCAAGCCGCAGCGGATGCCTCGTCCGCATTGAATCAAGCGAGGACCACCCTCGCCAACGCCAACGACATTGTCGCCAGTGATTCGCCGATCATCTACGATCTGGGCCAAACACTCAGCGAGCTTCGTGGTGCGGCACGTTCCATTCGCGTGTTCGCGGATTATCTCGAGCGGCAGCCGGATGCGCTGATCCGCGGCCGGGGGGTGAATTCTCGATGAGAACCAAATTCATGAATCCGCTGCTTGCGGTGCTTTTGGTCCTGGTGATCGGCGCATGTACGCCGACACCGCCGACGGATTTTTATACCTTAATGGCGACGTCCGACCCTGACGCCGGCCAGTCAGACCCTAGTCAGGGACCGGTAATCGGCATTGGTCCAATCATCTTGCCGCAATATTTGGACCGTCCTCAAATCGTGCGTCGCGGCTCCGGCAACCAGATCCTGCTAGCCGATTTCGACAGTTGGGCCGAGCCCTTCCAGAGCATGGTCGAGCGGGTCTTGGTTCAGGACATCGGCAGGCTGGTTCGTACCAACAATGTCGTGGCCCTACCGCAAACACGCGATGTCGTTCTGGATTATCGTGTCGGGCTCGAGCTCTTCAGTTTCGAGGCTTCAAGCACTGGCCAAGTGGTCTTGGAAGGACGTTGGCAGGTCTATGAGGATAGCGGCAATTTCCGTGATCCGGCTCCCTATCGCTCGCAACGCACTTACCTCGACACGCGCATTGCCGATCCCAATGACTATGACCAAATCGCCCAGGCCATGAGCGAACTTTTGGGCCGGCTCAGTCAGGAAATCGCGACCGCGCTGATTGCAATACCTAAGGCCTGATCATCGTTTCGGGTTAATGATGGCGCGGACCCCCTCTTTGGAGAGACCACGCTCGCCGACCACGACCAGACGGCCGATGCGTCCCTCATGATCGAGCCATTGCTGGCCATAATAGGAATCGACCCGCTGCCCGACTGACTGCACCAGGCACTTTAGGAACTTGCCCTGGATCGCAATAAACCCCTTGACGCGATAGACCGGCTCTTGGATCGCAAGTTCTCTCAGCCGTGATGCGAGGACTTCCGGGTTGGGCACGGCCTCGACCTCGACAATGAAACTTTCGAAGCCGGCACCGTCATCCGGCTCTTCCTCCTTCCGTCGAAATGCCTCGACAACGCTCTCGTGCTCAGCATTGGTGCCGACACCCATGGCGATCATGGGATCAACCTCGCCCCGCTGGGTGTGAATGATGCGGACACCCGGTTGCATGTATCGGCGCATGATCTCATCGACCTGCACAAGCTCATCTTGGCTCACGGTATCCGTCTTATTGACGACAATGATATCGGCCGAAGACACAAGCTCCCGAAAACGCTCGAAACGCGGGCTCTCGTCGGTGACTTCAGCAGGCTCATTTGAAGAATCCTGCAACTCGTCGGGAACGTAAACGCCGTCTGCGACGGCCGCCGCGTCGAATACGGCGACCACGCTGTCGACCAGCATGGCGTTCCGTACATCCGGCCAGGTAAAAGCCTGGACAAGGGGCTTGGGCAGGGCCTGCCCGGGGGCTTCGATGACGACGTTCGACGGGTTCTTCCGCCACGCCAAGAATTTGCGCATGACCGGCAAGAAATGTCTCACGATATCCCGGCTAATGCAGGCATCTGAGACTTCGATCAAGTCGCATTTGAGCGCAGCGTGTCGGGTCTCTTCCTTGAGGATTTCGTGATCGATGCCCATTTCGCCCATTTCGTTGATCAGGATGCCGAATTTTGCATTTTTCGACTGGGCAATTTGGTGGCGTATCAGGCTCGTTTTCCCCGAGCCGAGAAAACCCATCACTAGGGTTGCCGGAATCTTGTCGCGGAAAAAAGGTCTCATAACCTGAAGTAAATATTTTTGCCTTCGGCTCAACTTTCAGTAGCTTTCTGATGTAATCCATTAATGCGTTAGAGTAGAAGGAAAAATTCGCCTCAAGCGTGAAATTCTTGGCTCTCGCGCGCGTCTTGCCAAATTGGCGATGATCCATGATGTTTCCGGGCAATTCCGAGAACGAGAGGGACCGTTATGGGTGACCGCTTTGAACCTGCGGCATTAGAGACTTTCGCGCGCGCATTGTTTGTTGCGTCAGGGCTCGATCACGAGAAGGCTGAAGTGACCGCCCGCATCCTGCTCGAAGCGGATCTTCTCGGACACACGACCCATGGCTTGCAGTTGGCCGACAGCTATCTCGATGCGGTCAAGAAAGGCGATATGACGAGCTCCGGCGAGCCAACCGTTGTCCAGGATTCGCCGGCCGCATTGACGTTGGATGGTCAGTACTTGCCTGGTCCCTGGCTTAC
The DNA here is from genome assembly GCA_964412385.1 of uncultured Geminicoccaceae bacterium. Taxonomy (GTDB): domain Bacteria; phylum Pseudomonadota; class Alphaproteobacteria; order Geminicoccales; family Geminicoccaceae; genus JBGSYN01. The sequence continues at coordinate 10,115 of CAYPOV010000014.1, forward strand.
CGAACTGGCAATCGGAAAGGCCTCCGAACGGGCACGCAAATTCGGCCTTGCATCCACTGTCGTGCGCCGCAGCAGCCATATCGGTTGCCTTGCTGCCTATCTCGAAAAAGCGGCAGCCGGTGGTCAATTCGTCATCATTGCGAGTTCCGATCCCGCTGTCGCCACCGTTGCGCCGTTCGGTGGCCGCGAAGCCGTCTACACGCCCGATCCGATCGCCATCGGCTTTCCGACGGACACGGACCCCGTCATCATCGACATATCTGCGTCGATCACAACCAACGGCATGTGCGCCAGGCTGGCGCGCGAAGGCAAGCCGCTGCCGCATGCCTGGGTGCTCGACAGTGAAGGCAATCCGAGCACTGACCCGAATGTCGTGACGGGTTCGCCGCCCGGCACGATCCTCCCCATCGGAGGTTTGGATCACGGCCACAAAGGCTATGGCTTTGCCTTGATGATCGAAGCCATGACCCAGGGCTTGGCCGGCTTTGGCCGTGCCAATTCAGGCCACGTCTGGGGTGCGAGCGTGATGGTTTTGGTATTCGAGCCGGCTCTTTTTGGCGGAAGCGACGGCTTTGTCGAACAGACCGGCTGGCTGCGGCGTGCTTGTACCGAAAGCGCGCCTCGTCCGGATGTGGATCAGGTTCGATTGCCAGGACAGGCCGGGCTCGCACGCAAACGCGAGGCAATGGCCAAGGGCGTTAGGCTCCATGAGGGAATTTTGGCCAATCTCGAGAAATGGTCGTCGACATTGGGTGTCCCCAAGCCTGAACCGTTAGCGGGATAAGTTTCGGGTGGCGGAAACTCTTTCAGTCGGCAATTCGCGGCGTGATGCCAAGGTCATTGGGCTCGTCGCATCGGCGCATTTTTTCTCTCATTTTTATATCTTGGTGCTGCCGCCGATCTTTCCCCTTCTTAAGGAAGATCTCGGTGTCGGCTATACCAGCCTAGGCATTGCTGTCGCCGTTCTCAACTTGACGACGGGTCTTTTGCAATCGCCCATCGGTTTTTTGGTCGACCGATTCGGTGCACCGAGAATTCTCATAGGCGGTCAGATCTTGATGGGCCTCTCGATCGCCGGCATCGGCTTGTTTCCCAGTTACGAGGCACTCCTTTTTTGGATGTTGGTCGCCGGTGTCGGCAACGCTGTCTACCATCCGGCTGATTACGCAATTCTCTCAGGAAGCGTGGCCCGAAGGCGTACCGGACGCGCCTTTTCAATTCACACCTTTGGCGGCTATTTCGGTTTCGCTGTTGCTCCGGTCACTGTCGTCACCTTGACCGGATGGATCGGCTGGCCACTAGCCATGGTTGTTCTTGGTTCTCTAGGTGTCGTCCACGCCTTGGTGCTTTGGCTCCGCGAAGATTGGCTCTCACCTCTAACTCGCGCGTCGAGCTGCAAGCCGCAACCGGTCGCGATCCGCAGTGATCTCGCGCTTCTGACCAGCAAGCCCATTCTTATGGCGCTGGTCTTCTTTACGATCATCGCTGCGGTGCAGATGGGCTTTTTGAGCTTTTCGGTGGCCATATTGGAGATCATGCAAGGCTCCAGCCTCACGGAAGCGAACTTGGCCCTGTCGCTCTATTTGTGGCTCTCGGCTTTCGGCGTGCTCGCGGGTGGTTGGATCGCCGATGCCACCGACCGGCATGATCACGTCGCGGCCGTGTGCTTTCTCATTTCAGCGGTCACGGCTGTGCTCTTGGCAAGTTTGTCAATGAGCAGTTTCCTTATCGGCGTTATCTTTGCCCTGGCCGGGTTGGCCTCGGGTGCTGTGTCACCTTCGCGGGATATGCTCGTTCGCGCCATTACGCCCGAAGGTTCCAGCGGCAAGGTCTTCGGCTTCGTCACAACAGGCTTCAACATCGGCGGACTGATCGCTCCACCCATCTTCGGCGCGATGGTTGACTATGGCGCACCCCAGCACGTTTTCTGGACGATTGCGGTGCTTTCGATCATTGCCATTGTTTCGGCAGCCCGCACCGCTTCCTATCATCGGGCCGAGCAGCATTGACCAACAATACGCTGCGCGCTTCCTGACGCGGTCGTGATGGTTGTAGCACAGCCCTTCCAACTACGTTAGGCACGCAGTTACGTAAGCTGGCCGCCGAACGGCGCCAAGATTAAGGTTTGAGGATATGCTGCATCGTATTGTCGTCGTGTTGCTGTCGGTTCAGCTCCTGCTGGTTCCGATCGCCCTGGCTTCGACATCGCCTACGGAATCGGCGGAGACTTTTGTTCAAGGTATCGGAGATCAAGCCATCAAGATCCTGGAGAACGGCAAGATTTCCATGTCGGATCGCGAGGGCCAACTCCGGGGCGTTCTCGCCAAAGGCTTCGACCTGCCGCTATTGGCTAGGCTGGCGCTCGGCCGAACCTATCGAAGCCTCGATGGCAACCAGCGCAGTGATTATGAGGAACTGTTCAACGATTACATCCTCAAAACCTATAGCCGTCGGTTCAGCGGATTTCATGGTATCGATCTAAAGATCGAAGGGGCCACAGCGCTCAACGACAAGGATGTTCTCGTCAAATCGGTGATTAGCAGTGAAGACGGCTCGCCCATCAAAGTTGATTGGCGCGTTCGCAACACGGGCAGTTCGCCGCAAATTATCGATGTCGTGATCGAAGGGGTGAGCATGGTGATCACACAACGGCAAGAGTTCCAATCGATCGTCCAAAGCCAGGGCGTCAACGGTCTGCTATCGATCCTTCGGGGCCGTGCGGAGCGCGCCAGCGCGAGTTCGAGCTGAGGAGGCGGACATGACATCTCGAAAGACCACAACCGATTTCCTCCTTGGCAAATTTGCGATCTGCGGTTTGCTGTTCTCGATATCCGTATCGCCCGCCGGCGCTGATGAGATGACGCTGGAGGAGACATGGCAGGCATATGAGCGCGGCGATTTCGATTCTGCGCGTGAGAGTTGGGAAGCGCTAGCGGATGCGGGCAACGCCGAAGCCCAGTTCAATCTCGGAACAATGTATGCGGAAGGGCGGGACGTTCCCGTCGACATTTTCAAGGCCAAATCCTACTGGGAAATGGCCGCGGAACAGGGATATCCGCCTGCCATTCACAACCTCGGGACATTGTATTTGTCAGGGGAGGGTGTCGACCGGGATCCCGAGCGGGCGCAGGAGATGTTCCGCTTGGCCGCGGAGCAGGGCTATCCGAGAGCCGCTTACACATTGGGCAAGATCAAGCTCTCGGAGGCGAGCGAAGAGGCGGAGCTCGCAGCAGCTTATGAACTGATTCGAGATGCCGCCGAAAAGGGTCTCGATCGTGCGCAATACAATATGGGGAAGATGCAGCGAGACGGCATCGGTACCGATGCCGACATCAAATCAGCCGTCGAGTGGTTTGAGCGCGCGGCGGTTCAGGGACATCCACAGGCCCAACGGAATCTGGGCAACCGGTACCGTCTCGGAGAAGGCGTTGCCAAGGACCCGGTCATGGCACTCAAATGGTACATCTTGAGTTCCGATCTGGGAGCGAGCGAAGCGGAAGAGTACGAGCAAGCATTGCGGGAATCTCTCTCAGAGGCGGAGATTGCTCGCGCAGAGCAAGAAGCTGGAGCGTTCCAGCCTGCTCCCGAAACGATATCCCGGTAAGTGGTCAACGATTTTTTTGCACTGGGCCCTCCGGCTCATCAGCAGCCATATGCGCGGTCTCGAGCCGGCCGGCGGGTAGAAGATCGATAACTTCTTAGAGGTTATGACATTGCATCACTGGTCGACTTCGAAGACAATGCGATATCATTGATCTAGTGGCTCACCAGCAAACTTTCCGGCTGCCTGAGCCCCTTGGTTCGCATGTGTAAGTCATCGTTTCGGAGGCTGCGGGATGAACTGCTCAGAATTGGAGCACTATCTCGAGGCATTCATCGAACAGCGCCTCGGACGCAATCGCCAGTTGGCATTGAGGCGTCACCTCGCTCGGTGCCCGCACTGCCGCGCACATGTTCAAAAACTTTGTCAGTTCGAACGCGACATCCATCGGCGGCTTCGCTCGATGGAAACCAACGATCGCTTGTGGCGGGCGCTGGAACTCGAATTGGTCCAGGATGGTCATCCGCCTCATGTCAACCCGCAGCCCAAAAATCCGCCACCGGCACTGCCGTCGCCTGAACATGTCAAGTCGAAGATCGATCGCGAGAATGGCAATGTTGCCGACGTCGGGCGACGCCGTCAGGCGATGGTTCCAAGGAACCTCCAAGACGGTGTGCAGAGAACGTCGTGGGCTGCGCGCATCGTCGGCTTTGCCATTCTAGTGGCGGCACTCTCAGCGATTCTCAATGTTGTCACCGGACATCTTGGCGGTTTCTAACGGTTTTGCTGCGCTCGGCTGACCACTCACGATCGTCGTGATAGCCTCAATCGATCCATCGATTGTCTGCCGGCGCTCATGGGTGAGATTGCGAAATTCGGCGTAGGCATCGTCGATGCGTCGTCCGAGCTTTTGCTCCTGCTGCAGATAGCGTTGCCACGCCTTGCGAAAATTTTCGAGCTCGATGACCAGCGATCCAGTTGCCTGATCGATGCGGATTTGAGCACTCGCCCGCCGCACGATCGCCAAGACCGCGAGCAGGGAGATGGGCGAGACCATCAACACACCACGTGACAACGCCTCATCGAGAAGAGCCGGGTTGGCCTCGAAGATGCCGTGATAGACTTGCTCATTGGGGATGAACAGAAGGGCGAAATCGAGTGTGCCATGTTCGGGTGCGATGTAGCCGCGGGTGGCGACTTCCGAGATCTTCGATCGAACGTCACGAACAAAGGCCGTCTTGAAGCGTTGATTGTCCGCCTTGTCCTCGTTCTCGATGGAACGAAGAAAGTTGTCGAAGGGAAATTTCACATCCATGTGCAGCCGGAAATCATTGGGCAACAAGAAGGTGAAATCCGGTCTGGCGCCGGAAAGCAGCGTTTGTTGCCGCAGATAATTGACGTTCTCGGTTAGACCCAAGAGCTGCATAACATCGTCAGCCATGCGCTCTCCCCACTGACCGCGTACTCGGGCATTGGCGAGAGCGTCGGCGAGTTTCCGGGTGGTTTGGGTGAGTGTTTCGACATTGTCGCTCGCTGCATTAAGCTTGGTGGCGAGTTCGGAAAACTTATCGACACGATCCCGCTCGAGTTCCCGGATCAGGTTCTGCATTTTCTCGAGGTGCGTCGTGACACTTCTGATGCGGGCTTCGAATTCCTGTCGTTCCGTGGCGAGCTGATGCGCCTGCAGGCGCCGTTCGGCAGCGAGGCTGTGTTGTGCAAGCTTTGAGAGCTCGTCGCTGGCGCGCTTGAAAGCGTCCAATGAAATATCGCTGAAGGCAAGCTTAACACCATCGAGAAGAGCTTCGGTTTCCGCTTGGCGATGGCTTTCGGTCTTGGAGAGGAGATCGCGGGCAAGTGCCTCGACACCGGCGGTCTTCGGGCGGAGGAGAACACGCGCCAGGAGAGCCCCGAGCAGGAGCCCGATCAGCCCGCCAATGAGAGCCGACGGACCATCGAACCATGGCAGCATACCCGCCAATTCCTTCTCCTCATGCAGGTCGGATTCCCGAACCGCAGCTCTGAAAATCCTAAGAGAATTTTAACCTAAAGATGAAACGCTCCCCGCGAAATCGAATTCGAGACGGGGAAAGTTTGGACCTTGCGCGCCGCGTCCACCAAGGACCGAATCGGGCAATCCGTTTGCATGCTGCAATCGTTGGTCGATACATGTTTCGACCCGACAATCATTGTCGGTGCGCATGGTCGTGTTGATTGCAGCAATGATGCTGCGCAGAGGCTTGCAGAAAATCATCGGCGACCGGCGCAAAGGCTCTCATGGTGGATTGCCGATCAAAAACAACGTCGGAACATCCTCCGCAGAGTCAGGAAACGCGGCGTTTGCGAGGCAAGTGTCGAAGGCTGCAACGATCGGCGGTTGCAACTGCGGGCGCGCGCCGTCGATCAATACCGCGTCCTCATCGTGTTTCGCGCCGATGAAGCGGTCGTTTCGATCAGCGATCTTGCCGAGCGTTTGCCCGGTGCGGTGGCCGTCAAGAATACGGATGGCTCCATCCTGGCAAGCAATAGTCGCTACCGCTTTTTTGCGAGAGATGCGATCGGCGAGTTCTGCTCATCTCCGGAACAGCGGCGGTTGGATGCCGAAGCTCTAGGACAAAGCGAGACGGTCCAGCATGAGCATGGCCGAGCGACCGAGTCGGGTGGAAAAGAGGTGTTCCGTTTCACACGTGTCCCTCTCGACGGCGCCATTGATGGCAAGCGCTATCTACTTACCCTCGTGGAAGAAGCCAGTCATCATTTGGAAACCTCCGGAGGGATATCGGTCGACGCCGGTCTGGTCAAAGCCATTCTCGACTACATGCCGGGGCTGCTTTCGCTTAAGGACGCCCATACCAGGCGCTTCCTTTTTGCAACCGGCATGGATCGCGTCGTGAGCGGCGGCAACAACAAGCATTTCATCGGCAAAGGTGCCGCCGATCTCTATGCCCCGGCGATGGCCAAGAGGATCGATGATGCCGAAACGCGGCTTTTGGCGAAACCGGAGCAGGTTGTCGAAAATCAGTTTTCCAACGTGGTCGATGGCGAGCCGCGCTATTTTTATTCACGCAAGCTGGTGGTGCCGGATGCGGTTGGCAAGCCGCGCTACATTCTCACCTTCAATCTCGACATCACGGCGCAGGTCTCGGCACAAAAAGCACTCGATAAAACCAATGCCTTTCTCGACGCGGTCATCGATTACATTCCGGCCTTGATCTCGGTGAAGTCGATCGAGAACGGCAAGATTGTCCGAGCCAATCGGCGGATCTGCGAGTTTCTCTCGATCAAGCCGGACGAGATTTTGGGCCGGCGTCTTGAAGACGTGCATCCTGATTTTGCGGCCCAACTGGAAAGCTCCGAGGAATGTTTGCGCGACGATCCGGGCCGGGTGGTGGAAAGCGAGATCTTTCTCGACACCGAGCACGGCGAACGCTGGCTCAACAGCCACACGGTGGTAATCCCTGATCCCGATGGTCGGCCCTCGCATATCATCGCCATCCATCAGGACATTACGGGCCGGGTTTATGCCGAAAAGGAGCTTGCCGAGAACCGCACTTTCTTGTCGACCATCATCCAACAATTGCCGCTCGCTCTTTCGGTGAAAGATGCACATTCGCGGCGCGTGCTCTTGCAGAACCAAGGCGATGGCAATGTCATCGGCAACCGAGGCAATCGCTTGTCACGATCGATTCTGGCGGCGCCCGATCCGAGTGTCAGTGCTCATATCGAGCGTCTCGACGACAGTGTGTTGCGCAACGCCCGTGGTGTCATCGAGGCCGAGCTCAAGGTTCCTGTGGCTGGCGGCTTGCGTTGGGGCCACGTCAAGAAGGTGCGCATCAACGACCGGCAGGGTCATTCGCGCTATATTCTGACACTTTTTGATGACATCACCGAGCGCCGCCAGACCCTTGAAAACCTGAAGCTCAGTGAAGCGACACTCAAGCGATCTCAAGCCATCGCCAGAATTGGCTCATGGCGCATCGAAATGGCAACGGGCGAGATGGAGTGGTCCGATCAGATGTTTCCGCTGCTCGGATTCGATCCCAAGTCGCACCGCCCCAGTCTCGATTCGATCATCGACAATCTGGTTCCGGAAGATGCGCGGAAACTGGATGCTGCGCGGCACAAAGCCATCAGAGCGCGTCGCGATCGCTTCGGCTTGGTCGTCCGTTTCGTTCGAGACGACGGCCAGCCCCGTCATTTGAGGATCGACAGTGAAATCGAACGTGATCTTCATGGCGAGCCATTGTCCATGGTGGGCACGTGTCAGGATGTCACCGAGCGCGTCGAGGCGGAAAAGCATATCCGCCACCTCGCCCAACATGACGGCCTCACCGGCCTGCCGAACCGGATGTTGTTCGATGACCGCTTGCAACAAGCGGTGCGTCACGCACGCCGTCATGGCGGCAAGCTCGCCGTCTTCTGTCTTGATCTCAACGATTTCAAGGGCGTGAACGATACCCTCGGTCATGCGGCGGGTGATGAGCTTTTGCGCCAGGTCGCCGGTCGTCTGCAAAAACAGCTTCGCGATTGCGATACAGTCGCGAGACTCGGCGGTGACGAGTTCGCCATCATCCAAGACGGCATTGGCAGTGAGGCCAAGGCTTCGGTTTTGGCGGAACGCGTTCTCGAAGCGCTGGCAGACTCCTATCGCATTGCCGATCAGGAAGTGTTTACGACGGCATCCATCGGTATTGCGATCGGCAGTACCGATGACCTTGATTTCAAGGAATTGCTGCAGCAGGCCGATATGGCGCTCTATGACGCCAAAGGTGCCGGCCGCGGATGTTTCCGTTACTTCTCGCCCGAAATGAACCGCGCGCTCAGACAGCGGCGTGATATCGAGAGCCGGCTCCGCGTGGCGCTGGAAAACAACAGTTTGTCGCTCGCCTATCAGCCGCAATACTCGTTGCGAACCGGCGAACTCATCGGTGTCGAGGCTCTGCTCCGATGGAGCGATGACGAACTCGGGCCGGTTCGGCCCGATCAGTTCATCCCGATTGCCGAAGAGTCGGGCCAAATCCTGCAAATCGGCGAGTTCGTGCTGAACAAGGCTTGTTTACAAGCGAGCGAGTGGCACAGGCAGGGCTTGGGCGTTCCGCGCATGGCCGTGAACCTTTCGCCCGCCCAGTTCGCTTTTCAGGATCTTGCCGAAATGGTGGCGCAGTTTTTGGCAGCAGCGGAGCTTCCCGCCTCGAGCCTTGAGCTGGAAATCACGGAAAGCACGCTCATGCGGGATCGCAATGGTGCGATCTCGACGCTTGAGGCCTTGCACAAGATCGGCGTGACGCTCGCGCTCGATGATTTCGGTATCGGCTACTCCTCTCTAAGCTATCTGAAGAGATTTCCGCTCGACAAGCTCAAGATCGATCGATCCTTCGTCACCGATATTCCCAATGATGCCGATGATATCGCGATCGCCCGTACGATCTTGAGCCTTGGCAAGACCTTGGGCCTCACGGTTCTTGCCGAAGGGGTTGAAACCATCGAGCAGCGGGACTTTCTCCTCAATGAAGGTTGCGACGAGGTTCAAGGTTTTCTCTACGCCCGTCCGATGCCGGCAGAGGAAACCACCGAGCTTCTGCGCCAGTCGCGTGGCATCAGGATAGCCTCTTGAGACGGACCGAGATTGGCCGCTCTCCACGTCATTCAGCGTCTAGACACGATCCCGCATGATCCCTAAAAAGATCGCCTCGCGCCCAGGTAGCTCAGTTGGTAGAGCAGCGGACTGAAAATCCGCGTGTCGGTGGTTCAAATCCGCCCCTGGGCACCACCCACCAAATATATCTATGTCTGCAGACCCGATGGCCGTACGACATGAGCATCGAGCTGGCATTCGTTATCCGGATGTTTGGCGTGGCCGATCTAGCAGTCTATATCATGGCCATACTTGGTGTTCTCGAGTGTCTGCGAAAACGATGGATGTCATGGCACGGAGCATGGCAAGCCGGCCATTGAAGTGCCGTCAACCAAGCCGGAGTTGAGCCGATGAAGATGATTGTTGCCGTGATTCGCCCGCATGCGGTCGACAAGGTGCGGGAAGCGCTCATGGAGCTGGGTGTCACCGGCATGACGGTGCTCGAGGCCAAGGGTTACGGACGCCAAAAGGGCCACACGGAGATCTATCGCGGTGCCGAGTACCGCATCGATTTCGTGCCGAAGGTACGCATCGAGGTCGTGGTCGACGATAATCTCGCCGAACGCGCGGTCGACGCGCTTGTCAACCAAACCCGCACCGGCAGGATCGGCGATGGGAAGATCTTCACTCTGCCGGTCGACGACGCGCTACGCGTGCGCACCGGCGAACGCGGTGCCAACGCGCTCTAGACCGGACTATTGTTTGAACGACGCGTCAACTACTTCCCTGGCAGCGAGCCCACAAAGTTTTTCGCGAGTTCGAGCCACGTATCGAGGCCGGCTTGATCGGCGGCTTGTGCGTCGACCCAGGGAATGCCGCCCATTTTTCCGCCGTTGAAGGCGACCACCTCGGCACCGGGTCGTTTCAGCGCCTCTGCTTGAAGATCCTTGCCGACCCGGAACATATAGCGCCCGACGCCGACACCTGAGAGCATATTGCCGTTGAGCATCCAGCAAACGCCGCCGAACATGGCCTTTTCGCTGATACCTACTTGGTCGGCGAGGGCGTGCCGCATGCGATCGGCGAGCGTCTTGTCATCGGGCAAGGTCTCTCCTCTCAATATTCGTCGTGGCGCTTCACCCATGCCATGGTGAAGTCGAGATCCTGCTCATTGCGGCCGAGGGGAGCAAGATCGAGCAGGCCGTAGGTTGCATTGAACGGTTCGAGGCCACGCGCATAGCACGAATAGGTGTGAAGGACCGTACCGTCCGCATCCTTGTAGAAGGCACTGAGGCCAGGCAGTTCGCCTATGACCGGACGATTGTCCTGATAGTTGTAGGTGCCGTTTTGGGCCTCGACGACGTTCGGTGGAAAGGAAACGTGAAAGTCTTCATTGAAGGTGGTGTTCGCAGACGAATACCAAGGTAATTGCCAGCCCATGCGTTCGCGATAGTGCAGCAATGTGTCCAAAGGCGCTTTCGAAACACATACCAGACGCAGGTCGTGCGCGCTCAGATGGGGCAAACTTCCGTTGATGCTATCAGCCCAGAGCGAGCAAGATTTACAGCCTGCCTCCCAATCCTCGCCATACATGAAGTGATAGACGAACAGTTGTCGATGCGAACCAAACATGTCGGACAAGGAAACCTGTCCTTCTTTTCCATCGAAGCGATAGTTGGTTTCGATCCTCACCCACGGCATTGCAAGGCGTTCGGCGGCCAGTGCGTCGCGCTCTCGTGTCCATGCTTTTTCCTTTTCCAGCAGCGCCTTGCGTGCCTTAAGCCACTCCTCACGGGAAACCACATTGTGGCCAATTGATGCCGAACTGCCCATTGTTGCCTCCAGTTGTTCGACCCGGTCTATGGATGACAAAGTTTCGGTGACATCGACAAACAAATCTTTCGTCTTCGACTCGCTCGCGACGCATGATCACCGCGTGGCAAGCCGAGCCAGAGAGGCCTTTCGCTTGCGATTCACAAGTTTTTTAGCCATATCGATTGTCAAATGCAAGTGAAAAATCTGTGATGCGATCGAGCTGTCCGATTAACTACGCTTTGGAAATCTTCGGTGACCGATGGACGCTCATCGTCTTGCGGGACATCCTGCTCGAAGGAAAATGCCGGTTTCGCGAGCTCTTGGCGTGTGACGAGAAGATTGCGACGAACCTCTTGTCCAACCGGCTGAAGCGCCTCGAGGATCGGGGGTTGATTGCGAAGCAAAGGGATCCTGGCGACGCCCGCCAATATGCTTATCGCCCGACCGCGCCATCCTTGAGCCTCGTGCCGATGCTCGTCGAGATGACGGTTTGGGGGGCCGAGAACAATCCCTCGACCACCGTTAACCCCGATTTCATCCAGCGTTTTCGAGAGGATCGAGAGGGGTTGATTAACGAGATCAGAGAGAAGATTAGTCGAGAACACAGTCTCTCGGAGAGACCTTGAGGCTGCTGAACCCGGCTTCGCAGAAGTCACAACACCTGCTAGGCAGAACACCACCAACGTCCCTGACAGGAGCTTATCTCCATTTCTCGCTTGATAGCACTCGATCCCCTCGGAGGTATTGCGGGCGACATGTTCGTTGCCGCCATGCTTGATGCGTGGCCTGAGCTGGATGAGGGGTTGGAGCGGGCTCTGAGCTGCTTGCCCCTCCCGAGTGATACCGTTGTCGAAGCGCTTGCCGCCGATGATCACCATATCGGCGGCAAGCGTTTCAAGGTGGTGTGTTCCACACGTAAAGATCACAAGCACCGGCATTGGCGTGAAATCAATGCCATGCTGGAAAGCTCAGATCTGGCTCCCAACGTCAGAGATGTCGCGATTGCGATTTTCACGCATCTTGCCGAGGCCGAGGCAGCCATTCATCGAGCCGAGATCGACGAGGTCGCGTTTCACGAAGTCGGTGCTTGGGATTCGATCATCGATTTTGTTGCCGCAGCCTATCTCATCGACGCGATCGGTCCGGCATCCTGGCATGTGGGTTCACTGCCACTGGGTCGAGGGACGACGACAACACAGCACGGCGTTTTGCCGGTTCTGGCCCCCGCTACCGTCCGGCTGCTCGATGGGTTCGAATTCCACGATGATGGCAGGGCGGGTGAGAGGGTTACGCCTACGGGTGCGGCGATCATGAAACAACTTAGTCACTCGCTAGTAAAGATTGGTCCTCGTGGGAGGCTCGAGCGCTACGGCCATGGCTTCGGTACCAAGCGGTTCGCAGACATGCCCAATATGCTGCGCGTTACAGCGTTCCACGTGGAGCAATCATCCCAACTCAGCCGAGACCGTGTTGCCGTCCTCGAATGCGAAATCGATGATCAGACCCCGGAGGATTTGGCGCTCGCCATCGATTTCGTGCGCAACGAGCCGGGTGTCCGTGACGTCATCCAAATCCCGGGCTTCGGCAAGAAGGGGCGCATGGTGGTCTGTCTGCGCATCCTGGCCGATCCGAATTGCACCGAGGCAGTTGCAGAACGTCTCGTCGAAGAAACCACGACGCTCGGCATTCGTGTCGACCAGCGCGCGCGCCTGATCCTCGATCGCACTGGCGTTGAGAGAGACGGTAAAAGACTGAAGCGTGCCGAGCGTCCGGGTGGTCCGACCGCCAAGCTCGAGAGCGACGAACTTCGAGATGTCCGAGGCCATGCGGCACGTCAACGCCGGCGCAAAGAAATCGAAAACGAACCGAGCTGAGCCTAATCAGGCAGACTGCTTGTCGTCTGCTTCTTGCCATGAGACGCGTTGTTTGGCGAAGTTGGCGTAGACCTGCTCGCCGGCGATGATGGGCTCGAACCTCAGCTCTTCACCTTCACCGGCGAAGTCCTTGGGATCGATTACCTGGTGATAATCGGGGTGGACAAAGAGAGGGATCGAGTAGCGTTCCCGGCCCGAACGATTGACGACCATGTGAACCGCCGATCGATAGCGGCCATTGGTCCAGCGCGTCATGAGCTTGGCGACATTGAGTACGATCGCATTCGGGTCCGGCAGGACGGGCAGCCATTCCTTGTCCGGACCCAGCACCGATAGTCCGCCATTCATGTCCTGGACCAGGAGCGTGATAAGACCTTGGTCCTCATGTGGCCTGACGCCGACATCCGTGACATCTGCAATCGTTTCAGCGGGGGGATAGTGAATCACGCGCATATTCGAATAGGTGTTGCCGCTGACCCGGTCGAAGAAATCGACGGGTTTCTCAAGATGCATTGCCATGCATTGAAGCACGTCTCGGCTCAGCTTATAGAGCGCCCAATAACATGCCTTGAGCCGGTCATGAAAATCGTCGTTTTCCGGCCATGGTGTTTGCGCATAGAAGGGCAAATCCAAGAGTGATGGATCACTCGGCGGCTCCGGATGGCCCATACTGAAGGCTTCCGATCCACTAGGTTTTTGGTTGGGGTGGATGTTGTCGAACATCGGCTGATAGCCGCGATTCGTCCTTTGCTCTTGAATGCGCAGTTTCTCCTCGATCGGCAGGTCGAAGAATGCCGCGGCAGCATTGAACGTGTCGTCGACAATCGATTGGGGGATGCCATGGCCGACGAGACTCATGAAACCATAGGCTTCGGCTGCCTGCCCGACGCGTGTCGCAACCGCGACGCGCTCACTCTCGTTACCTTGCAAAAAGGCCGAGAAATCAATCGTCGGAATCTCGTGTTTGACTGCGTCAGGCATGGCGATACTCCCGGTGCTTGGCACTATTCAGAGGGAATCTTCGGATTGAACGCGTTGGTCATGACCTCATCCGCCGGCAAGACGCGGTCGATTTGATCGTATTCCTCATAGAATGCCATGCCGTTGGCCCAGACCTCGGGGCTCATCCAAAGGAGGCCGTTCTCGTTCGTGTCGTCGCTCACGGCGAGCGGGTTCTGAATCCCCAGACGCCAGGAAAGCTTGGCTTCGTCTTCCACCTGATCGGGATAGGCCGAGACGAGTTCGACGGCCTCTTCGGGATTGTCGATGGTGGACTGCACACCCTTGGCGACCGCCGTGAGAAAACGCTCGATCAGCTCCGGGTTCTCTTGGATCATCGTGCCGGAGGTGAAGATGACATCATGGTAGAATGGAATGCCGTACTCGGAGAAACGGATGGCTTTCCAGGTTTTGCCTTTCAGGTTCTCGGGCGCGGTCTCCTTCGCAGCCTCGAGTTCGACCTGGTAGGTCTGGTTGTGAAGCATGCCCGTGAAATAGTCGACGGCACCGATCAGTAGAGGCTCGGCATTGGCCATCACGGTTTCGACCTCGATCGCCTCGATATCGACGCCATTCTTTTTCGCCAAGGCATCGAGGAGAAAGAAGCCGTCAGACTGCATGCCGACGGTCTTGCCTTCGAGATCGGCCGGCGTCGGCTCGGGATCATCGGGATCTGCCAGTGTGATATAGGCATAGGGAAAATGTTGGGTGATCGCACCCACGGCGACAACATCGATCGGGTCTTTGGCAAGGCGCGCGTTGAAGATTGAGGAGGCACCCGTCACGCCGAAATCGGCTTGGCCAACGCCTACAAGCGGCACGGGGTTCTTGCCGGGGCCGCCGTCGATCAAGGTGAGATCGAGTCCTTCCTCCTCGAAGAAGCCTTTGGCATCGGCGACCATCAATGGCGAATACTGGCCGTTGCGGAGCCAGCCGAGGGCAACTTTGACCTCCTCGAGCTCTTGGGCAGTCGAGGGTGCGGGCGTGCTCAGACCAGCTAGAGCCAGAGCGGTCGCTGCAAGAACAGGATGGGCAAATTGCTTCATGGATATCTCCTTGGGGTTAGCGGTCTTGGTTTTCTTGCCAGTTTAGTCGTCCGCCGACATAGTGGACGAAGGCGTAGACCATGTAGGAAACGAGTGCTGCCAGCAGGGTAACGGCGTAGACCTGATCGCCTCGGTACTGCACCAATGCCTGGTTGAGCACGTAGCCGAGGCCGTTCGCCGACACCATCCATTCGACAACCGTCGTCACGATGATGCTCATAGACCCGGTGATTTCCTGCGCGGCGATGATGTAGGGCAGCGAAAACGGTATGCGTACGCGCAGGAAAACGTCCCAAGGCTTTGCATCGAGAATGCGCATGCGGTCGAGATAGATTTGATCGACCGAGATCAGCCCACGATAAGTATTGACAAGAACAGGAAAAAATCCCGCAAGGCCGACGACCAGGACCTTTGTGGTCAAGCCGTCGCCAATCGCCAACACCAGCACCGAGACCAGCGCGACGAAGGGGATGTTGCGAATCGTGATCGCCGTCGGCATGATCAGGGCACGGCTCGGCGGCATCGCCGCGAACAAGATGGCAAGACCGATCCCCAACACGTTGGCGAGCACAAATCCGAGCGCTGCCGCGTAAAGTGTTTGCACCAGATGGACGGAGATAAAGCGGCGTTCTTCGAGCAGTGTTTCGAAGACACGCTCGGGCCTAGGGATGACGAACTCGGGCAAACCCGAGAGGTAGATCATCAAATACCAGAAGCCCAAGATCGACAGGATCGGAAGAGCAATGCGCAAGCCAAGCCGGCTCGTACTGCGACCGAGGGATAGCCAATTCGGTGCCGATGCGGGGCTTGTGCCGGTCTTCGGAAGTGCCTGCCTCACGCTGCCATTCTTCCGAATAGATGTTCCCGTATGCGCGAGGTTGTCTCGACGAATTGTGGATCGCGCCGGAACTGGACCGGGCGCGGGCGGGGGACGTTGATCCTGATGTCGTCGAGCAGCCGACCCGGTGCCGTCGAAAACACGACGACGCGGTCGGCGAGCATCACGGCCTCATCGATGTGATGGGTAATGAACAACACCGTGCGTGAGCGTGTCTGCAGCTGCTCACTCAGCCAGGTCCCGAGCTCTTCCCGCTTCATCTCGTCGAGCGCCGAAAACGGCTCGTCCATCAACAGGACTTCGGGATCGTGGGCGATCGCACTCGCGAAATTGACCCGCTGCAGCATGCCGCCAGAGAGTGCTGCGGGAAGTTTGCTCTCATGACCGGAAAGACCGAAATCTTCCAGGAGCTGTTGCGGCGTGAAGGCGCCGCGTCCAGCGATGCTTTGCGTAAAGGCAACGTCACCGAGCGCGCTTTTCCAGGGAAGCACCGCCGGGCGCTGTGACACCAAACCGATCAGCCGGTTGCGGCGGGCAGCGCGCGGCGCCTCTCCGTTGATCAGGACTTCACCTGAAGTAGGCTTCTCAAGATCGGCGACAATCCGCAGAAGCGTGGTCTTGCCGCAGCCCGACGGGCCGATGACAGCGACAAACTCGCCCGGCGATACCTCAAGATCAATCGCATTCAGTGCCCGAAACTGGCCGAAAGTACGGCTCACGCCTGCAATTGAAATTGGCACCGACAACGGTTGCTACGCTCCATCGATGAAAAAACGATCGGACCCCGCGCCCTTACCGAGCAAGGGATGTGCCAGAGTCTCGAGGCCTTCTTAGCCCGCTGGCCGCGGGATCACGGCCTCACTGTCGCCGCGGCGGAAAAGGTGGGATTGCTCGGGATCGAAACGCAGGCCGATATGGTCCTTGGCGCGGATATCGGTTTGGCCCGGGTGATGAATGATCAGGCGCTGTCCTTCGGGGAGATCACAGTAAAGGTAACTGTCGCTGCCGAGCTGTTCTGTGGTGGTAACGGTCGCTTTCGCACTGCCCGTGGCATCGCTCACCCGGCTGATATGCTCAGGACGCACGCCGAGTGCCACAGGCTCACCGGTTTTGGCCTGATTGGCATCGATACGGACCGGAA
>CAYPOV010000015.1:0-26803 GCA_964412385.1 uncultured Geminicoccaceae bacterium
CGTCCGAATTTGCACGGGGCGCGGAGGGGTCCTCTGCAGAAGTGGTGCGCCATCTTGTTCGGCCGCGAGATTGAACGTTTCATGCATCTGTCGTGCCGGATGCTCTTTCGGCAGATTGAGCGCCTCGAAATTATGATAATCGTCCTCAATATCGGGACCTTCGGCGACGGAAAATCCCATATCGGCAAAGATCGCAACGATCTCTTCCATGACCTGGCTCACCGGATGAATACGCCCGTCAATCGTCGGCTGTGCCGGTAGCGTGACATCGACGGCCTCCTGGGCGAGACGCGCTTCAAGTTCCTGATCTGCAAGCGATTCGTGACGCGTCGCGAGCATAGTCTCGATGTCGCGCTTAAGCGCGTTGAAAGCCTGTCCAGCCTTTGGGCGTTCCTCCGGCGGCAGCTTGCCGAGCCCTTTGACTAACTCGGTCACCTGCCCTTTTCGGCCCAAGACCGCCACGCGAACATCTTCGAGTGCCCGAACATCGGCTGCACCGCCGATTTTCGCTTTGATATCCCGTTTCAATGTTTCGAGCTCGTCCATCATTGCCCGTTCCGGCATGGCCTACCTCTGAATTGCCTTGTGCGTGCTAGATCAACAAAAACGCGCGACGACAAGAAAAAAGGGGCCGCATCCAGCCCCCTTTCGCTTAACTTGACTGCAACCTGCAGCGTCACTGCAGGTCGACGAGGACTATTGGAGAGCCGCTTCCGCCTTTTTGACAAATCCTGCAAACGCCTGGTCATCATGGACAGCAATATCGGCAAGGACCTTTCGATCGACTTCGACTCCTGCAAGCCTCAAGCCATGGATCAAATTGCCATAGGTCATGCCGTTAGCTCGTGCAGCCGCATTGATGCGTTGGATCCAAAGACCACGAAACTCTCGCTTGCGCACCTTGCGATCACGATAGGCATATTGCTGTGATTTCTCGACAGCTTGCACGGCTGTTCTGAAACAATTCTTCCGCCGCCCGCGATAGCCAGAAGCCTGGTCGATCACCTTTTTGTGGCGGGCATGGGCGGTAACGCCCCTCTTTACACGAGCCATTTCACAATTCTCCGAACCACACGCTAGCGAGCGTGCGGGATCATCAGTTTGATGAGTTTTGCGTTATCGTCCGAGGCAATCGTGGTACCCCGCTGACCGACCTTCTTTTTTTGGGCTTGCCCAGTCAGGTTGTGACGATGGTTGGCGTGATTGCGCTTCACACGCCCACTTCCAGTCAACGAAAAACGCTTGGCGGCAGCTCTCTTAGTCTTGAGCTTCGACATGCCGTCTGTCTCCAATGGGGATTGCTGCCGACGACGCGGCAGCACAAAGTCGCGACGTTATAACGAGGTCACCTGCTGGAGGCAACAATCAGAATCGATCAATTTCCCCCCTGAGATGACGCCTTACCCCGCCACACTGTCCGCGGCGCAAAAACCAACGCGACCCACGGGTCCAAATCAAATCGCCGAATGAGATGCAAGCCCCGTGCACGATGGGCAGCGACGACCGCATCTGCTTGTCGCGCCAAAAGACCGGACAAGACGGCACGACCGCTCTTCGAAAGGTTGCGCTTCAATTCATTCGCCATGTCGATCAACGGATCAGCCAGAATATTGGCCATGATGAGATCGAAAGGTGCCATCCGGCGTATACTGCCCTCGCTATAACCATCAGCCTCAATGGCTCGCACGCGTAGCGCGACGTCATTGATGCGAAGATTTTTGCGCGCAACTTGAACGGCGATCGGGTCGATATCGCTCGCCAAGACGCGACACCGCCAAAGCTTGGCAGCAGCAATCGCAAGCAAGCCCGAACCACAACCGACATCGAGGGCATGACGAACGCGGTGACGTCGCGAGAGCCAGTCAAGCGCAAGCAAGCATGCCTGTGTCGTCGCGTGTTCACCCGACCCAAACGCCATCCCCGCATCCATGGCGATCGGGATGGTATTGGCAAGAGGGGCTTCCTTCGAACTCGTGCCGTGGATGTAGAAGCAGCCGATCCTATGGGGATCTTGAGGTTTTTCGAGAGATCCGAGCCAGCCAGTGTGATCGACTACGGTGAAGGAAAACGTCGGCTCGTCATAGCCGTTCTCCGCCAAGACATGAGCCAGGCGTTGCCGCGTTGCGTCCTCGTCGGGATGATGATCGAAAAGCAATTCGATGCACCAGCTCGTTGGATCCTCATTCTCGTCCGTCGCCGTCTCAAAGAAGGAAACAGCAGCAGCTTCGTCCTCAAGCGCTTCCGCGAGGATGGATATGTCAGGGGAATCAACGATGAATTCGACGCGCCAATAATCCGCGCCGGGCTTTTCCTCCATTGGGTTCAGGCAGCCTCGACAAAGCTGTCGATGACCTTCTTGCGCCCGGCCTTTTCAAACGCAATCTCGAGCTTGTTGCCCTCAACCGCCTCGATCCGGCCGTAACCGAATTTCTGGTGAAAGATGCGATCGCCTATATTGTAGCTGCTCGTCGTCTTGCCCGGCGTTCGGCTTGAAAGGATCTCGGCCTTGCCTTCGATGACTCCTTTGGGAAGGCGGCGCGTGCGGAATGGGCTTGGGCTCGTTCGGAACACCGGTTCGTCGAACATAAGCTCGGCATCCGGGCGTGTTGCCGGATTTCGATGAAGATGATCGATGTGGTCTTTTGGCAGTTCGTCGATGAAGCGCGAAGGAATGCTCGATGACCATTGATTGTAGATGCGGCGGTTCGCAGCAAAGCTGATGGTTGCTTGACGGCGAGCACGGGTGATTCCGACATAGGCGAGACGTCGCTCCTCCTCGAGGGCACTGGTTCCGCCTTCATCGAGTGCCCGCTGGTTGGGAAACAGCCCTTCTTCCCAGCCCGCCAAGAACACGCAGGCGAACTCCAAGCCTTTGGCACTGTGGAGAGTCATGATGTTGATTTGGTCGGCGCCGGGGTCCGCAGCATTGTCCATCACCAAACCGACATGCTCGAGGAATGACGGCAATGTTTCGAACTCATCCAAGGCCTTGACCAATTCCTTGAGATTTTCCAAGCGGCCTGGCGCATCAGGTGACCGATCATTCTTCCACATCTCGGTATAGCCAGATTCGTCGAGAATGCGTTCGGCGAGTTCGCGCGGTGCGCAATCACTGGCCCCGTCTCGCCATGAATCATAGAGCTGGAGGAACTTGAGCAGCGCATTGCGTGCCCGCGCACCCAGCTCGTCGGTTTGGGTTATCATCCGTACAGCCTGCATCAGGCTTGTTTGGTTTTCTCGAGCCACGGCGTGAAGTGTTTGAATGCAGGCATCGCCGATGCCGCGCCGCGGCGTGTTAACAATACGCTCGAAAGCAAGATCGTCGTCGGCTTGGACAACAAGACGAAGATAAGCGATGGCATCACGGATTTCGGCGCGCTCATAGAAACGCAGTCCGCCAATCACGCGATAAGGCAGGCCCATTTGAATAAAGCGTTCTTCGAATGTCCTCGTCTGGAAGCCTGCGCGCACCAAAACGGCGACATCGGCAAGTGCATTGTCGTGACGCTGCCAATCCTCGATCGATTCACCGATATAGCGCGCTTCCTCCTCATCATCCCAAACGCCGGCTATACGAACGAGACTCCCATCTTCGTCCTCGGTCCAAAGGGTCTTACCGTGACGTTTTTGATTGCGGGCGATGAGACCCGAAGCAGCACCCAGAATATGACCTGTCGAGCGATAATTGCGTTCGAGACGGACGACCCCAGCACCCGGAAAATCTTGTTCGAAGCGCAAGATATTTCCCACCTCGGCACCGCGCCAGCTATAGATCGACTGATCATCATCGCCGACACAGGTTATGTTCTTGTGTTTTTGGGCGAGCAAGCGCAGCCAGAGGTATTGGGCGACGTTGGTATCTTGGTATTCGTCGACGAGGATCGCGCGGAACAGTCTCTGATATTGCTCCAAAATATCCGGATTGTTGGCGAAAATCGTGAGACCGTGGAGCAGCATATCGCCGAAGTCACAGGCGTTGAGGGTCCGAAGCCGCTCTTGGTAGATGTCATAGAGTTCAGCCGTGCGACCTAGCGCAAAGTCGCCGACCTCGGCCCCCGGAACTTGCTCGGGACGGTAGCCTCTGTCCTTCCAGCGTTGGATGAGATTGACCAAGAGCCTCGGTGGCCATCGTTTCTCATCGAGATC
Source organism: uncultured Geminicoccaceae bacterium (assembly GCA_964412385.1). Classification (GTDB taxonomy): domain Bacteria; phylum Pseudomonadota; class Alphaproteobacteria; order Geminicoccales; family Geminicoccaceae; genus JBGSYN01. Next base: position 4,147 of record CAYPOV010000015.1, read on the forward strand.
CGATGCCTGAAGGATCTGTTTGGCGAGACGGATCTGGTCATCGGTATCAAGGATTGTGAAATTGGTTTTCAGACCGACGAGCTCGGCATGACGGCGCAGCATGCGCACGCCGATCGCATGGAACGTGCCGAGCCACATCCCCTTGATGTCACGACGCAAGAGCCGGCTGACCCTTTCGCCCATCTCGCGAGCGGCCTTGTTGGTAAAGGTCACGGCCATGACTTCGTGAGGCCGAGCCCGACCTGATAACAAGAGATGGGCAAGCCTGGTCGTCAGAACCCTCGTCTTCCCGGTCCCCGCACCCGCGAGAACTAGAAGCGGGCCGTCTTCCGCCGTGACAGCCTCATGCTGTTCGGGATTGAGACCATCGAGATGGGACGGCTGTTGTGGCAGCCGTTCTTCGGCAGCGATTGGAGAAAATGACATAAGATGGATACAGTAGTGTTTGGGAGCTAGTCGGCTGCGCGCGAATCGAGCAACGCACGATTGTAAGCTTGAACGAGATCACGCATACGAACATCGCCGATCACCTTAAGCGTCTGACGCGATTCCACTACCGGTATATGTTCCTCGTGCTGAACCTGACAACGTGAAAAGGCCGTCGCAAGATCATCATCCGGGGTCAAAGCCACGGCGACCGGGTGCAGAATTTCTTTGGCCGTAACCTTGTTGACATCCATGCTGAGGGCCGCGTCCGCCAAATCTTCAAAACTGATCGAGCCCACAAGTTTGTCGTCATCATCGACGACGAAAATCGGCGCATGGTTTTCGTGAAATTGCGTACGCATATCGAAGAGGCAGGTTTCCGCATGCATGACGAGGTGATCCGTCCGCATCACTTCCCTGACTTTGCGGGTCCGCAGTAGGTTCATCTCACGATGGCCCTCAATTTTGACGCCGCGCCATGCCAGCTGCCAGGTAAAAAACGAATAGCCAAAAAGTTGCCGCGTGAGGATCGAGGCGATGGCCGCAGAGACCATCAAGGCGAAGGTAACCTCGTAATTGCTCGTCAGCTCGAAAATCATGATGATCGTCGAGATTGGTGCGCCCAGGGTACTGGCGGCAACAGCCCCCATCCCGACCACGGCGTAAATCAGCGGGGTTGAGCTGAACTCGGGAAAAAAGCCACCGGCGACAATGCCGAACGCGCCTCCAAACAGCGCACCGATGGCGAGACTGGGCGAAAAAATACCACCACCGAAGTTACTGCCCAGCGAGATCGCGGTGGCTGCAGCTTTGGCGATCACCATCAAAATCATCAGATCGAGTGCGTAGCGGACATTAAGTGCGTTGTCGGTGATCTGATAGCCGACACCCAAGACTTCGGGATAACGAATGGCGATCAGACCAACCAACAAGCCGCCAACCATAGGACGAAGCCAATCGGGTACCTTGGCCAATTCATGGAGCCGGCGGGCGAGCGCCACACCGCTCATCAAGAGCACAGACACACCAGCACTTAAGACGCCGAGTATGACAAATGCCGGGACTTCCCAAAAGGATGCAACGAAGTCTGGGGGCAGCACAAACGCCGGATTGTCGCCAATATGGACGCGCGTGATGATCGTGCCGACGATGGAGGCCAGAACGACAGGCGAAAATGCGCCCAGACCGTAATGTCCGATCACAACTTCAAGCGCGAAAAAGACACCGGCGATCGGGGCATTAAAGGCTGCGGCAATTCCCGCAGAAACACCGCAACCGAGGAGGGTTCGCGTCAGTGCGCGGCTAAGGCTCAGGCGTTGCGCGACGCGCGATGCCATCACGGCACCGAGATGGACGATCGGACCTTCACGTCCTACGGAGGCGCCGACACCTATCGAAGAAAAGCTCAAGAAGGCGGCTGCAAGCCCGGCCTTGAGATCCATCCTGCCATGGCGAAGCGCGCTCGCTTCGATGACATCGGCAACCCCTTGGGGCTGCGGCCCGGGCAGAATGTATTTTGTCAGAAGGCCTATGACGAGCCCGCCTGCCGTCGGGATCAGAATAATTATCCAAAACGCCAGATCGACTGCGTGACTTGGCACTTGCTCGTCGGGAACGCCCCAGAACATGTTGGACACAAGATCCGCAGCCAGTCGAAAGCCGAGTGCTCCATAGCCTGCAGCGGCACCGACAATGAGCGCCAAGATGGAAAGGATGAGATGATCGTTGCGCGCCGTTTGCCAAAGCCAGCGGCTCAAAAAGGAGTGGGAAGGAAGCTGGAGCATGGGGTGAGCGACGGCTGGTGCTACTCGAATGTCACCTGATGTGCGTAGGATTTGCCGTCACTGATCGTGAGCTGCTCGAACCCCATCAGCCGGACGAAATCGTAAAAAGTAAAATAGTCCTCAGCACCGTACTCTTGGATAATCGGTGTAGTGCGGGCAACGGCTGTAAGCTGAGCCAAGAGCGCTCGCGCCCGATAGAGGGTATCGATAAAGCCCTCTCTTAGCGAAACGATGATCATCTTTTCAGCAAATTCGCCTTTGGCGAATATCACGAAGTCGGGCGGGTAAGGACGATTGAGCATGCCTTGGGTGAGACCCACCACGAAGCCGATCCGGCGTCGCCGATCCGCTCCGTCAAGTATGGGTCCGCGCGGCGTGTATTTTTCGTAGGTATTAGGCTCGGGATAATAGTAGCCGGCATGACGATCTGCCTGAGCGGCTGCACTGATAACCAAGACCGCAACCGCGATCGCCATTGCCGAGAGAACTATTCGGCTCATCGGATCGCCCTCCCCGACTTCGCGAATGACCAATAAGCCTCACGCGCTGCCTTGAAGATGGGGCCGATTGGCAATTCTCGATCACCGAGCCTGGTGATGGGCATCACCTTGCCGTGGTTACCGGTCGAAAAGACTTCGTAGGCCTCTTCGAAGTCCTTTCGTCCCAAACAGATCTCGTTGACGCGAATGCCGGATTCGCGAAGCAGCTTGGCCACGCGCGCACGGGTGATTCCAGCAAGAAACGTCCCGTTCTCCGCGGGTGTAAACGCCTCACCGCCTTTCGCCATCCAAATATTGGCGGTGGCGAGTTCCGCGACATTGCCATTGGGATCGAAGGTGATGGCATTGTCGAAGCCCTGTCGCTGCGCCTCCTTGAGAGCGCGCTGGAGATTAGGATAGAGGCAAGCAGCCTTGGCATCGGTCGGTGCCATGTCTTGCGCGGGTCGCCGATACTGCGAAAACTGAACGGCGAGCCCTCCGGGGTTGGGCATGGCCATTTCAATAATGGCGAGAACGAAGTCGGTGGAAGCCGCATCTGGAACCACGAAGCCGCTACGCGCAAAGAATGCCGGACGGATATAGGTTTCCGCATTGCGCGGTAATCGCCGCAAACCCTCCCAGCAGAGATTTTCGATTTCTTTTGCCGATAGGGTAGGCTCAAGCAGCATATTGCGCGCCGAAGCGACCAATCGTTCGCAGTGCGGGCCCAAGTCCGGTGCAACATTCTCGAATGACCGCGCACCATCGAAAGCGACCGTCGCCATCCAAAAAGCATGGTCGATTGGACCGATCATCTTGTGATTGCCGTCGAACCATTTGCCTTCGTACCAAACCAAGTTGCTCATACGCGTATCATGATCCACATCTTCTGCATTGTCCTCGGAGCACAAACCGATGGTTGACGAGTTCCGGGTGACAGCCTGCCCGAAGCCGATTAGTGATGCGGCCGCAACTCCCGACCCGGTACAAACGTGACCTGCGACATCATCAAACCTCGCCATCGCGGCGCTTATCCATGAACCATGCAGCCCCGGTCGCGCAAGGATCGGCTTCTTTCAGGCTTCGATGGTTTAACGTTATCGTGACCAGTTTGTTCGTTCTCGCTGCCATCGCCCTCGTCACGGTCACCATTGCAAGCTTCTTGGGTCGTTACGATTGGCGCTTCGATCTTATCGCCCATTTCAGACCCCATCTCGCCATCATGGCTTTGGTTTTTGCGCTGTCGGCTTTGATCTTCTCACAGAAGTCAGTGGCCTTCGTGGGCTTGGTCTGTTGTGTCGTTCAGTTACCCGTTTTCTTTACAAGCATTCCAAAGCCAATTGATCAGGCAGCGGGCAAAAAGCTCAAGGTCATGACGATCAACGTGCTGAGTTCCAACACAAATCATGCGGCACTCATACGGCTGATCAAAGAGGCTCAACCGGACTTGCTTGCCCTTCAGGAAATTGATTGGGATTGGCATGAAACGGCGCGCGACGTGGCCGAGCTTTTTCCCTATTCCTCAGTGCCAGCCCATCGACGGCCGGCAGACAATCTCATTTATAGCCGCTATCCCATTCTCGATGGCCACTATGACAATCCGGTCATAGGCGGCAGAAAACTACGTACCAGGGCCATCTTCACCACGATCGATGTCGAGGGTACCGAAATTGAGTTCATCAATATTCACCCATCGCATCCGATGAGCCATCGGCTCTGGTCTTCGCGAAATAAGTACATGGAATGGGTGGTCGAGAAGATTGACAACCTGCCTAATGGACGACGAGTTGTTCTCGTCGGCGATTGGAACCTCTCGCCTTGGTCACCCTGGTATCAGGACTTCATGAATGCGACCGGCCTGAAGGATGCGGCCGCCATGAGCTATGGTGAGCCAACACGCCACCCGCGCGGCTTTCCCGAGTTCTATTTGTTGGGCGTGACGATCGACCATATTGCCGTTTCCCCGGATATCGCGGTCCTTGAGAGCGATGTAGGCCCAGATATCGGATCCGATCATCGTCCCGTCACGGCGATTATCCAGCTTCCATGATATGAGCGACGATCTCTATTCGGCAGAATTCAGCAATAGCGAAACTGAACCGACAAACATCCCCGAGTTCACTGTCAGCGAACTCGCTTTCAGTCTCAAACGCACCGTTGAAGACTCCTTTGGCCAAGTCCGTGTCCGTGGCGAGCTATCGGGCCTGAAAAAAGCCGCGTCTGGGCATCTCTATTTCGCGTTGAAAGACGACAAGGCGGTGCTCGACGGTGTTTGCTGGCGCACCACGGCTTCGCGCATTTCCGTCGAGTTGGAAGATGGCCTCGAGGTCGTCTGCATCGGTAAGCTCAGTACCTACCCAGCCCGATCGCGCTATCAGATCATTGTCGAGACGATCGAGCCGGCCGGCATCGGCGCCCTCATGGCGCTGCTCGAGGAGAGACGCAAGAAATTGCAGGCGGAAGGCCTCTTCGATGAAGAGCGCAAGCACCCGTTGCCGTATTTGCCCAATACAATCGGCGTCATCACCTCTCCGACCGGTGCCGTCATCAGGGATATTCTGCACCGACTCGAAGAGCGTTTTCCAAGCCATGTTCTGTTGTGGCCCGTCATGGTCCAGGGCCAAGGCAGTGTGGAACAAATCGAGGAAGCCATTAGGGGCTTCGATTCGTTGGATCAATCCGCCGATCTACCCCGGCCCGACGTCCTCATCCTTGCGAGGGGTGGCGGATCGATCGAGGATTTGTGGTCGTTCAATGAAGAGGCCGTGATCCGCGCGGTCGCTGCCTGTAAGATACCAGTTATCTCTGCTGTTGGTCATGAAACCGACACCACATTGGTCGATCATGTCGCCGACAGAAGAGCACCGACGCCCACCGCCGCCGCCGAAATTGCGGTGCCTGTCCGCCACGAACTCACGCGTGACATCAATGAGTGGAACGAGCGCCTCACCGACGCCATGGACCGCTCACTTGCCTCACATGGCGACAATTTACGCGGTCTCGGGCGTGGATTGCCCGATCCCGAAGCCCTCGTTGGCCTTGGCGAGCAGCGCACCGACGATATGGCGGAACGGCTACGATGGGCAGTAAGCCAACACTTTGATCGCCTTGAGCTTCATGCACGGTCGACAGGCCGCAACCTCAGAGCACCACGCGAAATCATCCGAGAGCGAACACAGTATGTCGAACTCCGTTCGGATCGCATGCGCACAACGGTTTTCGACGTACTCAAACAAGGCTCCCGTGACATGGCGCGGACTGGAGACCGGCTCACTGCCATCTCCTTCGATGACAGACTTGACGAGGCCGCGGTTCGCATCGAGACGTCAGCCGAGCGACTAAGGCGCGGCTGGGAGGTGCGCGATGCTGACTGGCGACGACGCCTGGAGGCAGGAACTGCGCTGCTCGAGAGCTTGAGCCATCGCCGCGTTCTCGAGCGCGGCTACGTACTTGTGAGAGCTGGATCGCCGCCCCAGATCATGCGTCAAGCGTCTGCGGCGCGGGAACAGACATTACTTCACCTCGAGTTCTCGGATGGCGGTCTGCAGGTTGTTCCTGCCGATGAAGCACCAGAGCCAAAACCATCTTCCACAAGACCTCCTTCGGCAAAACGAAGATCTCAGGGCGAATTGTTTTGAGCACCAAGGAGATTGAGCCCATCGATCGCCTGCTCGCAATCATGAGACAGCTTCGCGATCCTGAGAATGGGTGCCCCTGGGACATCGAGCAGACCTTTGAAACCATTGCTCCCTACACCGTCGAGGAAGCTTACGAGGTTGCCGACGCGATCAGCCGAGGACACTGGGAAGACCTCCGCCAAGAATTGGGCGATCTGCTGCTTCAAGTGGTCTACCATAGTCAAATGGCTCGGGAAGCAGGTCACTTCGATTTCAAAGAAGTCACTGAAGCTATCAGTGCGAAAATGGTTGCCCGACATCCTCACGTGTTCGGCAGTGAATCCGTCGACGATGCGGACGCGATGAGGAAGCGCTGGGAAGATCTGAAAGCAGCGGAACGGCAAGCAAAGACGGAAGGACCAACAAGTCTGCTCGACGATGTTGCGTTGGGGTTCCCGGCCCTCATGAGGGCCCAAAAACTGCAGAAACGCGCTGCGCGCGTAGGCTTTGATTGGCCCGAAATCGCTCCCGTCATCGACAAGCTCAAGGAAGAGATCGAGGAACTGGAGGCAGCAACGCGCCCAACCGGGAAAACACCCGAAGAAATCGACGAACTGGGTGACGTCTTGTTTGCTGTCGCCAACTACGCGCGTCATCGGGGCATCGATCTTGAGGAATGCCTACGCGCGGCCAATCGAAAGTTCGAGCGCAGGTTTCGCTTTATGGAGCAGGAAGCCAGCCTACGCGGCATCGACCTGGAAGAATCGGAATTGAGCGTGCTGGAAACGCTTTGGCAGGCGGCTAAGCGCGCTGAAGACCGCTAGCCGGCACCTGCTTCGGATCTCTGTCCGCTAGCGTGATCGCATAATTGGGGTAAATGTCGCCAAACTGACCCAAACGCTTGTCGTCCATCCTCACGGACAGAAGCAAATGACTTTCTCCGTGTTCGCTCTCAATTGAGTTGCAGGAGAGAATGCTACAGTTTCGATGTAGCCACGAGAGCACATCGCCTGCGGACGCCGGAATCGTGATCACCACCTCCGTTTCGCCCAATGCCAACCGCTCATCGATGGTCTCAAGAAGTTGATCGATACCCTCGCCCGTTAGTGCGGAAATGAGGAACGCGTGCTTCTCCCGCTTCACTGCGGCGCGAACGGCGGTTCGGCTTTCGCCATCGGTAAGGTCGACTTTGTTCCAGGCTTCGAGAGCACGTTCTCGGTAGGCAATCTCATCGATATCGAGTTCAGCCAAGACTTCTCGGACATCCTTTGCCTGGCTATCAGTTTCGGGATCAGCGATATCGCGCACGTGAATGAGCATATCGGCGCTGACAACTTCTTCGAGCGTTGCGCGAAATGCTGCAACGAGCATGGTTGGCAAGTCACTAATAAAACCCACCGTATCGGCCAGGACGCATTGACGGCCGGAGGGTAACGACAGGATGCGCATTGTTGGATCAAGGGTTGCAAAGAGCTTGTCTTCCGCCGCAACGGCCGATCCCGTCAGCTTGTTGAAAAGGGTCGACTTTCCAGCATTGGTATAGCCAACCAAAGCGACAACCGGGTAGGGAACGCGTTCTCGGGCATTCCGGTGGAGGCCTCGGGTACGTTGCACATCGGCAAGCTGCTCGCGGATCTTGGTGATCCGTTCATCGATCCGACGACGATCGAGTTCGATCTGGCTTTCGCCGGGTCCGCCAATAAAGCCCAGACCGCCGCGCTGACGTTCGAGATGGGTCCAAGACCGAACAAGGCGGCTACGCTGATATGTAAGTGCGGCCAACTCGACTTGAAGCACGCCCTCGCGTGTCTGAGCGCGCGCCCCAAAAATCTCAAGGATCAAGCCGGTTCGATCAATGACCTTAGTCTTCCAGGCGCGCTCGAGATTGCGTTGCTGAATAGGCGAAAGCACGCCATCGATGATGACAATAGCAACATCGCCTGAACTCAGCTCATCTCCATACTCTTCGACCTTGCCGGCACCGAGCAGTGTTGCGGGGGTGAAACGACGCAGCGCCACCGCCTCGCCTCGACCGACATCGAGCCCGATCGAGCCCGATAGTGCTTTGGCTTCAGCCAGACGGGTATCGGCGCGAGCTCTAGCACGCGGGTCGGACGCGTCGTAGGGATGAAGGACCCACGCACGTCCGCTCGACAATGACTGAAGGGCTTGTTCGTCCAGTATCAGACCTCGGGAGGCGATGCGGATTGAACTTCAGGTTGTTCGCCGCCGGGCGCTTGCGCACCAGCCTCATCTTGTGGAGGCTCGTAAAGGCGAACCGCGGCAGAAGGCATCACGGTCGAGACCGCGTGCTTGTAGACGAGCTGTACATGTCCGTCACGTTTCAACAGCAAACAGAAATTATCAAACGAGCTGATAATACCTTGTAGTTTGACTCCGTTGATCAAGAAAATCGTGACTGGAATCTTGCTCTTGCGGACATGGTTCAAGAACACATCCTGCAAATTCTGTTGTTTTTCCGCCGGCATCTTTTAATCCTTCGCGTTCTTAGGGGCGCGTGTGACAATTGTCATCGCTACTCTTCCTCAGGTGACCCATTTGAGGAGAAAGCACGGTTGTTGGCTCAACGACTTTGCCTGGATCCAACCAGTTCATCAGCTCACCGGCTTCGCTCGCATTGGGATAGGCGCCAATGATACGACCGGCAACCGCTAAATTTCATAACCCATAGATGAAAAATCATCAATTTTCGAACTTTTCTTGATTTGCTCTAAGCCCCTGTTGCGCTGCATAAAGCTGCGCTAGTTTGCGGGTTTCTGATCCCGGATATCCATTGGCAACGGGACGACCGTCGATTGAAGTGACTGGCAGAACGAGTGACGTCGTGCTCGTCAGGAAGGCTTCCCGGGCGTTGTGGGCTTCCTCGACCGAAAAGGCCCGTTCATCGATAGACAAGCCTGCCTCACGCGCGAGTTCGAGAATGTATGATCGCGTAACACCACCCAAGATCGTACAATCGAGCGGGTGTGTGATGATGCGACCGTCCCTGTCTATGATGAAGGCATTGGAGGAGGCACCCTCATGGATCATGCCGTCGGCATCGTAAAGCCACGCTTCCCTGCAGTCCTGCGATGCAGCCGCCTGCTTCGCCAAGACATTGGCTAAGAGACTAATGGATTTAACATCACATCGTGCCCAACGTTGGTCGGGAACGGTGATAACGGAGACCCCATTGGTTTGTTCGGTTTGGGTCGGAAACGGTGCACGGCGACATGTCACGACAACGGTCGGCGGTATTGGCCTCGAAGACACGTGATTGCGCGGCGCTGCACCACGAGTGATTTGAAGATAGAGGATCGCTTGACGAATTGTATTGCGCCGGTAGGTTTCTCTGAGAACGGTCTCAAGGGCGTTTGGGGACATCGGCATGGGAATGCCAAGTTCGGAGAGTGACCGTGTGAGGCGGTCGAGATGGCGCTCGAGATCGCCGATCCTCCCATCAACCACCTTGATGACCTCGTAGACCCCATCCGCGAACTGAAACCCCCGGTCTTCGATCCTGATGGCGGGCTCGCTCAACTGGCAATACCGACCGCCAACATATGCAATCCGCGTCAATCGCTTCCCATCCCTACTCATTCGGCCGCGCGTCTTCAGAAATAGTCGACCCGCACCGCAAAAAGTTGCTCAACCCGCTTGACCATGTCGCTCCGTGCCACAGTGACCACACGGTCACGGGCTTTGATGACCGTGTCGCCGCGTGGCATCAATACTTGCCCTTCGCGGATAATCGCACCAACGATAATCCCGCCTGACACTCGCAGCTCTCTGAGTGGTTTGCCTACAAGCGGTGAGGTTTCCAGGGCCTCCGCCTCGTAGATCTCGACCTCGCCGTCACGAAGTGTATGAACCGACCTAATGCGACCCCGCCGAACATGCTGCAAAATGCGGGAGACGGTTATATCACGGGGATTGATCACGACATCGAGACCGACCTCGCGCGAGATCTCGTTATAGGCTCCCGTATTGAGAAGCGCCAATGAGCGCTGGCAGCCCATATTCTTCGCAAGCAATGAGACCATAATGTTGATCTCATCATTATTGGTGACTGCCACCAACGCCTCAGCGGCTACTATATTCGCCTCTTCCAAAAGCTCTCGATCACGTGCGTCGCCTCTCAGCACAACACTTCTTCGAAGTTGGTCGGCGACGAATTCGGCTCGCGACGTTTCATTCTCGATTATCTTGAGGCCAACGCCGGGAAGCTGGTTCTCGACTTCAGCCGCCAAAAAGAGGCCAACGTTTCCGCCACCGGCAACGACAATTCTCTCGTTACGCTGCTCTTGATATCCGAACGCGGGAAGAACCCTCGACAGATGCGATGTTTCGACAATTAGATGGGCTTCGTCGCCTGCGAAGATCTGATCGTCCGCATCAGGGATAAAGAAGCGACCTTCACGAACGATGCCAACACAAACAACATGGAGGTCCGGAAAGAGAAAAGTGAGTTGCCTGAGAGGTGTCTCGATAACCGGCGTGTCCTCGTGACAGCGGATCGCCATGAGCCTGACGAGATCATCGGCGAACCTTACGACATTGAGCGCGCCCGGAACCTCGAGACTGGCAGCAATCGCGCGGGCGACCTCGACTTCCGGCGAGATAATCACATCGATGGGGAGATGGTCGCGTCGAAACAAATCCTGCCAACGTCCATGGAGATAATCCTGTTGGCGGATACGGGCGATTTTTGTGGGCACATTGAAGAGCGAATGCGCGACCTGGCACGCAACCATGTTGACTTCATCGCGTTGCGTGACCGCGATCATCAGATCGGCATCAGCAGCACCGGCACTATCCAAAACGCTCGGGTGCGACGCGTACCCCGCCATCGCTTGGATATCGAGATTGTCGCCAATTTTTTGGACCAACTCTTGGCGCTGATCGATGACTGTCACGTCATTGCCGGCGGTCGCCAGATAGCGTGCTATGTTGTAGCCGACCTGTCCGGCACCCGCGATCAGCACTTTCATAAGGCTGCAGCAATCCCTGATGGGAAAATGGGGGGATGGAGCCTCAGTTCGTCAGATCCCATCATCCATGGTCATCGCTCTGAAGACCGAGTGTTTTGAGTTTGCGATGGAGCGCGGAGCGTTCCATGCCGACAAAGCCCGCGGTCCGTGAGATATTGCCACCAAACCGCTGAAGCTGGGCCTGTAGATAGCTTCGTTCAAACTGTTCGCGGGCCTCACGCAATGGCATCGCGACCAGTTCGCCATTGGCTTTGGGATCCATGTTCGAAACGGCAGTGCTGGTGAGTTCCGGCGGCAAGTCGCCGACACCCAATTCATGGCGGTCATCGTCAGGCGCCATAATCAGCATCCATTCGACGACATTGCGCAACTGTCGAACGTCACCTGGCCAGGCGGCGGTTTGGAGCACGGCGATGGCTTCACCATTGATGGTACGAGCGGTCACCCCCGACATCTTCACGGTCCGGCCAACAAAGTAGTCAACGAGTTCCGGGATGTCTGTTCGGCGCTCACTCAGTGGCGGCATGTCTAAAGGCACGACGTTGATGCGATAGAAAAGGTCTTCACGAAACCGACCTTCCGCCATGAGCGCTTTGAGATCACGGTTGGTCGTCGCAATGACACGAACATCAACATTAATTCTCGTATCGCCGCCGATGCGACTGAAACTCTGATCTTGCAGCACGCGCAAGATCTTGCCTTGGGCAGCGAGAGGCATATCGCCGATCTCGTCGAACAATAAAGTACCTCGATTGGCCCTCTCGAGTGCGCCGATCATACGCCCCTGTTCCGGTGCGAGCGTGCCAGCTTCGGCACCGAAAATTTCGGGCTCGAGCCTTTCAGGCCCAAGCGCTGCGGCATTGACGACTATGAACGGTCCTTCGCCGCGCTTCGACTTTTGGTGCAGCACGCGCGCGACGATCTCCTTGCCCGACCCTGGCGGCCCGCTGATCAGCACCCGGCTTCCGGTCGGCGCTACGCGATCGATGGTTTGGCGGAGCCGATGCATCGCCGGCGATGAGCCAATTAGCCGATCCTCGGACGCCCGCTCCATGAGTTCGGCGTTTTGCCGCCGCAGACGGCCTGCCTCCAGAGCATTGTTGATCGCTAGAAGCAAACGATCTGCCTGAAACGGTTTTTCGATAAAGTCGTAGGCACCCTTGCGAATGGCTGCGACCGCCGTCTCGATCGTCCCGTGACCGCTGAGCATGATCACCGGTATAGCATGATACTCTGACTCGATGCGGTCGAGTATCTGGATACCATCCATGCGGCTGCCTTCGAGCCAAATGTCGAGAAGCACCAAGGACGGGGTGCGCTTGGTAACCTCGCCGAAGACCTGGTCACTATCGCCAGCGCTACGAACGTCGTAGCCCTCATCCTCGAGGATCGCGCCTACGACTTCGCGAATGGCCGCTTCGTCATCGACTATCAGGATATCAGCGCTCATCGAAGGTTAGTCACTTGAAATCGATCAACCAACTGCATCCGACTGGTCGCCAACGCTCATCACAGTCCGGCCGCTCATCCGGCGAGGGAAACGCAATCGGACCCGCGCTCCGCCCATGGTTCCATTGTCCAACTCAACCCTGCCATCGTGTTCCTCGATGATCTTGCGCACAATGGCAAGTCCCAAGCCTGTACCTCCTGGTCTCATGGTCACATAAGGTTCGAACAATCGGCCACGATCGGAATCGGGCCAACCGGGACCACTATCCTCAACTTCAATCATCATTTCCTCCGCTTCTTGAAAGCATCGGACGACGATACGTGGCGACGTGTCCGATAATCGATCATCTTGGCCAAGAAGCGCATCAACGGCATTTTGAACGACATTCGTCAATGCTTGGCTGAGTTTCTCTTTGTCGACAAGACATTGAAGATCATCAGCCTTTGGGGATTCGATATCAAACGTCACGTTTGGCCAGGCATCTCGCTGGAGAGCGACGGCATGTTCGACGATTTCGTTCAGCGAGGCCTGCTCGAATTTGGGCGGCGGAAGCCGTGCAAATGCCGAGAATTCAGAAATGAGTCGGCCAATAACGTCGACCTGGCTAATAATCGTTAGCACCGATTTCGAGAACGATTCCTTGTCGTCGAGCAATTGTGGCAAATAGCGACGCTGCAATCGCTCGGCGGACAATCGAATGGGTGTCAAGGGGTTCTTAACTTCGTGCGCGATGCGGCGTGCCACTTCTGACCAAGCCGCTTGCCTCTGGGCGCTGATCAGCTCCGAAATATCGTCGAACGTTACAACGTAGCCCACGACTCGGCCTTCACCTCGTTGTGCCGCGACTCGGACAAAAAGCACCCGCTGTTGGCCACTATGCGAAATTCTGATTTGCTGCTCGACTACTTCGTGATTTCGAGATCTTGCGGACGCCATGAGGGGTGAAAGTTCCGGTATGACGTCACTTACGGCAGCACCTGCAACCTCTTCGTCGCTGGTGCTCAAAGTCTTCAAGGCCGCTTCGTTCGCGAGCTGCACATTCTGCTGAGCATCCAACCCCAGTATCCCAGCCGACACCCCCGAAAGCACAGCCTCCGTGAACTGACGCCTTGCATCGAGCTGTGTATTGGCTTGAATGAGGTCTTCGCGTTGAGATTGAAGCTGAGCAGTCATTCGATTGAATGCACGGCTTAGAACGCCGAGTTCATCGGATTCCGGCTGTTCGGGGACCCTGACTGCCAAATCGCCACCGCGAACGGACTCTGCCGCCGTAATGAGACTACCAATCGGTTCCACAAGGTTGCCCGCAAGATTGAGGCCGAACCAAATCGACGCCAAGAGCAACAAGAGCGCCACGATACCGAATATGAGTGCCGAGGTGATTTGAATACCCGAGCGCTCGCGCGCCATCTGTTCGTAGTCGCGGACAATGCGCTGAGTGCGCTCCATATAGCCCAGGACCTGAGAATCGACGAAGCGCCCAATGAACAGGAACGCGTTGCCATATCCATCAAGACGAACCAGCGCTCTCACACGATCATCCGCATCGCTGGTCAGGGTGACAACTTCGCCTTGGTCTGCGCGATCAATCAATGATTGCGGAACTTGCTCAGTCTCCATGGTAAAGCTTAGTCCCGACCGCGCCAATACCAGCCCTGTGCTGTCAAAGAGCATGGCTTCGGTCAACGATCGTAAGGCTGCCTGGGCATTCAAGAACTGTTGGAGACGCGGCGGACTATCCAATAACCTCGTGCGTTCTCGGTTGAGATCCGCTGCCATCGCCATCGCATCGGCGCGAATCACCTTCTTGTGCTCTTCCAGATAGGCTTCTGCGACGTTCAGGGAATTAAAGAGCGCCGTTCGCACGCGCTCGCTAAACCAGGATTCAAGACCTGAGTTTAGGAATATAACCGAGAACACTGAGACGAGGATAGCCGGTGTTGCGGCGACCAAACCAAAGAGAACGACGAGTCGGCTATGGAGCTTCGATCCCGCGAGCCCTCGTCTTCGCCGTGCGACGAGTGCGACGATCCGGCGGGCAATCACGAGGATCAACAAAAGCAGAACGAAGAGATCGAGATTGAGAAGAAACAGGACGGTGTTGACGCTGGCACCGACCGGCGGCGAACGGGAAATCACCACATAGGTGGCAATCCCAGCAACCACGGCCGTAACAGCCAAAAACAATGCCAGGCGGCGCTCGATATCGAGCCGTCTCAGGCGTAACCAAAGGTGGGATCCCTGATAGCGAACCGCAGCGACTAGCGCCAAATCAACATACCGAAGCTGTTGTTTTAGAGCCTCATCATGGACTTCTTAGGAGCTGAATGTCCAGTTCTCTGATTTTCTTGCGCAGCGTGTTTCGATTGACGCCCAATATGTCCGCAGCGCGAAGCTGATTACCTCGCGTCGCCTCGAGGATCTTGGTGATCAACGGCCGCTCCACTTCCCGCAGAATGCGCCCGTGAAGTCCTGAAGGAGGCTGGTCATCCGAAGCATCGAGATAGCGCACGACCAAGCGCTCGACGGTACCGGAGAGACTTTCGTCGCGCAGCTCGTCCTCATCGTCGATTTTGGGCCTCGAACGGTCGAGCTCTTGTTCGATCACCGCCTCGCCAATCTCTTCTTCCGCATAGAGAACAGCCAATCGGCGCATCAGGTTCTCAAGCTCTCGAACATTTCCGGGCCAGTGATGTGCCTTTAGGCGAAGCATGGCCTCAGGCGACAGCGACTTCAACGGCAAGCCCTCCGACTGAGCCTTGCTCAAAAAATGCTGAGCGAGCGCCGGGATGTCCTCGACGCGCTCATTGAGACGCGGCAAGGTGATGGGGACGACGTTGAGACGATGATAGAGATCTTCGCGGAAGATCCCCTGATCAACCATCAGTGCTAAGTCGCGATGAGTGGCCGCGACAATTCGGATGTTCGTCTTGATGGGATTGGTGCCGCCGACGGGCAAGAATTCACCTTGCTGCAGAACGCGCAAAAGCCGCGTTTGTGCATCGAGCGGCATGTCGCCTATCTCATCAAGAAATAACGTGCCGCCATCCGCTTGCTCGAACCGGCCGACACGCCGCGCTCCGGCGCCGGTAAACGCACCCTTCTCATGGCCGAAGAGCTCGCTTTCGATGAGCTCGCGTGGAATTGCCGCCATGTTGACGGCAACGAAAGGCCCCGTGCGCCGTTTGCCAAAATCGTGCAGTGCACGTGCCACCAGTTCCTTTCCCGTCCCCGATTCTCCTGACACCAGCACCGTCAGATCGGTTCCGGTCAAGCGAGCGATGATCCTGTAGATCTCCTGCATAGCAGGCGACCGGCCAATAATCGGCAGTTGCTCCTCGCCAGGAACAATATCTGTCTGGTTACGTTGGCGTTGCTTGCCTGCAGTCAGGGAGCGCTGGACTGTGGCGACCAGACTATTGATGTCGAAAGGCTTGGGCAGATATTCGAAGGCACCTCGCTCGGTCGCACGTACCGCTGTCAGCAGGGTGTTTTGCGCACTCATGATGATCACCGGCAGATCGCCACGAACCGCTTTAATGCGGGGCAAGAGATCGAGTGTGTTCTCGTCTGGCAAGCCCACATCCATGATGACGACGTCACCGTCGCCATTGCTTATCCAGCGCCACAGGGAGGCCGCGACTCTGGTCGACTGGACACGGTAGCCTTGGCGCGACAATGCCCTGGTGACTACCGTGCGGATGGCACCATCATCTTCGGCAACAAGCACCATCTCGCCACTCATTGACTGCCTCCTTCGAGCGGTTTGACCGAGGGCGAGGTAGCCGGCAAACGAATACGAAAGATCGCCCCCTGCGATCCGGGCACGTAACTGACGACCCCTTGGTGATCGTTGACGATCTTGGCTACGAGCGACAGTCCAAGGCCGCCGCCTTTGTGCTTGCTCGTAACGAAGGGATCAAAGAGGTGATCGACCATATCGCCCGGAACGCCGGGGCCATTGTCTCGAACTTCCACGGTGATTGGCAGCTCCAGACGTTCCTCGCTATTGCTGAGCGTGACACGAAGACCGTGTTGATAGTGGGTCGTAATACCGATTTGCCCGCCCACCTTGGGTGCCGCTTCGGCGGCGTTCTTCACGAGGTTGAGGAACACCTGGACCAACCGATCACGATCGCCGCTGACAAGTGGTAGGGAGGGATCATACGCTTCGATGAAACGAATATGCCGGGCGAAGCCCGCTTGGCTGACACGTCTCACATGTTCAAGAACTTGGTGTATATTGATTCCCTGGCGACTCAGGCTACTTGAATCGGTAAACTCTTCCATGCGGTCGACGAGATCGCATATGCGATCGGTTTCATCGTAAATCAGCGACAACAGTGATCTATCCTCTTCGGCAATATAGGGCTCGAGGAGCTGAGCGGCGCCTCTGATACCGGACAGCGGATTCTTCACTTCGTGGGCGAGTATCTTTGCCAGTGCTGCGACCGAACGTGTCGAACCCTTATTGGCTCGGTGTTGATCCAAACCGCGTGCCATCGAGCACGGGTGCAAAGAAATTAGGATATAGCCGAAGAGCTCAGCCATGGGACAGAGATGGACATCGACTTCGACCGAGGGACCTCTGCTCAGGGAAAGGTGGACGCCATATTCCGATACGGTTATCCCAGCCTCGGCGACCTGGTTCATTAGCGCCAGGAGCGTTGAATGAGGCGCCAACAGTTCATCCATGGCCCGTCCGGCTAGCATATTGGCGCTTGCTGAAAAGAGCTGTTCTGCTGCGGGATTAACCGATTGGATGCGAAATTGCGCATCAACGCAAATGATAGCACTTGCGAGGTTGCTTATCAGCAACCCACTGTCGATAGTCGGAGAACCGCGCGAATTAGGGGTCTGGCCCAAGTCAAGAGACGACGCCGCTTGAACACTCAATGTGCAACTCCGAAGGCTTGCTCACTTTTTGAGCAAGATAGGGTGGAGATGCCCGACAGACAAGCGGTTGACCGCTTGCTAGGCTCGAACATTGTTATTTTGACGCCAAGCCAATGATCGTTGATGCGCTTATTGTTGCCGCCGGGGTCGGCGGCCGGTTCGGCGGAGCGTTGCCCAAGCAATATGCGGAGCTCGCCGGTCAAGCTGTTCTCGCCCACGCTGCGCAGGCGTTCATCGCCCATCCTGCCATTCGCAGAACAAGAGCTGTTATCCACAACGATCATCGGAAACTGTTTCAGTCAGCGTGCGGCCATCTCGAACTTGGTACTCCAGTCTTCGGAGGTCCAAGCCGACAGGCGAGTGTCTTGGCAGGCCTTGAGTCACTTATGCAGGAAGGTGCACCGGAAAAAGTCCTTATTCACGACGGCGCCAGACCGTGCCTGAGCGAATTCCTCCTCGATCGCATCATCGAGGCATTGTCAAATGCACACGCCGTCCTTCCGGCAATAGCGGTTGTCGACAGCCTCAAACGCGTCGCCGATGACCACATAGCGGGCGAGGTTGATCGAAGTGACCTGATACGCGCACAAACGCCTCAGGCCTTTACCTATGATGTCATTCTCAAGGCTCACAGGAAGTTTGCGAACGAGGATTTTACCGACGATACCGGCATTGTGCGGCGCGCAGGTCATCGAGTCCGCATTGTGGAAGGGGATCCCGCCAACATTAAAATTACTCAAGCGGATGACTTGATCGCGATGCAAGCACGCTATACTCACCTGAGCAGTCCCCGTCGAACGTTTCGATCGGGCGTCGGTTATGACGTTCACCGCCTCGTCGAAGGGCGGCCCTTGATCCTTGGCGGTATCACCATTCCCTTTTCGCGTGGCTTGGGCGGGCACTCGGATGCTGATGTCGCTCTCCATGCAATTACTGATGCCATACTGGGAGCAATTTCCGACGGCGATATCGGTCACCACTTTCCGCCAAGCGATCTCAAGTGGAAGAACGCGGATTCTGCGCAATTCCTCATGTACACGGCAGAACGCGTCGCCGCGCGTGGTGGCAAAATCGAGAATATCGATCTTACGATCATTTGCGAAATGCCCAAGATTGGGCCGTATCGCGAGCTCATGATTTCGCGAATTGCGGAAATCCTCATGATTGAGAGCAGCCTTGTTGGTGTCAAGGCAACGACGACCGAAGGCTTGGGATTCACAGGACGTGGCGAAGGAATTGCCGCCCAGGCCATCGCCATGGTGAGCATGCCGACATAACCGGAATCAGTGATGGGCATTTTTCCAGACAGAACTTCAAACCTTGCAACCGCAGTCCTCGACGCTTGTGTGACACGTCGCTGGCACATTGCGACAGCCGAGTCTTGTACCGGCGGCTTAGTCGCGTCAGCACTTACCGAAATCGCCGGATCCTCACGCGTCGTGGACCGCGGTTTCGTCACTTACGACAATGAGGCAAAAATGGAGATGCTGGGCGTTTCCCAGACGAGCCTCGACAGCTACGGCGCCGTCAGCGAAAGCGTTGCGAGGGAAATGGCGCTCGGTGCTTTGCGTCGATCAACCGTGCAACTCACCGTGGCCATCACCGGCATTGCCGGTCCAGGAGGGGCGACGCCGACGAAACCTGTAGGGCTCGTACATTTCGCCGCCTGCGTCCGGGAGGAAAGGCCGATCGCAAGGCACCAAGTGTTTGAAGGAGACCGGTCGAAGGTGAGACTAAAAAGCGTCGACAAGGCTTTGGAAATGTTGCTCGAACTGGCCTCCCAGTAGAGCTAATTGGTCGCCTGAGCTCTACTCATCTCTGACGAATCGGAGATGCGTGCGTTGGTGCCATAAAGTTCTCTGGCCCGGGCCTCAAATGCTGCCACCATTCGCCTTACCGCTTCATTGAAGAGCACGCCGATCATCTTTTGTAGGACCCGAGATTTGAACTCGAAGTCCACATAGAACTCAACGATACAGCCTCCGTCTTCTGCGGGTTCAAACTCCCAATGGTTGTTGAGGTATCGAAACGGACCGTTGATATACTCAACATCAATCTTCGACTTGGGATTAAGCGTAACTTTGGAGGTGAATCGCTCGCGAAAAACCTTAAATGCGATCACCAGATCGGCGTAGAAGACATCACCTTCACGTCGCGTAATGCGACAGGCCTTGCACCAAGGAAGAAATTCTGGATATCGCTCGACCCCCGAGACCAAGTCGAAAAGCTGCTCGGGCTTGTAGGGGAGATATCGACGCTCGGCGTGGGTTGGCATGGCAAATTGAATTCTGTGTTTAGTGGGCTGGCGAGGCGGTCGATTGAACGAAATGTGCGGCAATCGCGTTACGTGCTGCCTGCAGCCGGGCAAAATCATCACCGGCGAGATAAGACGATCGTGTCAGAGGTGATGCCGAGACCATCAAGAAGCCCTTGGCTCTTGCCATTGATGCATAGCTTTCGAATTCCGTTGGTTCAACGAACCGGTCAACCTTGTGGTGTCGCGGTGTCGGCTGAAGGTACTGGCCGATGGTTAAGAAATCGACATCAGCCGCACGCATGTCGTCCATCACCTGAAGAACTTCACGCTTCTCCTCACCAAGTCCAACCATAATCCCCGATTTGGTGAACACCGTCGGTCGCAATTCCTTGGCCCTTTGCAGCAGCCGCAACGAGTGGAAATAGCGCGCTCCCGGCCGAACCGTTCGATAGAGCCGTGGTACTGTCTCGAGATTGTGGTTGAAGACGTCGGGA
The DNA here is from genome assembly GCA_964412385.1 of uncultured Geminicoccaceae bacterium. Lineage (GTDB taxonomy): Bacteria > Pseudomonadota > Alphaproteobacteria > Geminicoccales > Geminicoccaceae > JBGSYN01. Next base: position 24,541 of record CAYPOV010000015.1, read on the forward strand.
CCGGCCGCGATTACACGCTCTAGAGCACCGGGCTTGCGCATGAAATCTGGTGTGAGGACTTCAATGGTGGTGTCCGTCTCCAAAGCCCGAATCGATTCAATACTCCGTGCGAATTGGAAGGCACCGCCATCGGAAAGGTCGTCACGATCCACGGAGGTAATGACAACGTGTTTGAGGCCAAGGTCGGCAACAAGCTCGGCGAGGTGCGCTGGTTCGCCCGAGTCAACCAAATTGGGAAGGCCGGTCTTGACGTTACAAAAGGCGCAGGCCCGGGTGCAAACATCACCCAGTATCATCACGGTTGCGTGCTTTTGCTCCCAGCACTCGCCAATGTTCGGGCATGCGGCTTCTTCGCAGACCGTGTGCAGCCTTTTTGCACGCACCAGTTTCCTGGTTTCCTGATAACCTTTTGAAACCGGTGCCTTCACACGAATCCAGGCCGGCTTTCGCTGAATTGTGGTCGGCGTGAGGGTGACGGTCGCCATCAAGTCCTTCCTTAATACCAGCTTAGAAGTGTATGGCGCGACCGTAGGCGTCAAGGGTGGCTTCGTGCATCATCTCCGACAAGGTCGGATGCGGAAACACTGCCTGCATCAAATCGAGCTCAGTGGCCTCGAGCTGCCGTGCGACGACGAAGCCCTGTATAAGTTCCGTCACCTCAGCCCCAACCATATGGGCGCCAAGGAATTCCCCGGTCTTGGCATCGAACACGGTCTTGACCATTCCTTCGGTCTCGCCAAGCGCGATAGCCTTGCCATTGCCGATATAGGGGAACCGTCCGACACGAACATCAAACCCGGCCGCTTTGGCAGCAGCTTCGGTCATTCCGACGCTGGCAATCTGCGGCTCAGAATAGGTGCATCCCGGGATTTTGGACGTGTCCAAGGGGTGGACTGCCTCGCCGGCTATGGCCTCAACACATAGCACCCCTTCATGGCTCGCCTTGTGGGCAAGCCATGGTGGCCCGGCTACGTCGCCAATGGCGTAGATCCCTTTGACCGACGTTCGACAATGCTCATCGATTGTGATGTGACCGCGCTCGACCTCAACACCGAGATCCTCGAGGCCGAGCCTTTCCGTGTTGCCGATGATCCCGACGGCCATAATGACACGATCCGCAGTAAGGCTCTCCTCGTGGCCGTCCGATACCACGACCAACGTAACGCTATCGTCACTCCCTTTCATCGAGGATAGCATGGCGCCCGTCTTGATCTTGATGCCGCGTTTCTCGAATTGCGTTCGTGCGAACGCCGATATCTCCTCATCCTCGACCGGCAGAATTCGATCGACAACCTCGACGACGGTAACGTCCGCTCCCATTGAGCGGTAGAAGCTTGCGAATTCGATCCCTATTGCCCCTGAGCCAACGATCACCAGCGAGTTCGGCATGCTTTCCGGTACCATTGCTTCCTTGTAGGTCCAGATACGCCTGCCATCGCTTTCAAGTCCCGGAAGTTGCCGCGCGCGGGCTCCGGTCGCCACAATTATGTGCCGTCCCTCAACCACCAGATTGCCGTTGGGTCCTGAGATCTCGACCGTGCTGCTGCTGGAAAGGCGCCCTTCGCCATCGAAGACCGTGACTTTGTTTTTCTTGAGAAGATGGCGCACACCTTGATTGAGCTGGCCAGCAACGGCGCGTGACCGCTTGACGACGGCTTCGATATCGAATCCCGGTTTCTCAGCCCTAAGACCAAAAGCCTCCAGATGGCTCAGATGTCCGTAGATTTCCGCTGTACGAAGCAATGCCTTGGTCGGAATACACCCCCAATTCAGGCAAATACCCCCCAGATGTTCGCGCTCGACAAGGCACGTCTTCATGCCGAGCTGGGCTGCCCGGATGGCGGCAACATAGCCTCCCGGACCGCCGCCGATGACGACGATATCATAGGCCGCTTCTGCCATGGGTGGTTTCCTTTTCTAGTGAAGCAGCAGACCTAGCGGGTCTTCGATCTGTCGCTTGAACTCAGCGAGGAATTCCGCCCCGAGTGCTCCATCCACGACCCGGTGATCGATCGAAAGCGTGCAAGTCATCACGGTGGCAACAGCAAGCTCGCCATTCTTGACGACCGGCCGCTGCTCGCCGGCACCCACAGCGAGAATACAGGCCTGGGGTGGGTTGATGACCGCCGAGAATTCACGAATGCCATACATGCCGAGATTAGAGATCGAAAACCCGCCGCCTTGAAACTCTTCAGGCTTGAGCCGGTTTTCTCGCGCCCGGGCAGCCAAGTCTTTCATCTCTCTAGAAATCGTCACGAGTCCC
>CAYPOV010000016.1:0-26534 GCA_964412385.1 uncultured Geminicoccaceae bacterium
CCGTTTCGACTGGGTGAAAAAATGGACGACCCCGTCGCTATGTATCTCAACGATGTTTTTACGGTGCCGTCGAGCCTCGCTGGATTGCCGGGCATTTCGATTCCGGGTGGGCTTGATGCCAATGGTTTGCCGCTTGGGCTCCAAGTGATCGGCAAGGCTTGGGACGAGCCCATGGTTGTGCGTGTCGGCAAGGCGCTCGAGGATGCGGCAGGCTTCGACACGTTGCCTTATGGATTGGCGGCGGCATGACCTACACGCTTGAAGGAAATACCGGGACTTGGGAGATTGTCTGTGGGCTGGAAGTCCATGCCCAAATCACCTCCTCGGCCAAGCTGTTCTCAGGCGCACCCACGGCGTACGGGGCGGAGCCCAACAGCCAGGTTTCGCCCATCGACGCCGGCATGCCGGGCATGCTGCCAGTGGTCAATGCACACTGTGTCGAACACGCGGTTCGAACCGGCCTCGGTCTGAGAGCGCAAATCAACGAGACCTCGGTGTTCGAGCGCAAGAACTATTTCTATCCCGATCTGCCACAGGGTTATCAGATCTCGCAATATCAGCACCCGATTGTCGGTACGGGCGAGCTTCTCATCGATTTGCCGGACGGCACGACCAAGGCTGTCGGCATCACGAGGCTCCACATGGAACAGGACGCCGGCAAATCGATGCATGATCAGCTCGACGACGAGACCCTGATCGATCTCAACCGCTCGGGCGTGGCATTGATGGAGATTGTCTCCGAGCCCGATATCCACTCGCCCGAGGAGGCCGTTCTCTACATGCGTAAGCTGCGCTCGATCCTTCGCTATCTCGGTACTTGCGACGGCAATATGGAGGAAGGCTCATTGCGTTGCGACGCCAATGTCTCGGTGCGTCCGCAAGGCTCCAACAAGCTCGGCACACGTTGTGAGATCAAGAACGTCAACTCCATGAGGTTCGTTGCCAAAGCCATCGAGTTCGAAGCCAAGCGGCAGATCGAAGTGATCGAGAGCGGCGGCGAAATCGAGCAGGAGACAAGGCTCTTCGATGCCAATCGCGGCGAGACGCGATCGATGCGCAGCAAGGAAGAAGCTCACGATTACCGCTATTTCCCGGACCCGGATCTCCTTCCCTTGGTACTTCCCAAGGACTTTGTGGACACCATCAAGCAAACCTTGCCCGAGTTGCCGGATGACAAGAAGGGGCGTTTCATGAGCGACTATGGGCTTTCGGCTTACGATGCGGGCGTACTCGTCGGCGAGCGATCGACGGCGGATTATTTTGAAGAGGTGGCCAAGAACCGGGATGCCAAGCTTGCAGCCAATTGGGTGATCAACGAGCTCTTCGGACTGTTGGCATAGGCTGGAAAGTATATCGAGACTTCGCCTGTGACCTCGACATATCTCGGCAAGCTTCAGGACCTTTTGGGTGACAAGACGATTTCGGGGCGCATTGCCAAGGACGTCTTCGCCGAGATGTTCGAGACAGGCGGCAATCCCGAAGCTATTGTCGAGGAAAAAGGCCTCAAACAAGTAACCGACACCTCGGCGATCGAGCCTATTGTTGAGACAATAATCGCGGACAATCCCGATCAGGTCGAAAAATACAAAAAGAACCCCAAACTTGCGGGCTGGTTCACTGGGCAAGTGATGAAAGCAACCGGCGGCAAAGCCAATCCGCAAATGGTCAACGAAATCATTTCAAAGAAGCTTTCGGCATTGGTCTGACGAGCCCTTTCAAGTGATGGTGCAGCGGGAGCCCGCCAGTGCGCACGACACCGATCTTTCAGTGCTCTATTCCCGTCTTCCGGCACTATCTCTCGCGGCTCGACGACATCCTCAAGACCTTGCCGGAGGCACGAGGCGAGCTTCTTCGTGAGCGGCTCGCTCCAGACATGATGACAGCGGGTGAGAATTTCCGCACGGCACAGGGTTTCGTCTTGCGAACCGTGTTCCCACTTGCGGGACGGAAGGTGCCGGATCTCGCCACGGAACAATGTGCACGCGACGACCTTCTTGCGCGATCCGGCGAAATCCGCACACTTCTTGCCGGCCTGGATACGGCGCTGTTCGACGATGCCGCGGCGCGTATCATCACCCACATTGCCGGAAGGGCCGAGTTGCACCAGGATGGCGCCTCATTCCTGACGCTCTACGCCCTGCCGAACTTCTTTTTTCATTTGTCGATCGGCTATGCCGTTCTTCGCCACCATGGTGTTGCTATAGGCAAGAGCAATTTTGACGGTCATCACCTCTATGGTTAGCACGATTGCTGCGGCCGTGGCGTGGCTATAAGCGGTGAGAGCCTTGCCGTTCGGCCCGGTTCGAGCGTAGAACTGCACGAAATTTTGCTGCAACTGCGAAGAGGGCAAGACCAAATGACAGGTAAGACGCTGGCAGTGAGGCATGGTGCGGCGCGAGCCCTAGTTGCCGGAGCCGTGTTTTTCGGCAGCGTGGTCGTCGCTCATGCAGAAACCGCCTTGCGTGTCGTCATGCATTCCGATCTCAAGATCACCGATCCGATTTGGACGACCGCCTACATCTCGCGCGATTACGGCTACATGGTGTTCGATACGCTGTTCGCGCTCGATGCCGAACTCAACGTCCGTCCGCAAATGGTTGGTGACTTTGCGGTCAGCGACGATCAGCTGACCTACACGTTCACGCTGCGAGAAGGTCTCAAGTTCCACGACGGCGAGCCTGTGAAGTCGGTGGATGCTGTGACGTCGCTCGAGCGGTGGATGCAAAAAGACGTGATGGGGCAGAAGCTCCAGGAGTTCACTGATCGCTTTGACATCATCGACGAGAAGACCTTCGAGCTTCACCTCAAAGAGCCTTACGGCTTGGTGCTTCTTTCGCTCGCCAAACCCAGCTCCAACGTACCCTTCGTCATGCCGGAACGGATGGCCAAGACGCCTGTCGACACGCAGATCGAAGAGCATATCGGCTCGGGACCGTTCAGATTCGAGACGACGGCGTGGGAGCCCGGCAACAAGGCCGTCTTCACCAAGTTCGAGGACTATGTTCCACGTGATGAGCCGTCGAGCTGGGCTGCGGGCGGCAAAGTCGCCAAGGTGGATCGCGTCGAGTGGCTATCAATGCCGGATCAGCAGACCCAAGTGACCGCGTTGGCCGAGGGCGAGATCGATGTGCTGGAACAGGTGCCCCACGATCTCCTGCCGCTTCTCGATAGTGAGGACGATGTCACGGTTTGGTCGCCCAACCCGCTCGGCTATCAGTACATGTTCCGGCCGAATTGGCTGCAGCCGCCCTTCGACAACGAGTTGGTCCGCCGTGCGGCCATTGCGGCGCTCAATCAGGAAGATTTCTTGAAGGCTTCTATCGGCAATCCGGACTATTATAAGGTCTGTGGTGCCATGTTCGTCTGCGACACCACCTTTGCGACGGATGCGGGTTCCAAGATTTTGGTGACTTCGCACGCCGAGGACTCGAAGCAGCTGCTCGAGCAGGCGGGCTATGACGGCACGCCCGTGACCTTGCTCCATTCCACCGATCTGGCCGTGCTCACCAATCTGGCTCCCGTCGCCAAGCAATTGTTGGAGCGGGGTGGGTTTACCGTCGATATGCAGTCGATGGACTGGCAGACGCTGGTATCGCGGCGCGCCAACAAGGGGCCTGTGAGCGAAGGTGGTTGGAGCGCTTTGATGACGGCCTGGGTAGCGGCCGACATTCTCAATCCGATCAGCACGGCGGGTGTGAATGCTGCTTGTGATGATGCATGGTTCGGCTGGCCATGTGACAGCGAGCTTCAAGATTTGCGAGATGCCTTTGCCCGCGAGCAGGACCCAGAGGTGCAAAAATCGATCGCAACAGCGGTGCAGGAGCGGGCCCTCGAAGTCGTGACCCATGGCTATGTCGGCCAATACTACGTGCCGATGGCCTACCGATCGGACAAGGTCGATGGCCTGCTGCCCGGTCCTGCCACCTACTTTTGGAATGTTCAAATAAAGGACGAATGAATTGTTTAAGGCCTAGCTAGGGCGATGGTTGCCTTCATCCTTCGCCGCTTCCTGGCCACCATACCCGTTCTTGTTGTCGTTGCGCTCTTCGTCTTTTTGATGTTGAGGCTAACGCCCGGTGATCCTGCGGCCATTCTTGCGGGTGACGCCGCGTCATCAGCGCAAATCGATGCGATCCGAAGCCAGCTTGGACTTGATCTGCCACTCATCAGGCAGCTCTTGATTTGGATCGGCAATGTCCTGCAAGGCGATTTAGGCCAGTCGTTCTATTTCAAGACTGAGGTCACGACATTGATCGGTCAGCGCCTCGAGCCGACCTTGTCTCTGGCGCTGCTGACGATGGCCTTCACGTTAGTCGTTTCTGTTCCTCTAGGTGCGATCGCGGCGCGCTATCATGGCTCGGTCATTGACCGCCTTGTCATGGGATTTGCCGTTCTTGGTTTTTCCGTGCCGGTCTTCGTGATCGGCTATGCCTTGATTTATGTTTTTGCTGTCGAGCTGAAATGGCTGCCGGTCCAAGGCTACAGGCCCCTCAGTGAGGGCTTGGGAACCTGGCTTCTGCACCTAGTCCTCCCCAGCCTGACTTTGGCCATTATCTATGTTGCCTTGATCGCGCGTATGACCCGAGCTGCCGTCTTGGAGATACTGGGTCAGGACCATGTGAGAACCGCGCGAGCCAAGGGTCTGAGTTGGCGCGGTGTGATGATCCATCACGCCCTCTTCAATGCGGCTGTCCCGATCGTGACGATCGTTGGGTTGGGCATTGGCCTTCTGATCGGTGGCGTGGTTGTCACCGAAAGCGTTTTCAATATTCCCGGTCTTGGGAGGCTTACCGTCGATGCTGTCTTGAGCCGCGATTTCCCGACGATCCAAGCCGTCGTTCTGCTGTTTTCGGTCGTCTATGTTGTGATTAATTTCCTTGTCGATCTCGCTTATGTTTTTCTCGATCCGAGGATCCGTATTTGAGGCAATGGAGTGCGCCGATCGAGTTCGGCGCCGCCATTCTCGTGTTCATGGCCGCCCTGGCCGTTCTGGCACCCTATCTTGGAACGATCGATCCAAGCGAGATCAATCCTGTTTCCCGCAATGCCGTGCCGATGACCGAGGGCAATGTGACGAATGCGGCCGGCGAGGTTGTACCTTTTCGGTTCTTGATGGGCACGGACAGTCTAGGGCGCGACATCTATAGCCGCGTTCTCTATGGCGCCCGCGTCTCGCTGATCATTGGCTTCGGAGTGACGGCGATCTCAGTAGCGGCCGGGCTGCTCATCGGACTTTTGGCCGGCACTGTCCGATGGTTCGACGGCCTGGTAATGCGTATGGTCGACGGATTGATGGCCATACCGCCAATTCTCATGGCTTTGGCACTGGTTGCGCTTTGGGGGTCGGGTCTCGTCACCGTCATCCTGGCGATCGCCATTCCCGAATTTCCTCGGGTGGTGCGGCTGGTGCGGTCTGTGGTGCTTTCCGTATCGAACGACACCTATGTATTGGCGGCGAGTGCGCTCGGTGTTCCCTTTCACCGGCGGCTATGGCGGCATATTCTGCCGAGCACGCTTCCGGCACTGATCGTTCAGGCGAGCTACATTGCGGCGAGCGCAATTCTGATCGAGGCGATCCTATCGTTTCTCGGAATCGGCATTCCGCCTGAGATCCCGTCGTGGGGAAACATCATGGCTGAGGGTAGAGCCCTTTTCCGGGTGTTTCCCCACAATATCCTGTTCCCGGGATTATTCCTGTCGCTGACCATTCTTGCGATCAATGTGATGGGCGATGGCCTGCGCGATCGGCTCGACCCGCGTCTTGTGCGCGAAGTGTGACGGTCGCGAAGGTCGCCCATGCACGCGTCTCGCGGTGTCCGGCGCCTGCTCTGACGACGACACGCGCGTCCTCGCGCTTTAAGAAATCATAAATTGCCTTATCAACTGTCGGCATTTGCGGTTCGAAACGATCCATCTTTCAAGTCCCTGACGCCTGTGTTCCGTTAGGCTCAATGGCGAGAATAGCGGGAAAATCCGGCCATGCTGTGACCGTGGACACGCTTCCATACTCGAATGCCTAATTTTCTCTAAACTATCCCCAGAGCAGGGGGGAGGGCATGGAGACGGTGCTGCGATGGTAGTGAAGACCGTGTTCGCGGTCTTCCGCCAACAGCAAAGGACCGTCGAGATCGACGAAAGCGGCATCACCAGCCAGCATCAAGGCTGGCGCCATGGCGAGGCTCGTCCCGCGCATGCAGCCGATCATGAGGCCTAAGCCAAGCTCCTTGGCGCGCGCCGCTGCCTTGAGCGCCTCGGTAAGACCGCCGGTCTTGTCGAGCTTCAGATTGACCACATCATAGCGGCCGGCGAGCGTCTCGATGGTTGTTGAATCATGACAACTTTCATCGGCGGCGATCGGCACGGGATGCTCGACATCGGCAAGCATTGCGTCATTCGACGCGGGTAAGGGCTGCTCGACGAGCGACACGCCCAATTCCGCAAGGCTGCTAAGGTTGCGCTCGAGTTCCTGAGGACGCCAGCCTTCATTGGCATCGACGATCAGTGCAGCATTGGGGGCGGCTTCGCGAACTGCCGCGAGCCGCTCGAGATCTCCCTCGCCGCCAAGTTTGACCTTGAGGAGTGCCCGGTCGGCCACGCTTTGCGCTGCTTCAGCCATGGCGTCAGGAGTGTCGAGGCTCAAGGTGAAGGCGGTGATAACGTTTCTTCGTGGCTCGATCCCGAGGAGTTCGAAGATCGAGCTTTCGCTCAACTTTGCTTCGAGATCCCAAAGTGCGCAGTCGAGGGCATTGCGAGCGGCGCAAGGACCGAGGTGTTGGTTGATCGCCGTTCCATCAGCGCCCTCTTCAACGAGTTGCCGCAAGGATTCTATGGTCTCGAGCGTGCCTTCGATGGTTTCGCCGTAGCGCGGATAGGGAAGGCACTCGCCGCGACCACGATGACAACCGGCGCGGATTTCCACGGTGATGACTTCGGCCGAATTGACCGTGCCACGCGAAATCGTGAAGGGCTTGGCAGTCGCCCAGCTTTCCGGTCGAGCGGTGAGAGTGCGCTTCGCCATCGTTCCGTCTAGAGCAGGGCTTCCACAAGCTTGTCGACGCCGGTTCGGACCGGATCGACCACCGGTATGCCATGCTCCGTTTCGATCTCTTGAAGAAGCGTGATGGCGTCAGTTTCGTCAAGCGCGCGCGTGTTGACGGCAAGGCCGATGCACCGGACTTCCGGATTGGTAAGCCGTGCCGCTGATATGTTGGCCTCGATGCACTCACCAATTTTAGGCAGGGGCTGATGCTTGAGACCCCGCATATGTGTTCGTGTCGGCTCGTGGCACAGCACCAATGCGTCGGGTTGAGCGCCATGGAGCAGTCCCAATGACACACCAGCAAAGGCCGGATGAAAGAGCGAGCCTTGGCCCTCGATGAGGTCCCAGTGATCAGGATCGTTTTCAGGTGCTAGCCACTCGACGGCGCCCGAGATGAAATCGGAAACCACGGCATCGATCGCCACACCCTCGCTGGCGATGAAAATGCCGGTTTGGCCCGTTGCTCTGAAATCGCACGGAACGCCCTTTTCCGTGAGAGCCCGCTCGAGTGCGAGGGCCGTATACATTTTTCCGCAAGAGCAATCGGTTCCGACGGAAAGCAGACGCTTGCCGGTTCGTTTCACGCCGGTACCTGTCGCAAAACTTTGCTTGGGATGCCGGACGTCTTCGAGCTTGCAACCATTGAGCTTGGCGGCTTCGGCGATGGCCGGAAGGGTCGAAAGTTTGACGTGCAGGCCGCTTGCGACGTCTAAGCCAGCATCGAGCGCATCCATGATCGTCGCTATCCAATCATCTTTTAGTGTGCCGCCAGAATTGGCCACACCTACGACCATGGTCCTGACACCGGCCATTTTGGCTTCGGTGATCGACATGTCGGCGATACCGAGATCGGCACGGCAGCCTGGCAGTCTTAGCTGACCTTTGGCCCATTCCGGCCTCCAATGGGCAATCCCATCGGCGGTTTTGGCGGCTAGCTGGTCGGCGACATCACCCAAAAAGAGCAGGTAGGGCGGTTTCATGACGTCCAAAAACTCACTAAAACGCGTCGATCCGCCAATCTGGTTCCCCTCTTTGGTTCTTAAACTAGCTCCACCCAAGCATTTCTTGGCGCGCCAGGGTTTCGATGAGGTCAATGTGACCATCTTCGTCATTCAGGCAAGGGATGTAAGAAAAGTCGTCCCCGCCAGCCTCGAGGAAGCTCTCGCGGCCTTCCATATTGATCTCTTCGAGTGTTTCAACGCAGTCAGCGGAGAAACCGGGGGAGATCACGGCGATCCGCGTGACGCCTTGGCGCGGCAGGGTCTCCAGAGTTTCATCGAGATAGGGCTTCAGCCATTCAGCCCTGCCAAATCGAGACTGGAAGCAGACCATCAATTTGTTGTCATCCCAACCAAGTTCTTCGCGCACCAGCCGCGCCGTCTTCTGGCATTGGCAGTGATAGGGATCGCCGCGAAACAGGTAATCTTGAGGTAGTCCGTGGAACGACATGATCACTCGGTCGGGACGCTCGCTTTGGTCCTCGACATGGTTTTCAATCGAGCGTGCAAGCAGACGGATATAGTCCGGGTGATCATGGTAGGGCGGCATAGTTCGAATTGCAGGCTGCCAGCGCATGGCTTTAAGCTTGTCGAACGCCTTGTCGTAGGCCGTCCCCATTGTCGTTGCCGAGTATTGGGGGTAGAGCGCCATCAAAAGAACACGTCGACAGCCTCGAGCCTCGAGCTTGTCGAGGCTCTCGGCAATTGGAGGCACACCGTAGCGCATCGCCCATTCGACTGCGATGTCTCGCGATTCAAACCGCACTTTTAGTTTTTCCGCTTGGCTGCGTGTGATCGTGCGTAACGGACTTTCGTTCATCTCGTCGTTCCAGACCGAAGCATAGGCTTCACCCGAGCGCTGCGGGCGGCGTGAGAGAACGACGAGACGAAGCAAAGGAAGCCAGAACCAGCGCGGTAGTTCAATCACCCTTCTGTCGGAAAGAAACTCGTTGAGATATCGACGCATGGACCAGTAGTCGGTGCCAGAAGGCGTCCCGAGATTGATGAGCAGGACCCCAATCTTCGGAGAGACGACCTCAGGATGGTCATCCGGCAATGGGCCGACGCCAGCCTGCGCACGGGACTTTTGAACGTCCATGACCATCATTGCCGATTCGTTCATCCAGCATCTCCATTGCCTCTACCGAGATACCAACCCAGCCAATGCTGACAAGCGCACTTCTTGGTATCTTTGGATGTCCCACTGTACGAACGCACGACCCATTCGGCTTTCTTGCTCGTTTCCCGAGCATTGCGGACAGCGTCACGCTCTAAAGCCTCAATGGTTGTGACGCTCGTCACAATATAGTCAAGAAAATGTGTCGTAGAAAGGATATTGTATGAAATCGAGAAATCGCCATTTCTTGGTGCGAAGAGGAGAAAAGAGGGGAATCTTGTAATAGAAGCAATCTCTTGAGACAAGCTTTATCAGGAATTGCTAAGTGTTTCGGGAGTGAGGCCATGCTTGATCTTGACTGGAATTATGGAGCAGCGGGTGTCGCGCGACCTACCTTTCCGCGTGTTGCGGCAGCGCGTGCCTTATGGAACAGTGATCCTTACCGTTACCTGCTCCTTCTACGATTTGCTGGCTACAACATCGTCGCCGCCGGTTTGTTTGCTGCAGCCGCTTTCGAGGGCTGGGTGAGCGAAATCGTGCAGGCGGACAGCAGTGGCCTGGTTCTTGTGATTGCCGCGATTTTTGCCGTGGGAATGGTCCTTACCGGGTACCGCGCGCTTCAGCTATCCCGCGAACTCAATGAAGTTCGCTCGCAAAGTCCGGATCCTCTATCCAGGACGGCAAGGTTTCTCGACCAGGGCACTAGGCTCACTGCAGATCGTATGTCGAGTGTTGAAGCGGCCTTGCGCTTGCGTATTGTTGGCGAGATCGCGCAAATTCGGCACCTTGCCAACAGTCTCGTGCTGCTTGGTCTTATAGGTACCATCCTTGGCTTTGTTCTGGCCCTGGGTGCCGTCGATCCTGAAGCCGCGGGTGATGTTGCGGCTGTCGGTCCCATGATCTCGGGACTTATCGAAGGGCTCGGCGTTGCCCTCTACACGACCCTGGTCGGCTCGGTGCTGAATATCTGGCTCATGCTGAACTATCGGATTCTTGAGGGCGGTGCCTCGCGCTTCGTTGCGCAGCTCATTGAGCGGGGAGCGAGTAATGTCGAGTCTCGATGATTTCCACGAAGCCAGCGATGGAACGGTCTTTCGCGACGTCATCATGCTGGCACTCGCGGGCTTTGTTGCGATTGTGCTGCTGCTTCTGCCGCACATAGCCAAGCCGGGCTCCGAACAAATCAAAGACACAAGCCCGCCGGGGAACGTCATTGTCGAAATCAAATGGCCTGACGCAATCAACGCCGACGTCGATCTTTGGGTGCAGGCACCGGGCGACGTTCCGGTGGGATATTCCAACAAGGGCGGCCTGATATTCAATCTCTTGCGCGATGATCTCGGGACGCGAGCCGATGCGACGAAGATCAACTACGAGGTCACCTATTCGCGCGGTATCCCGCCGGGGGAATATACGGTGAACCTTCACCTCTATCGCAACCAGGCTCATGTCACACCCATTCCGGTCACGGTCGTCGTCAGTGTCAAACCCGACCCCAATCGCTCTACCAAACAGATCCTGGCAAGTGAGGCAAAGCTTACTCGGCAGGGCCAAGAGCTGACGGTTTTGCGGTTCGTGCTCGAAGAAAACGGCTCGCTACGGTCTGGGAGTGTTCATAGTCTCCACAAACCTTTGCGCAGTGCGAGGAGCTGACAATGTCTGATCTCTACGAGCTTTATGTTGCCGTCGCTGTTCTCGCCGCCGCCCTTACCGGCATGACGATTTGGTCGCGCCATCGCTTGGGCCTCAAGATATCTGCCATCCTTGTGGCCATGCTGTTCCTGCCGCTGAGCTATGCGGCGCTCGCCGAGCTTTTGAGCCGGCCCAAGCCGGTAAGCCTCGAATGGTGGCGCGGTCAGGCAGAGGAGGCCGATGTGCTGGCAGGCAATATCGTCGAGGACAAAGCTATTCATCTTTGGCTTAAGCTTGAAAGCAATCTTGAGCCACGCGCCTATTCGCTGCCTTGGAGCAGAGATCTTGCCGAAAATCTGCAAGAGGCGCTGCGTGAAGCCGATGAAAACAATAGTGGCGTTCGCATGCGCTTGCCCTTTGAGCCATCCTGGGATGATCAAGCCGATCGTTTTTATGCGTTGCCGCAGCCAGCACTTCCGCCCAAGGACGTTACCGACCCGCCGCAGCGATACGAGCAGCCGTCGACGTCGGCTTGAACGTATGAGGCAAGCCTTGGCGACGGAAAAGCGTTGTTGAAGGGCTCAATTATCCGGGCGAGGTCCCATGGCGCGCAAGCTCTTCAAGGTCGAGCTTGCGCGTACACATGGCGAGCTCGCCCTTTTCATTGCGTGGCCATTCCACTTCCGCCCGGTCACGGTAAAGCTCCAGGCCATTGCCGTCGGGATCACGCAGATAGATGGCCTCGCTAACGCCGTGATCACTGGCACCATCGATCGGCACATTGGCTTTGCGCACACGGCGCAACGCATCGGCGAGCGTGGCGCGATCCGGGTAGAGAAACGCCACGTGGTACAGGCCTGTGGTACCAGCGGGTGGTGCGGAGCCGTTCTTGCTGTCCCAGGTATTGAGGCCCAAGTGATGGTGATATCCGCCGGCGGACAGAAATGCGGCCTCATTGCCGTAACGCTGCATGACCTCAAACCCTAAGATATCCCGGTAGAAGGCCACCGCACGCTCAAGGTCGGCCACCTTGAGATGGGCATGTCCGACACGCACGCGGGAATCGATTGACTGGCTAAATTCGGTCATAGCGGAGGGTCTCTTTTCTATGATCGGTTGACGGACAGTTTGAAGTATTCGGGGCTTTTCTGGACCGCTGTGGCGCTCCGTGTCACAAATATCGCACGAGGAACTGGAAAAGAAAGTTGGTTACGATGATGCGCCTTCGTTGGCACGGTCAACTGATTGCGAGGTTCTTGGGGACGGCGTCTGCACTCGTTTTGGGTTGTCTGGCAGGCTCAATGGCCAATGCGCAAGACGTAACAGTCTACAATAAGCCGGGCGAGATTGCCTGCACTCGAAAGCCGGGTGCTGCGGATATCAACCCAGACGGCTTTGCCATTATCATCGGCAACAAGGACTATGAGCGAACGGGTGTGCCTGACGTCGCCTACGCCCACTATGATGCCGCCGCAATCTGCGATCTGGTGGTCAATCAGTTGGGATACCCGCCCGAGCAAGTCTATGTGCTATTCGATGCGGAAAAGCTGACTTTTGAGGAGTGGTTTGCCAGCAGTGACCGGTCGGCAAGCACGCTCAGCCGACTGACTAGTGGAGTCGGCTCAGATCTCGAACTTTTCGTCTACTATTCCGGTCACGGAATGCCGCAGGATGACGATGCCTTTTTGCTGGCAAGCAATGCTTCGCCGACGCGTTTGGATATTGGCGGCTTCGAGGTCGATCGCCTCACCGAGGGATTGAGCTCACTCGGAGCGAAACGCGTACTCTTAATGCTCGAAGCTTGTTTCTCTGGTCGAACAGTTGGTGAGGGCGGGCCCGTGCCGCTCACTTCCTATGCCGTTGCCGGGGCCGCGATTGAAGCAACATCGCCTGATGTCACCATCCTCACCGCAGCAGGGTCCAACGAGGTTGCCAACTGGGATGAAGCCCGCGGTCTGGGCCTCTATACCGGTCAATTTCTAGAAGCGTTTCAAGGTCGCGCCGATGAGCGGGGTGACAATAATGGCGAGGTGACCCTAGCCGAAATTGTTCGGGATCTTGCGCGCAACGTACCCACCCGCTCAATCCGCCTCGTAGCTGGCGATACTGGAAGGCTTCAAACGCCCGTCGCGACAGGTCCACTCGATGACTGGTCGTTTCCGATCAGGGCCATGCCAGAGCCTGCCGCTCCAGTCGCTGAGATTGTCGAACCGAGCGCCCCCGAGGTCGCCGTTGTCCAACCTGAACGGCAAGAGCCTGAAGAAGCGCCAGGGGTATCGGTTATCGATCAATCGAGAACGGCTTCCCTCGATACCCAACCGACCTCTGTTGATCATGGCAAGCCTGTCGCGACCCAAGAAAAAGGTTCTCGGTCCTCAAGCTCCGATTGGCTTCCGGAATATGGCGAGGACGAAAACAAGGACTGGTCACCGGATTACGGCGATACTGTGGCTTCTTGGGTCTCGCCTGAAAAGCAGCGGCAAGCGGACCGTGAAGCCGAGGATAGACTAGGTCTTACACGCTCGCAATGGCGCGATATTCAAGCAGCTCTCAATGGTCGTGGTTATTCACTCGGGGCCGCCGATGGGCTTCCGGGTCCACGAACCCGCCGAGGTATTAGGGATTGGCAAGCTGACGAAAACCTTGATTCCACCGGTTTCTTGGTCGAACAGCAAGTCGCTTCGTTAATCGGCTCTCGCCCTGACGTGCCGGCACCCGTGAAACCGGCGGTTGGCGTTTATCGGGAAAAAACCAGGTACGAGGCTGGGGATAGATTCAAGGACTGTGATGTGTGCCCGGAAATGGTCGTGGTTCCACCCGGTTCGTTCATGATGGGATCGCCCTTGGATGAGGAGGGGCGGAGAGACAATGAGGGACCTCAACACAGCGTAACGATCGGCGGGCCGTTTGCAATCGGCAGCAAGGAGGTCAGTCGCGGCGAATTTCGGGCCTTTGTCGACGACACGGGTTATGAAGTTGAAGGAGGTTGCTTTACGGAAGACAACAGTGAATGGGAATTTCGACCAGAGCACAACTGGCGTAATCCCGGATATCATCAGGACGATAGCCATCCTGTTGTCTGTGTAGGTTGGGAGGATGCGGCCGAATACGTTGAGTGGCTCAAGGTCCGCGTCAGCACGAGTTACATTCTTCCAAGCGAGGCGGAATGGGAATACGCCGCGCGCGCCGGAACGCAAGCGAGGCGTTATTGGGGCGACGATCTTGCCAATAATTTGACGTGTGATTTTGCCAATGCCAACGACATTTTCAGCGAGAAAGCCAATGGTTTTCCCATACCCTCATTCCCATGCGTCGATGGCTATGCGCGAACGGCGCCGGTGGGGAGTTACATTGCCAATCCGTTCGGCCTGTATGATATGTTGGGCAACGCTTGGGAATTCACTTACGATTGCTGGCACGATAGCTATCAAGGGGCGTCGAACGATCGTGATCCGAGGCTTGATGGTGAATGTACATTGAGGGTAAGTCGCGGCAGTTCTTGGGTTCTCGACCCCAATAACGTTCGAGCTGCTATTCGCACCGGTGTTCGAACCAACTACCGTAACGACAATCAGGGTTTCCGTGTCGCAAAAATGCTTTAGGAGGTTCCCGGCCGTTACAAAAAACGTGGCAAGGTTCTCCCACTAATATCTGATCGTGATGGCAGGTTGGTGCGTCGCTATTTGTAGATTTGTGGGCCAAACGCCTTCAGATGCACGTTGTCGGCACAGGAACTATTACGAAAAGTTGCGTGATTTCGTGAGTTAACAGCCCAAAAATACTAGGGACATTAACGAGATTTAATGTCAGTGAAGGCGATAGCGCAGCCTTTCTGCTGTATTCACTCTTTGAACTGAATGAATTCGTTCATCATGCTCTGCGCAGAGGAAAACCACTTTGGCTGACTTTTTCGTTTGGGCAGCGTCAAACCCAGTTTTCGCGTCCTTTCTTGCGAATCCTTTGGCTTTGGGCTCCCGTAAGGCAGCGACAATCGTCGATGAGGATGAAAGCTACTCGGCTGCGGAACTGACGACGTTTACGTTGGATGACGGCTCTGTGCGCGCTGATCCGCTCGACATTCAGTCGATCGTCCTGAGCGATGGCGGCACGGCTATTTGGGCTTCGGCCACGGCGGGGGCTTATCTCATCCCGACCAGTGAGATCGCCTACGACGCCTTCAGGTCGAACGCGCCTCTCAGTATCGTCTCATCCAATCCCGTCGCGACCATCGACTACGACCAGTTTTTCGTCCCGTCGCGCCAGAACAGCCGGCCGACGCCTGTTGACGACAGTTTCGTCGGCGCGGAGGACACGCCGATTTCGGGGAACGTCGTTGCCAACGATCTCGATCCGGACGGCGATGCCCTTGTGGTGACACTTGCCGATGATGCCGACAAGGGCTCTCTCGTCCTTAACCCCGATGGCACGTTCACCTACACGCCTGACATCAACACCAACGGTACGGATTCGTTTGCCTATCGAGTTGAGGACGAGCTAGGCGGCAGGGCTCAAGCGCGCGTCACCTTGACGATTGATCCAGTCAATGACGCACCCAACGCCGAAGACGACAGCTACGAGATCGACGAAGATGGTGTGCTGTCACGCATTGCTGCCCGCGGTGTCCTCGACAATGACAACGATCCAGAAGGCGACCCACTTTCGGCAACGCTTGTCTCGTCCGTTGCCAACGGGGTCCTGGTGTTCAACGCAGACGGTTCGTTCGACTATACGCCCAACAGTGATTTCAATGGAACGGACAGCTTCACATACAGTGTCGATGATGGGTTGGGCGTAGCCGATATGGCGACCGCATTGATCACGATTCGCCAAGTGAACGATGCGCCGGTCGCAAGTGATGACAACTACGCCGTCGACGAAGATTTGACTTTGGCTTCGGGCGCCGTTCCAAGCGTTCTTGCCAATGATTTTGACATCGACGGTGATCCGCTGACGGTAAGCCTTATTGACGATGTCTCGGATGGAACACTGGCGCTGACCGCCGACGGATTGTTCGCCTATACGCCCGATGCGGACTTCAATGGCGTTGACAGCTTCCGCTATCGGGTGAGCGACGGGGGAGGCGGTTCTTCGACCGCAACAGCGTCGATCACCGTCAATCCGATCAATGATTTGCCGGTTTCCGAAGACGACAGCTATTCCGTCGACGAAGACACTCTGCTCTCGCGCACCCCCGCAAATGGACTGATGGCCAACGATGCCGACATTGATGGCGACGCGCTTTCCTCGACATTGGTAAGTGGTCCCACGAACGGTACACTCTTTCTCAATCCTGACGGTTCATTCGACTACACGTCGAACCCGAACTTCGTCGGCAGTGACAGTTTTGTTTACAATGTGAATGACGGATTTGGTGGCTTTGACCCCGCAACTGTCTTCATCACTGTCGACGCTGTGAATGACGCTCCGACCGGTATCGATGACAACTACGCCGTCGACGAAGATGGCAGTCTCCTCGTCGATCCTGCTTTTGGGGTGTTGGTCAACGATAGTGACATCGAGGGTGATCCGCTTTCCATTTCCTTGGCGAGTGACGTTTCGAATGGCAGCTTGAGCTTCAATGTTGATGGCTCGTTCAGCTACACGCCCGATGCGAATTTCTTCGGGGTCGACAGCTTTACCTACGAATTGTCCGATGGTGCGGGTGGACGCACGCCGCCGACGGCATTCATTACGGTCAACCCCATCAACGATGTCCCTGTGGGTATCAACGATGTCGTGACGGGCACTGAAAACGGTGTCTCGACATTCAACGTTGTCGCCAATGATGTCGATGTCGATGGTGACGTATTGAATATAACTCAGATCCTGGCGGGACCGGCGAATGGTACAGCGACGATCGTCGACGGCCAACAGATCCAATATCGGCCGAATATGAACTTCGAAGGGACCGACAGCATTGTCTACGAAGTTACGGATGGTCTGGGTGGTTTCACCTCTGCAACTGTCGACGTCACTGTCGAACCAGGCTTCGAAGGTTTCTTTGAACTCGTCGAAACATTCGAAACAGGGTACCTCGCCAAGCTCAATGTGACTAATAGCGGTGTGATGCCAGCTGACATTTGGACGGTTTCTGTGAGCGGCTTGAACGCCAGCGGCGTCACAACCGGAGGGTGGGTCAATGGCTTGGAGGCGGGTGCTGATGCCTTCACAATTAATGAGGGGCAGATCGACTACACGACCGCCATGCAGAACTTCTTCGATCCCGTTGAGACGGGAGAGAGCTTTTCATTGTTCTTTCAGATTGACCGCACCACTGCCTATGACACAGACGTCGGGAACTTCAGCTTTTCGAGTTCTATTTACGAGCCGCCACGCGGTGACGGTGATGCTTTCCTCGAAGTAACGCCGGTTATCACGGACACGTGGCAGTCGGGGTTCTCAAGCGAGGTCACGATCACCAACACATCGGATCAGCCGGTTATTGATTGGGATATTACGTTGGAGTTCGGAAGGAACCTGAATGTTTTCGGGAATTGGGGCTCCGAAACCAGCAAAGTCGACGGCAACAGCTGGAGTTTCACGGGCCTCAACTGGAATCGTGTACTTCAGCCCGGAGAAAGCTTCAATTTCGGCTTCAACGGTGATCGCCGCGTTTCTGACATTGACGTCGAGGATATCGTCATCGGTTGAGGCCAATCTCCTTAAAAAAGAGAGAAGACCCGCGCGACGCTGGCCGTGCGGGCCTTCTTCGTTGACTTGACCGCGATCAGTCCTTGCCGATGTCCTCGAGATTGACGCCGGCGGTCTCGATCCTGTTCATCCAGGTGACCCAGGCGCCGATCAAGGACGTGACCACAAGGATATAGAGCAGGAAGCGCACACCGATATCCGCAAGAAGGATTGGGAAGAGGAACGCCGTCGTCACAGCACCGATTTTCGCAAATGACGCTGCAAACCCGGCACCTTTGCCGCGTACCCTCGTCGGAAACACTTCGCCTGCAATGAGATAGGTCTGCGCATTGGGTCCAAGATTGGTCATGAAGCTGAACAACATGAAGCCTGCGAAGATGAAGTACATTTTCTCAGGGCCGGCGAAATCCACTGACAAGGATGCCAAGAATAATCCCGCGGCGCAGCCGATAAAGCCAAATATCTGAAGCCTAATACGCCCGAGCTTGTCGGCAAAGAGAACCGCGCCAATAATACCGATGATCAAGAGAACGTCGATAACGGCGGCACCCTTGGCAGCAATCATATCGTTCTGAATGATGTCGGCGACGGAGGTCGCGTGCTCTTTCTTGTGCCCCACCGCAGCGGCAAGGATCGTCGGCGTAAAGATGCCGATACCATAGGTTCCGAGGTCTTGCAGGAACCATGGCACCGAAGCCAGGATCGTGGCCCGGCGGTTTTTGTTCGTGAAGAGCTCCAGAAATCCGCCTGAGCTTCTAGCTTGGTTTTCTTCCTTCTTCTCGGCCTGCTCCTCGGCACGCCCCAGCACGACCTGCTTCGGATACTTTGGATCACGCGTCAGCAGTCTGAGAGTTTCTTGCTCCGCCCTCTCGTGTTGCCCGTGCGCGAAGAGCCAGTGGGCACTTTCCGTGACGTAGAGGCGTCCCAGCGTGACCAGCACTGCGGGAATAATGGCACTTGCGTACATCCAACGCCATGCACCGATCGTCGGATTTTCGTAGAGGATAATGAAGCCGATGCCGGTGCCAACAAGAGCGCCCACGGCCTGGAAGCCGAAGGCTCCAAGTACCAGGCGACCACGCGTTCTGCTAGGAATGCTTTCGGATATCACCAGATGGGCTGTGGGATAGTCGCAACCGAGAGCAACACCAAGACCGAATAGGCAAACCACAAGGAAGGTGAAGTTAGGACTGAATGTGACAGCCACCAAAAATGCGGTGAAGATCGCCATCTCGACGATGAACATCCGCTTGCGGCCGAATGTGTCGGAAAGACCGCCCAAAGCAGTTGCGCCGACCAAAATCCCCAGCAGTGATGCCGCGCCGACGATTCCATGGGCAGCAGGACCCAAGGTGAATTCCTTGGCAAGTAGAGGCAGAGCGACACCGGTCATGAACACAACCATGCCCTCGAAGAATTTTCCTGCTGCCGCCAGCCACCAAATGCGCCACTGCATGGGCGTCATCGGGGTGGAGGCGGTTTCTGTCCCGTCCGCCCATTGAGGCGCTTCGTCAATATACTGTTGTACGGTTTTGCCCTGAGGCATGTCTCCGGCTGCAGCCGAAGGCTCCTCAGACGGTGTCAACGTCTCATTCATCCGGCACTTCCTCTTATTCATTTCATTCGCCACCATGGTGGCCATGCACCATAAGGTTAGCGCTTTCTACGTGTTCACTTTGTCTTAAGCTCGCCATGCCGGCAAAATCTTTGTCCGCGGCTAAGTGCGCACCTAAGCAAGAACTGGCGCGATTTTTTTGTCCGCTTAGTTGAGGGACCGCGGGTCTTGTTTCGGAAATACGACGGAATCGAGCATTGCCGACAAGAGTTCGACGATTCCGACGCTCCTGGCTGGATCCATCGGTTTCAGGACATAAGCGACAACGTTAAAATCGTAGGCCTTAACGACATCGCTCTCACGGTCGGAAGTGGTAAAGACGATGACCGGCAGGCTCGCTAGCTTGTCATCCCTGCGGATCTTCTCAAGGAATTCGAAGCCGCTCATTTCCGGCATGTTGAGATCGAGAACGATCACGAGAGGCCAATGAAGAGCATTGGCATCCCCGTTGAGGGTTTCGAGGGCCTCACGGCCGTTCCAGACACTATGGAGTTCAATACGGTCGGACAGCGGGCGCAACGCTCGACGTGTCGCCAGCACGTCCAGCTCGTCATCCTCAACGAGAAGAACGGACAGTTTGCTTGGATGTCCGAAGCCGGTAGCAGCGACACTATTCATGACGAGTCGTTTTGTATGGAACGAGTATTTGCATAGTGGTGCCCCTTCGAATATCCGGCTCGGATCGAATAGCGATCGACCCGCCCAGCCCCTCAATTATGCGCCTCACGATGCCGAGACCTAATCCGGATCCCGATTTCGGTTCGGTGCCGGAGCCGGAGCCCTTGGAGAATACGTCGAAGGCGCGACTGTGAAAGTGTTGTGGAATGCCAGGTCCATCATCAGTGATGCTAAGATCAAACTGCCCTTCGACAACTCGTCCAGATAGACCGATCTTGATCGAATTTTGTTCGTGATGACGGATTGCGTTTTCCAATAGGTTCTGCGGCGAACGATCCATCGTTCCGGGAGGAAACATCAACTCCTCGCTCGGAGAGTTGATCTTAAGCGTTACACGCTCCGTCGCCCCCAATTCATCAAGGATACTCCTGGCCACCTTCTCAAGATCGAAGGGTACCGCTTCCGCCGAAACTTTCCCGGTTTCGGCAAATGCAAGAATAGATTTGAGCATGTAGGAGAGGCGGTCCGTCCTCTCTCGCATTAACATTAAGACGTCGTCGAGATCGGGGTTCAATGCCTCTTTGGGGAGTTGCTCCATCAAGAGATCGAGTCCAACGGCAACGCCACGTGCCGGCGTTTTGAGATCATGGGCAAGCGCGTAAGTGAAGCGTTCGAGATCGCGATTGGCCCGTTGCAGAGCGAGCATTCTTTCTTGAGCGAGATCGGCGACGAGTTCGATCCGATCCAGTAATTCCACTTTGGAGAACGCCCACGTCACCGCTGCGGCATAGTCAACTTCCGAAGGAAGCCAGGGCGGCGCAGTTCCTAAGCGCTTTTCTTTCCAAAGTTTGAACGAGTTGCGGGGCTCTAGGCGCGGGCGGTTGCCAACCATCACAACCGGCTTGTCGGTCGGATCACCAGCCCAGTTGACAGTCACGGTTTCTTCATACCTAAACCAGATGATCGCCTGCAGTGAGGCTGCAACGGCCGGCATGAACAAGAGGCCCGCAAAATTGCCCTCGAGCATGGAGTGCTGGTCTTTCTTGCAGGCCATGAGGCGATCGAGGCGTCTTGCTGGGGTGGTAGATGGTAAGGCCGCTCTGATGGTTTCGAGCGAAGGAGTATCACCGGAGGTGACGATTTCGCCCTTGCGCACCATGGCAACGCCACACGCGTTGATCGGCGCATAGACGTGATCCAGCATTCCATCGAATTCGCCACTGCCGTCGGCGATTTCCGCGGTGTGCTTGATGGCCTGCACCTGATGATACTGCCGCAAGCGCAGATCATCGGAAGCCTCGACCAACCCGATCTGCATGCTGGCCACGCGGCCGATCAATTCACAAAAATTGCGTGTCGGAACGTCAAGGTAGCAGGGCTCGCGATGATGACAGGCAGTAAGCCCCCAAAGTGCATCACCCTTGCGGAGTGTCACGGACATCGAGCTTCGAATACCCATATTCTTGAGATATTCGATGTGGACTGGGGATACGGAACGCAATGCGGCGGCGCCGAGATTGATATCACAAGGGTTCAGTTCCGGCGCGACGCAGATCGGGGATGGGGTTGCCAGAACATCGACGATACTGCGAAAGGTGTGTTCTAAATAGAGCTCTCGCGCTTGCTTCGGGATGTCGCTCTCCGGGAAGAACATGCCGAGATAGGACTCGATGTCCTCGGCCTTCGCCTCAGCGATCACCTCGCCATGAAATTCAGGCGTAAATCGGTAGACCTTGACACGATCGAGTTTGCTAATCTTGAGGATCGTCGAGGCGATGATTTGACACAAAGATACGACGTTTTGGGCGGCTTCAGCGCGTGAAGCGAGACTGCTGATCTCTTCTAGCCAAGTCCGGTTGTTTCTGTCAGTGCCGGCCCCCGGATGGAAAACGATGAACTTGTGATTTGTGGTCCGATAACCGCTGACCGCTATCGGTAATGAGGGAAGCTCAGGATTTTCCCAGGTGATCGCAGCAAGCGATTGCCCATCCTGTGCCAAGAGTGGATCGAGATTTGACAGTATACCCGGGTCGACAACTTCGGAAACTCCCAAGCCAATGAGATCTTGTGCGTCTCCCGCAAGCATTGAAGCGACTGAGGTGCTGGTGCCAATGATCCTGTCGCTGCTATTGGAAACGAGTAGGGCTCCGTGCGGCTGTACGTTACCGAGATGTGCGATAGGCTCATTCGCGCACTCCGCTAGTGCGTCGTCGAGCTGTTCAGGGGATAGCATCTGATGACCTCTCGCGTTACACCTCATGTAAACTAAGGTCGTGACTTATTCAACTTTTAAGGTTTAGTTGGCGCAAACATTGCTGTGTTTTATTCGAGCAGGGATGGCTGACCTGCACGAGGCGCTAGAGCGGCTTTCTGTTTGTCGGCGGCTGCTACAGTCCGACCATTCGCTTGTGGAATATGTGGCGCTACTGGCTGGTCTTTGGCGAGCCCATTCTTTTTGAGAACGGTCACTTTCCCGGTGCGATGGAGGGACTCCGGTCACCGACTTGGATCTCAACATCGGTTCGACAATGAGCCTTGAGCACGACTTGCGGCTCTTGAACCAGCCGCTGCCGCCTCCGCCTGTACCGAGCCACGATGCCATTTTGTGTGAAACGGCGCGATTGGGCGTCCATTACGTCCTCATCGGTTCGACATTCGGCAGTGCATCGATCCACCATCACCTAAGGAAGTCGTTGGGCGATGAGTTAACATGGAGGTTGCAGTATCATCGCTCTCTGCCGAACAAGCAAGCGTGGCTGAAGCTGAAGGAACGTCTGGCTCGTCCTCACTCGGATGAAGAGCGGGAAGCCTGTGTTACTGCTGCGCGCGAGGTATTCATAATGTTTCAGAAATACCTGTTGCATGTTGATTCATCGACTTCGGAAACCGACAGTTATAGGAACGTTTCGGCAATATCGCAGGAAGATTCCTTGCCGATCTTGTCAAAGTGCTGATCCAGGAAGGATTGGGCATGGCGCGCGCCCAGATCGTGTAGATAGCTCAAGAAATCCATCGAAGCGTTGAGCTTGCTGGAAACCCCCAGTGCCGCCATTTCTGCTTCGGCGCCAATCGTATGAATGTTGAGCCGCTTATAGTCGGCGCGGTCGAGTGAGCCTTTATCGATGAGCTTGGTAACGAAGTCGATGGCGCGCATTTCGCGCATCAGGCTTGAGTTGAAGCTCAGTGTGTTGATGCGGTCGAAGATCTCATTGGCGGTTCTCGGGACTTCCGGAATGTTGATGGGATTGATTTGGATAATGAGTATGTCTTCACAATTCGAATGGTAGATCAGTGGGTAGATTGGAGGATTTCCCATGTATCCCCCATCCCAATAGGCTTCGCCGTCGATCTCAACGGCCTTGAAAATAAATGGCAGGCACGCCGAAGCTAAAATTGCATCGGCGCTCATTTCTTCCTGTCGAAATACCTTGATTTTTCCCGTCTTGACATTGGTTGCACAAGTGAAAAGTGTGACAGCTTTTGTGTTTCGAACGACTTCGAAGTCGACGACTTCGTTGAGAACGTCACGTAGCGGATTGAAGTCGACTGGATTGAGTTGGTAGGGCGAGGCGAGACGTGAAAGGTTGTCGTAAAAGATCCAAAACGGCGAGAAGTCCATGTTGCCGCGGCTCACCAGCTTATCCAGCGGGGTTGGCTGCAAAGGACCCTTGTGCGCTTCCTCGGAAATTCGATTCCAGAATACTGCCATGGCGTTCTGCACACCTTTCGGACCATCGACACAAAGGCCATAGGCGGTCACAGCGGCATTCATGGCGCCGGCGCTGGTGCCAACGATGGTGTCGATTTCAAGACGCCCGTCCTCCATAAGCCGGTCGATCACCCCCCAAGTAAAGGCGCCATGCGATCCTCCGCCCTGAAGGGCAAGGTTGATACGTTTTTTCGGTTGCTCGCTCATATCCGGTCCTGATTCGGTGCTGGGCAGGATCCTCACACCGAACTAGTGATCACCGTCAAGTCACGAGCGCGTCGCCTTCGATCGCCAGGGGTTGATCACTGTGGTCCTGACCGTTGATTGCGAAGGATGAGGATCGCTCGGTTTCCGGATCGAGAGTGAACATTTCCTGGGGACGCCCGACCCCTTTCAACATGTAGCGGCCCAGCGATACCAGCCTGTGGCTCAGCTCAGGGGCAAGCTCGGCAAAGGCAGCCGAGATCGCGACATGTTGCTCGAGCGAGCGCGACAGTCTTTCTATGCGCACAACCTCGTTTACTGCCGGTCCGACGACCGTAAAGTCAAGGCGTCCACGGCTCCCGATATTGCCATAGAGGACCTCACCGACATGGAGACCGAGGTAGACGTCGGTTGTAGGAAGGTCGTGCCGTTCTCGGGCCTTGTTGAGCACGTCGATCGAGGGTCCAAGCTGGCTTGCGGCCTCAAGAGCGTGGCGACATGCGTCATCGTGGCCGTCAAACGGAAACATGGCCAAGATCCCATCACCCATGAATTTGAGCACTTGGCCCTGATTGGCATGAATGATGGTGACGATCGTCTCAGCATAGTCGTTGAGGAGTGCGATTACCTGGTCCTGGGGCAGGGCGTCGGCGAGCCGTGTAAATCCCTCCAGGTCACTGAACCATAAGGCAGCCGTCACCGATTCGGTAGCACCCCGGTCGATGGCACCGGAGACGACGCGGCGCCCGGCATCCTGGCCGAGATATGTGTCCATGAGGACGCGACCCGTAACGTTCGCGTTGGCCGATTTTAGAGCGAGGCTGGCTGCCGGTACGAACATCTCAATCGTTTCAATTTGGTCGTCAGAAAATCCGCCCATTTTCTGCGTGGCGAACGACCAAATGAGACCTTGTAGGTCGCCCAATGTGCTGTTGGCACCGAACTCGACCATTACGGCAAAATAGTCGGTACAGCCTCGCTCCTTGAGGCGATCTAGCAGCGGAAACAGGTCCGGTCGCAAGCTGTTATCAAGGGGAACGTGAAACAAGCGAAGTTCGTTCTGGAGCATGTGGTGGAAAGGGCTGCGAAGCCATTGGTCTTTTTTCTCGTTATTGCGGCCGTAATCCTCGACGGATATCCCTTCCTGTTCGGTCCAAATAATGCCGCGTGCGCCGAAGAGCGGATGAAGCAGATCAGAGCCGACCGCGACCCTGTGTAAACCAACGCCACATCGTGTCAGGCTCTTGCACAACTGTTCGACAATCGGCCTCTCCCGGCCCGTCTCGAGGCCGAGCCTGATAAGCTCGCCTAGCACCGCAATATGATTGTGTCTTTCCGCCATCTGCTTCGTCCTTCCAGCGAGCTTGCGCCGCACCAAACGATATGGGCTCTAGCACGGGGTGGTACCAGATTTGTCAGTTGCCTCGTTGGTGGCAGAGGAATGATGTGATTAGATCGATGGGGCACGATGTGGAATTTGCCACGTGCGTGCCGGCTCGATCATTTTCTTTAGGTGACACGATGTTTCGCAAACTGACCGATGATTTCTATGTCGCTCCGCAACTACAGGCGGAGGATTTCGCCAAGGCGGAAGCGCTCGGTATTAAGACAGTGATCAACAACCGGCCCGATGGCGAAGCACCCGATCAGCTTTCCCACGAAAGCGCCCGTCAGAGAGCGGAAGCTGCTAATCTTGCCTATCACTTTGTGCCCGTGGTCTCGGGCGGCATCTTTCCGGACCATGTTGCTCAGTTTGCCGAAGTCGTCGACAAGAGTGACGGGCCTATCCTCGCTTACTGCCGTTCAGGAACGCGATCGACATTTTTATGGTCAATGCAAGCCGCTCGGACAATCGAGCCCGAGGTCATTGTCGAGACTGCGTCCAAAGCGGGTTATGACGTATCGAGCGTCCGTCCAATGCTCGATGAAATCAACAAGGATCATCGCAGCAAAGATCAGAGCTAAGCGACCTGCTGTATAAGAAAGACCGCCCAAATCGCCAACGCAAGGCCCGGGCCGAATGGCACGGCTCTGAAACGATTCTTGTGGCCGCCTGTCAGAACGACCGCACCGAGAGTCGTGAGTGCCGCAATCATACAGATTTCGGGTAGGAGCATGCTTCCATTCCATGCGCCAGCGGCACCAAGAAGCTTGGCGTCCCCTAGTCCCAGACCGTCGCGGCCACGCAATTGGCGATAACCGAGATTGATCGCCCACAGCACCGCAAATCCGCCCACAACGCCCATAAGCGCATCAATGGGCTCTGGTCCCCTGAGCGCAAGAATTGGCCAGGTTTGGGTGATTGAGGCGGCCAGTCCCACCGCTAACAGCATCACGTTGAGACTGTCCGGGATGACCATGCGATCGAAATCGATCAGGGCGATTAAAAGCAAGATCCATCCGAATCCAGCGGTAACGATTGCCGCGGGCAAGGGTAGCAGCAAGAACGATATTGCTCCGATGATCCCTGCTGCGAATTCGCCGACGGGATAAACCCAAGAAAGCACGGCGCCGCAATAGCGGCAGCGGCCGCGAAGCCAGAGCCAGCTTAGGATTGGTACGAGGTCGTGAGGTTCGAGTGTTGTCTTGCAGTGGGGGCAGCATGAACGGCCGACAATGAGACCCTTGGGATCGCCGGGCCAGCGTCGTTCAATCGTGACGATGAAACTCCCGACGCATAGACCCAAGGCCGCGCCGGCAAGTGCCATCGCCACCATCATGATGACACTTATCGGCTAGCGAGGCGGAAATCCTCGGATCGAAACGTCAATTGATCGCCTGAGGCTTGGGAGTAGGCAAGAGCGGCTGAGGCGACTGGGGTGTCAACGGCTCCTCTGATTCCGACGGAAGCACGCCCATCTGTTCCAATTCCTGACGATCACTAAAGTCTTCGATTCCCGGTCTGATTGATTTCATTCTTGATCTGAGTTCTTCGGAGATGTCGCGTGCGT
>CAYPOV010000017.1:0-1892 GCA_964412385.1 uncultured Geminicoccaceae bacterium
TCCTCTGCATCACCACTCTGCCACCGGGCCATGTGCGGCGATGACGAGGCTCACCTCTATATGGTGTGCCCTTATGAGGGTCAATAGATTGCATTGTTCCAGAACGGACTATCGGATTGGCCGCATTGTGGGGACGATTGCCTGTGTTTATAAGCCGTTCGAGCGAAGGAGGGAGTGGCCCCATGAGTGACTACGAGCGCGCCCGATTGAACATGGTCCAGAACCAGTTGCGCCCCAGCGAAGTCGACGATCCGAACATTCTGGAAGCGATGGGTTCAGTGCCGCGCGAGCGGTTTCTGCCGCGCTCGCTACGGGGGGTCGCCTATAGTGACGAAGACATCGAGCTTCCCGATCGGCGCTATCTGATTGAACCTTTGGCATTGGCCCGCATGCTGCAAGTGGGCCTGCCGCAAGCAGGTGAGGTCGCCATGGTGATCGGCTGTCAAACGGGATATGTCGCCGCCGTCTTGGCAAAGCTGACAACAACAGTGTTTGTCATCTTGCCAGATCAGCCGATGATTGACCTTGTCGAAGAGCCCTTGGCGGAGTTGGGCTGCGACAATGTCATTACGCAACTTCAAGGAGACGATCTCGGATTCCCCGCCCAGGCACCCTTCGACTTTATCCTGCTCGGTGGCGGAGTGGATGATGTGCCGCAAGCCCTTCTCGATCAGCTCGCGGATCAGGGTCGGTTGGTTTGCATCCTGCGTGAAGGCCATGTCGGGCGGGTTGCCGTCTACCGGCGTTTCGGCCAAGCCGTCGGCAAGCTTACGCCTTTTGACGCGAATACCCCACGCATGCTCAACTTGGTGCCGGAACCAGCATTTCAGTTCTGACTTTCTATCCTTCTGGTTGCTAAAGAATTCAACTGATAGCGCATAGGTTGAAAATGTGCTAACTGCTCTGCATGATCCAACGATGGAATACGTGCCGAGCCGCTGTGCTTGCCCTTCTTGTGACCCTTGGCGGAGCCACGTGGGCTGACGCGACGCCGACGGATCTCCAGCACGCGCTGACCAAGGTGTACGACTCGAACCCTCGCCTCTTGGCCGCGAGGGCGAGAGCGCGTGCGATCGATGAAACCGTTCCCGAGGCGCGTGCCGGATGGCGGCCAACCTTGAGCTCGACCAATTCCGCCGGCATCGAGTGGAGCCGCACGAGCGAAAAAGACCGCACAAGCACCATCAGTGCCCTCGGCGTGACCTTGGACCAACCGCTGCACACCGGAGGTGCCGTCGATGCCGAGATCGATGCCGCCAAACGCCGGGTTCGGGCGGAACATGCCGATCTCCGCGCCATCGAGCAGGAGGTGCTTGTTGAGACCGTCGAAGCCTACACAGCGGTCTATCGCGACCAGCTCATTCTCGAATTCGCCCTCGAAAACGAGCAGCGCCTCTTCGAGCAGCTGACAATCGTTCAAGCCCGACATGAGAAAGGCGTGCTAACGGATACCGATCTCGCCCAGGCAGAATCGCGCTACGAGGGTGCGATTACCGAACGTATTCAAGCGAAAGCCGATCTACTCACATCGGGTGCCGCTTACCGGCGGCTGGTCGGCGAGCCGCCCGGTGAACTGGCGGTGCCGCTCCCGCTCAAGCAATTGCCGCTGTCCGAAGTCGATGCACTGTCGAGGATCGATTTCCATCCGTCGTTGATCGCGGCCAGAGAGGCATTCGAGGCGGCGCGATTCGACGTCGACCGCGCCAAGGCCGAGATGAACCCGAGACTCTTGCTGCGCGGCCAGATCAACCACGCCGATCAGCCCAACACCTATGTCGACAGCGAGACGAGTGCTTCATTGAGCACCATTCTCACCGTGCCACTCTATCAAGGTGGCGGTCCGGCAGCGCGCGTCAGACGATCGCGGCAAACAGTTGCGGAACAACGCTACC
>CAYPOV010000017.1:1902-26461 GCA_964412385.1 uncultured Geminicoccaceae bacterium
TCGAAGCCTGGCAAGATCTGACGGCCGCGCGACGCCGGGCCCGTTCTCTGGCAACTCAGGCCAAAGCGGCAAGTTTAGCCCTTACCGGCGTGCGCGCCGAGGCGGATATCGGCCTGCGAACAATCAGTGATGTCCTCGATGCCGAGCGCGAACTCTTCCTCATCCAAACGGAAACGGCACGATTGCTGCGCCAGCACGTCACCTCGAGTTACCGTCTGAAAGCAGCCGTGGGCGAGCTCACCGTCCGAGAACTCGAACTCGAAACGCAAACCTACGATCCCAACCTCCATTATGAGGATGTTCGGGGCAAATGGTATGGAACCGGAGAAGCTCTCGAGGATAAGGGCCTCACACCCGAGGGCGATAGAAGCTGGGAAGACAATTATTGGTTTCTCAAAGTGCTCAAGGATCTGACGAACCAACCGGGCTTCCAGTGATCTACCGTCTTTAACATTCTTATTGTTTTGTTCGCCTATAGGTTTATAAGACATGCTCCGGCTCGATAGGGTGAGGTTGGGACATGACTGAAGACCGAGGCGACGACGAACCGACCATGGACGAGATCTTGACCTCGATCCGCAAGATCATCGCGGATGAGGACGATGACTCTCCCCATGACAAGCAAGAATCGGCGCCTAAGACCAAACACGAAACCGATCCCGGAGACGGGAAAGCTCAAGGATCGGACCAGGACGTCCTTGAGCTCACTGACGTAGTTGACCCTCAGGAACAGGAGAAGGCCTTGGAATTGGACGCCAATCAGGACGCCGACAAGCCCTCCAAGGTGCAGACAGATGTCCAAGACGATGACGTCGAGCTTGTGCCCAACAAACGAGACGACCATCAGGCTGACGAGGACTCGCTGTCGATGCTATCGAAAGACACTGCTAGCGCGAGCGTCAACTCGATGAGCAAGCTCGCCAAATCGGCGGCAAGCAGCGCAGAGAGTCCAGCACCCAAAGGCGCTACACAGACTATTGATGAATTGATGCGCGAATTGATGCGCCCGCAACTTAAGGAGTGGCTCGACGAGAACCTTCCCGGTGTCGTCGAGAAGGTGGTCGAGGAAGAAGTCAAAAAGCTCGCAAAGCGCGCCGAGCTTCAATAGCACGGCTCGTCAGCAGCCGCCGGAATGATCAACCTTGGCTTGCCTGGCTGGGCGGGGGAAACCATTGGAATGCCCAGCGCTCCGTGATCGGCACTCCATCCAACTCCAGATGACAGGTGAGCTCGATTACGTCCTCGCCATCGGCCCGCAAATCGAACTCGGAACGCCAGCGGGGCGTGTACCAAATGGGCTCGGTCCGCATCAGCGATAGCTCGCCGCGCGATGCCGTCGCCTTGACCACGGGCCGCTCACCGTAGGGGATCGTCTCGAGGATCGAACCATCCCACTCGATGACGAATTTCAGAATGTCATCATGTCTCACCTTGCCGGGCTCGCCGCCGCGACCAACACGCGTGCCAACCGCTTGAGCGAGATCACGAACCGGGAAAAAAGGTTCGTCGGCAACCCAGTGCAGCCGGTAATGATAGTGGCGCTCCTCACCCGCTTTGGGATCATTGGCGCCGTGCCAGAATGTGACAATGTTGTCGTAAATCTCATCGTCCGTCGGTATCTCGATCAATTGGACGGCACCCGCGCCCCAATCGTGAAGCGGCTCCACCCAGCAAGTCGGTCGGCGATCATAGGATACGCCGTCGAGGTAGTGATCGTAATTGCGGTCGCGTTGCGCCAAACCGAACCCGCGCGGGTTCTTGTCGTAGAAGCTCGATATGCCGATCCTCGGCGGATTGGTGAGCGGCCGCGCAATGTGCCGGCCCTCACCCGTCCAAAGAACAAGGGTATCACTATCATGCACTTCGGGGCGCCAATCATGAGCGTGCCAGACCGGAAACTCGCCGTACCAGAACATTGACGTCAGAGGTGCAACGCCTAGTCGTTGCACGTCCTGCCGGAAGAAAAGATACTTCTCTACCTCGACTAGGATGATCTTCGAGCGGGTCATCGCAAATTTATAAGCGCCAGTGACCGAAGGCCCTTCGAGGAGCGCATAGACTATAACCGGGTCGCCTTCGCTCAAGGTAGGCTCGAACCAAAATGCCGTGAAATCGGGAAATTCTTCAGGCTCAGACCCGCCCGAATTCAAAGCGATGCCACGCGCGGACAAGCCAACCTGGTTGAGCTCGCCGACGGGGCGAAAATAGGAGGCGCCTTGAAACGACACCCAGGGCTGAACCGGCGTCCAGTCACCGATCCTGCGGCTCTCTTGAACCCCAAAGCCAGCGAAGGCGTTGACGTCCGGCGGTAGCTCCGCTGCAGGATAATCCGTTTCGATCGTGAAGTAGCGCGGATCGTAGAGGATCTCTCTTGCGTTGCTGCCTTCGACGGCAAACATCCTCACGCTCTTCGTAAAGTAGCGGCCCATATGGCGAAACGTGATCGGATAGACCCCCGGTCCAGCGGCGTAGAGCGCATAGTCCGGGACGTAGTCGAGCCTGCCATGCGCGTCATAGTCGATCCGTTCAACGATATCCGGAGATGGCTGTGGCGGCGGAATATAGGGAGCACTTGCGAGAATTCGTGCCCGCTCGATCAGTCCTTCAAAGCTGAAGGGCGACGCATCGCCAAAACGCAGCGATGAACTCGCTTGCGCCAATGCCTGAACGGGCATCATCTTGGAGGCGGCAAGCAAGAGGGCGCCTAGTTGGAGCGTATTACGGCGACTGATCGGCATGGTTGACGCAAACCCCGGTTATGATGAAGCGATCGTGCCCTTGAGGGCGTCCGGTTGGTAGATGAGATCAGCTTGATCGATCACAAGCCCCACCCACGACATCCCGAGATTAAAGCTTCGGTTGCGCCTAAGGTTGCTTTACCCTAAGAGCGCCGCGACCTCCGCACCAAGATTTGATACCGAACGACACCGCAGATGGGAGTTTCCTCCAGCCATGCTGGATAAGACCTACCAGCCTCACGAGGTTGAATCCAAATGGTATGCCGCTTGGGAACGAGCCGGCTCCTTCCGCCCCGACTTCAAGCGCGGTGGCGAGCCGTTCTGCTTGATGATGCCGCCGCCCAATGTGACCGGCGATCTCCACATGGGCCATGCGCTTGATCAGACGCTGCAGGATGTTGTCGTGCGCTTCAACCGGATGCTTGGCCGTCCGACACTCTGGCAGCCCGGCACCGATCACGCCGGAATCGCCACACAGATGATGGTCGAGCGCAAGCTTACGAGCGAAGGCACCAGCCGGAAGGAGATTGGCCGAGAAGCCTTCATCGAAGAATGCTGGAAATGGAAAGAAGCGTCCGAGGGCAACATCCTAGGCCAGCTCAGGCGGCTCGGCGTTTCCGCCGATTGGTCGAGGCTACGCTTTACGATGGAGCCCGATCTCTCCCAAGCAGTCATCAAGTCTTTCGTGTCCCTCTATAAAGAGGGGCTGATCTATAAAGACCAACGCTTGGTCAATTGGGACTGCAAGCTGGAGACGGCGGTTTCGGACCTCGAGAGTGTGCCAACAGAGGTCAACGGTCATCTTTGGCACTTCAAATATCCCATCGAGGGAACCGAAAACGCCACCATCACGGTTGCAACCACGCGCCCTGAAACGATGCTCGGCGACACTGCGGTTGCCGTTCACCCCGCGGATGAACGCTACCAACATCTTCATGGCAAGACAGCGATCCTGCCCATTGTCGGGCGGCGCATCCGGATTGTCGCCGACGCGTACTCCGATCCGGAAAAAGGCTCAGGCGCCGTCAAGATAACGCCTGCTCACGACTTCAACGACTTTGAAGTCGGCAAGCGGCACGATCTCGAGATGATCAATATTCTCGATACCAGAGGTCAGCTCAACGACGAAGTGCCGGAAGCCTATCGCGGCTTAGACCGTTTCGAGGCACGCAAAAAAGTCGTCGCGGAAATGGAAGGACTTGGCCTTCTCGAGAAGATCGAAGCGATCACACACACGGTCCCTTATGGCGACCGCTCCAACACGCCGGTTGAGCCCTTCCTCACTGTTCAATGGTACTGTCGCGCGGAAGTATTGGCGGAAGATGCAATCGAGGCGATTGAAACAGGTGCCACACGCTTTGTCCCGGAAACGTGGCAGAACACCTACTTCCATTGGATGCGCAATATCCAGCCCTGGTGCATCTCGCGCCAGCTCTGGTGGGGCCATCAAATTCCGGCCTGGTACGGCCCTGACGGCACTGTCTTCGTCGAAGAGACTGAGGATGCCGCGGTCGCGGCCGCTCGCGCGCATTATGGCGACGATCGAGTGCTTGTCCGTGACCCGGATGTTCTCGACACATGGTTTTCTTCGGGACTTTGGCCGTTCTCGACGCTTGGCTGGCCCAAAAGCGATCCGGCTCTCGAGACCTTTTATCCCACGAGCGTGCTCGTCACAGGTTTTGACATCATCTTCTTCTGGGTCGCCCGGATGATGATGCAGGGCCTGAAATTCCAAGGCAAAGTTCCGTTCAGCGATATCCTCATCCATGGCTTGGTGCGTGACGAGCATGGCGACAAGATGTCGAAAACAAAGGGCAACGTGATCGATCCCTTGGTGATGATCGACGAATACGGTGCCGATGCTTTGCGTTTTTCCATCCTCGCCAGCACCGCTCTCGGACGCGATGTCAAATTCTCGCCGCAGCGCGTCGAGGGTTACCGCAACTTCATGACCAAACTCTGGAACGCCGCGCGGTTCCTGGAGATCAACGAGGCCAAGCTCGATCCGGATTGGTCGCCCAATCAAGCAAGCCTGCCGGTCAATCGCTGGCTCATCAGCGGGCTTGTCGACGTCTCAAAGGATGTGACCCAGGCACTTCGTGACTATCGTGTCAATGACGCCGCACTGGGGCTCTACCACTTTGTTTGGAACACCTATTGCGACTGGTATATCGAGCTCGCCAAGCCCCTCCTTCAAGGCGACGACGAGAACGCAAAATTCGAAACCCGAGCCGCAGCCGCTTGGGCACTCGGGCAGCTCCTCCATTTGATGCATCCGCTGGCACCCTTCATCAGCGAAGAAGTTTGGGAGAATACCAGCGAGGGCAAGCTCGGCATGCTCGTTACATCCGCGTGGCCTGATCTCTCATCGATCGATGTCGATGCCGAAGCACGCGCCGAGTTGGACTGGCTGGTTCGCGTCATCAGCGGGATTCGCGCAGCAAGGAGTGAGCTCAGAGTTCCGGCCGGCACTCGGCTCGAACTCCAGGTCTATGGTTCTGGGGCCGCTACGCAAAACCGGCTCGGCCGAAACGACGACTGCCTGATGACAATGGCCCGCCTTGCAAACGTCACAATTGCCGAGGGTTCGGTGCCCAAGCGCTCGCTGCAGGTGGTTGTGGACGAAGCGACCTATGTCTTGCCGCTTGAGGGCGTCATCGATCTCGATGCCGAAAAAAGACGCTTGGAAAAGGAAATCACCAAGACGACGGGCGAAATCGACAAGATCGCCAAGAAGCTGGGCAATGCGAGCTTTCTGGAAAAGGCGCCTGAAGAGGTGATCGAAACACAACGCCAAAGGCAGAACGAGGCCAGTCAAGCCCGTGAGCGCTTGCAGGCGGCATTGGACAGACTGGCATGACCTATCGAACCCAGATCGACACGCTCGCAACCGATCGACAAGGCGCTCGTCCGATCAAGTTGATATCGGCGGCCAAAGCCGAAGAGACGATTGCTTCGCTGTCTGAGCCCGCGCGGCGTTGGCTTGAAGCGACTGGCTTCAAACCGAAAACCGGCGCCTGGTCACTTCTGCCCAATGACGGAGGCGAACTCGAAGCGGCCATCCTGATCGCCAGCGATCCTCCTGAGCTCTGGGATCTGGCGGCGATCCAGAGCCAGCTCCCCACCGGCATTTGGCGCCTCGATGATCCGGAAAGCCTGACCGATCCAACGGATGCGGCATTGGCGTGGGTGCTGAACGGCTATGTGTTTGAACGCTACAAGCGCGATGAAGACCGCAAGCTTCGCGTTCTTGCCGTTTCTGAAGCAACCGCAGATCGTGCCGGAAAACTTGCCCAGGCCGTTTATCTCGGCCGCGATCTCGTCAACACTCCGGCATTGGATCTCGGACCGGAGGAGCTCGCCGCAGCAATCGAAGATGTCGCCGCTGAGTTTGGTGCGAAGTTTCATCAGATCGTTGGAGATGCGCTGCTAGGCGAGAATTTTCCGGCTATTCACGTGGTCGGCATGGGCAGTCCCCGTGAACCGCGGCTGGTCGAGCTTCTTTGGGGGCCTGAAGATGCGCCCAAGGTGACGTTGGTCGGAAAAGGTGTCTGCTTCGACACAGGCGGGCTCGATCTCAAGCCCAGCCGCGCCATGGCGCTTATGAAAAAGGATATGGGTGGTTCGGCCGCCATGATCGCAGTGGCACAAGCCGTGATGGCAGTCGGCCTCAATGTGCGATTGCGGCTGTTGGTTCCAGCCGTCGAAAATAGCGTCAGCGGCAGCTCGTTCCGCCCGGGCGACATCATCCAAACCCGCGCCGGCAAAAGCGTGGAGATCGGCAACACCGATGCAGAAGGGCGCCTCATTCTTTCGGACGCTCTGACATTGGCATCGGAAGAAACGCCCGATCTGATCATCGACGCTGCCACGCTTACAGGTGCGGCACGGGTCGCACTCGGGCCCGACCTGCCGGTTCTCTTTTCCAATGATGATCATTTGGCCCATGATCTGATCGCGATCGGCAGTGAAATCCACGATCCGCTTTGGTCATTGCCGCTGCACAAGCCTTATGGCCGCTACATCAAAAGCCCGATTGCCGATATCAACAATGCCGGCAGCAAGCCGTTTGCGGGGGCCATTACGGCCGCGCTGTTTTTGCAGAACTTCATCGGCAAGACCCGGAGCTGGGCGCATCTCGATCTCTATGGCTACAATGACGAGACGCGTCCAGGACGGCCCCAAGGCGGCGAGGCCATCGCATTTCGTGCACTTCTGACCCTTCTCGAACGCCGCTACGGCAGAAACTAACGGTGCCACGTCCGCAGCCGCCCCACCGCGATGAATTCGGCTTCTTCACCGCGATCCAGACACGCTGGATGGACAACGATCTCTATGGTCACGTCAATAACGTGATCTATTACAGCTATTTCGACACCATCGTCGCCACCTTTCTCATGGAGGAAGCGGGGCTCGATCCATGGGGTGATGAGATCATCGGCATTGCAGTCGAGAACGGCTGCAAGTTTCATGCGTCGCTTGCGTTCCCGGACATTGTCCATGGTGGCCTCCGCGTTGCCCATCTCGGCAATTCGAGCGTCCGCTACGAAATCGGGATCTTTCGCAATGACGAGGAACGAGCCGCCGCCGATGGTCATTTTGTCCATGTCTTCGTGACACGCCACAACCAACGCCCGACACCAATTCCGGATCAGATCCGCCAAGCCATGACACGGATCTTGGGGGCATCTTGATCGTTGATTGATGGTTGGTTGATCCCATTGAGCGTGGTACAAGGCTTTGCAGAGTTTTAGGGGTTTGCCGTGGATCAACGAGTGCGACTTCGCATCAATCTCGCCCAGCGGGAGCTGGAAATCGAGGGCAGCGAGGAATTCGTTCGCCAGTATCAGGACCGGATCGATGCCATGTTTGCAGCATTCGAGGCCACGGACCCGCCGGTACAAGAGCGGATCGAACCGGGGCCTGCCAATCAAGATCAGCGGCAGGATCTCGAATCGTTTGGAGAATTTATTCAAAGGCTGCCGACATCGGCAACCGATGTCGATTGCATGCTGGCGGCCGGCTATTACGTCCAGCAGCAGAGCAGCGACGACGCGTTCACAACCGCAGACGCCAATCGCAGGCTCGCCGAGCATGGCGTCAAAATCGGCAATCCGTCGCAATGTGTTAAGCAATCTCTTTTGGCGAAACGGGTATTCATGGTGCAACGCGGTCGGTATCGCGTGTCGCAGAATGGCCGCGTCTACTTGCGGCAATCACTCAACGCGCTCGGCTAGTCGACGAGATCACAAATTCCCTTGTCGACATTGGCGAGTTCAAGCAGGAAAGCCGCAGCGTTAATGATATCGATAAAACGAGGAGGTTAGACGGATGGCGAATGATCAACAGGAGCGGCCGAACGTCCTATTAGTGAGTGTCGATCAATGGGCGGGCCGCCTATTGAGTTCAGCCGGTCATCCTGTGATCCAAACGCCGACAATCGACTCGATTGCCCGCAATGGCGTGCGGTTTACCCGCGCTTATTCCGAATGTCCGATCTGCATTCCAGCACGCCGCACGCTGATGACGGGCACGACGACGCGAACCCATGGCGACCGTGTGTTCGGCACCGTCAACCCCATGCCCGATCTTCCGACCATGGCGCAAACCTTTCGCGACGCGGGCTATCAAGCCAATGCCGTCGGCAAGCTCCATGTGTATCCGCCGCGCGACCGCATCGGCTTTGACGATGTCCTGTTGGCCGAAGAGGGCCGCCCTCATCTTGGCACGGTCGACGACCACGACCTTTTTCTTGCCGATAAAGGCTATCCCGGAAAACAGTTCCTGCACGGCATGAACAATAACGACTATATGCACAGGGCCTGGCATCTTCCGGAAGAATGCCACGTCACTAACTGGACGACGATGTCGATGGCGCGCACCATCAAGCGCCGCGATCCGACCCGCCCGGCTTTCTGGTTCGTCTCGTACACACCGCCGCATCCGCCGCTCGTACCGCTTCAGTGCTACATGGACTATTACCGGCAGTTCGAGATGGAAAAGCCGCTCTCGGCAGCATGGTCAGAGAATTTCGATGCACTGCCGCATCCCATTAAGATGATGCGTGTCTTTTTTGATGGATATTCGGGCGTGGTCCTCGATGAGATCCGGCGCGCCTTTTATGCACTCTGCACACACATCGATCACCAGCTTCGCGTGATCATCGGAACGCTGCGTGAAGAGGGCCTTTGGGACAACACGATCATCATGTTCATTGCCGATCACGGCGACATGCTCGGTGATTTCGGTCTCTTCGCGAAACGCACTTATTACGAGCGGTCGGCCAACATTCCGATGGTCTTGGCTGGCCTTCCGGGCGACCAGCGCATTGGCACGGATCGTCTCGACGACCGGCTCGTCGGCCTCCAAGACGTCATGCCGACTTTGCTCTCCTTGTGCGATATTCCGGTGCCAACGAGCTGCGATGGCATGAGCGTCGTCGGCGAGACCAAACGCTCAACCCTTTATGGTGACTGCCTCGAAAGTGCCCCCGGAAGCCGCATGCTCCACGATGGCCGCCATAAGCTGATCTGGTATCCCGCCGGCAACAGTATCCAGTTCTTCGATCTCGAAACCGATCCCATGGAACTTAACGAAGTGAGCGGGCATCCGGACTATCAGGACCTCAAGAACCGGCTGGTCGATGCGCTGGCGGCAGAACTCTACGGCGCCGACATCGATCAAGGCTGGGTCAAAGACGGCAAGCTCACAGGCTTCGATCCGGGCCCCTTCAAACCGCGACCCGATCGCTCGCTGCATGGTCAGCGCGGCCTTCACTACCCGGTGCCGCCGGAGCTTGCCGCCGACAAACCGGTTGGCTTTGTTTAAGGAGCAACGCTATTCCTTGACCCTTGCCACGATGATCAGGCACGTGACGATAGGCGTGGAATCTGCTTGGATGTCTCACTCGTGAACCGGACCTAATCTGCGTCAGGTCTCGCGAGCTGTTGCCATCGCTATGAAGCTGCGGCACAAAACCCATGGCGATGGCAATACGCCACGGATCAAACCTCAAAACCACGAACGGGGAGAATGATGCGTACCCTTTTTAAGGCTTTCAGTGTTACCGCCATCATCGGTGCGGTTTCGCTTCTGCTTCCTAGCACCGCGGCAGCGGAATTCCCTGATAAACCCGTCAAGATCATTGTGATGTATTCACCGGGCGGCTCGACCGACGTCGCCACCCGTATTCTCGGACGTCACCTCGAGCCAGAGTTGGGCGTTCCCATCATCATCCAGAACGTTCCCGGCGGCGGTGGAGCGGTCGGCTATCAGCAGGCCCTGAGCGCGCGTCCGGACGGCTACACGCTGGTTGTCTATCAGGACTCGCTCGACGTCATGGAGGCGACCGGTGCCGTCAACTTCACGCAAGACGATTTCGAGCCCGTTGCTATCTGGGGCACGCTGGCACTCACCGTCTTTGCTCAAAAGGACGGCCCATACGAGTCTTTGAGCGCCTATCAGGAAGCGGCTGCAGCCAATCCTGGTGAGGTGGGCCTTGCCATGGGCTTCGGAACACCCTCTCAATTCGTGGCACAGATCGTCGAAGATGCGTTGGGCGTGGATCTCAAACCCGTCAATGCGGGTGGTGGCGCTCAGAAAAAAGCCGCCGTCTTGGGCGGACATGTCGATGCGGGTATTGAACCAATGTCGTGTATGGCAGGCCCCTATAAAGGTGGCCAATTCGATATTCTGGCGGTGCTATCCGACGAACGCCTCGAGGGTTTCCCGGAAATCCCGACAGCTGTCGAGCAAGGTGTCGAAGCGATCCACTCGAACACTTTCGGCCTCGCCGCTCCCAAGGGGACAGCTGAGGATCGTCTTGAGATCCTCAGTGAGGCCATCGGTAGAGTGTTCGAAAATGAGCAATTCCTCCTCGAAAATGCCGAAGTTAACTTCAATCCCGACTTCACGCCACGCGCCGAGACCAAAGAAAGAATGCAACGAGTTCGCCAGCGAATGCTGGATATCGGCCAAACACTCGGCTTTTAGTCGAACTCTCACCGGAGGACGCCCCACAAGGCGTCCTCTCTCTTGCCCCACCTTCAAATATTGGGCAGGCTAGTGGCTGTTGGACCAAGTCAGAAACAAGGGTAGGCTATGACTAAACACGTAAAAACTCTCTTTCTCGGAGCCGCATTTGCCGCCGCGTTGTCGATGGGCATCGGCGAGGCGCGTGCCGAGTATCCCGACAAACCCATCAAGTTCATCAATATGTACAGGCCTGGTGGCTCGACGGACGTCGTCGTGCGTATTCTCGGCCGCTATTTGGAGCCGATCCTCGGTGTCCCCTTCGTTGTCCAGAACATTCCTGGCGGCGGTGGTGCCGTGGGTTGGGCACAGGCCAAGGACGCGCGTCCGGACGGCTACACGCTGACGGCGTTTCTCGACTCGCTGCCGGTCATGGAAGCAACCG
Organism: uncultured Geminicoccaceae bacterium; assembly: GCA_964412385.1. Lineage (GTDB taxonomy): Bacteria > Pseudomonadota > Alphaproteobacteria > Geminicoccales > Geminicoccaceae > JBGSYN01. Next base: position 13,057 of record CAYPOV010000017.1, read on the forward strand.
GTGCGGTCGACTTCACGCAAGAGGATTTCGATCCGGTAGCCGTGTGGGGCGAGATGACCTTGACCGTTTTCACGCAGAACGACGGTCAGTTCAAATCGCTCGACGACTACAGAAAGGCGGCGGAAGAACGTCCTGGCGAGATCGGTCTTGCCATGGGCTATGGAACGCCGGCGCAATTCGTTAGCAAAATCGTCGAAGATGCGATGGGGGTCGACCTCAATCTGGTTAATGTCGGTGGCGGCGCACAAAAGAAGGCTGCCGTACTAGGCGAACATGTCGAGGCGGGAATTGAACCCACCCCAAGCCTGGCGGAGCCCTACCGCGCCGATCAATTCGACATACTTGCGGTTCTCTCCGAAGAACGCCTCCCGGCGTTCCCTGAAATCCCGACAGCCAAGGAACAGGGCGTCGAAGCTGTCCATGCTAACACCTACGCAATCGTTGCTCCCAAAGGGACGCCGGAGGATCGCGTCAAAATCTTGAGCGATGCCATCGGTCAAGTTGTTCAAGACCCGGAATTCCTCGCGGAGAACGCGGCGATCAACTTCGAAATCACCTATCTTCCTTACGATCAGGCAAACGAGCGGCTCGAGACCGTGCGCCGGAAGATGCTCGACATCGGCGGCCGGTTGGGATTTTGACAACATCTAATCCAAAGGGCGGTCTGGTGGTCGCCCCGCCCACAGCGCAACGAACATGATCGAAAAGCAACAAGACAGACTGGTCGGCCTCGTTATTCTCCTTGGCGGGGCCTTTCTTTTCTGGCGCACCTATGACTTTCACGTGGTCGACTGGGATCCGTTAGGATTGCCGTTCTGGCCACGAATACTCTTGGGCCTCCTAATTGCCTCCGGCCTCTACATGACTGTGCGAGGCAGTCTCGACAACGGTCCGTTCTCTAAGCCCGTCGGCAAGTCCTTTCTCTTCCTCGGTATCATAACCGCATACGCGCTGCTGATGTCGCCGGTCGGCTATCTCATCGCCACCCCGGCATTTATCATCATCTTCCATCTCTCTTTGAGCAGCCTGACGGTCCGACACGTCATTGAGGCGTGCATTCTCGCCGCCATTAGCACAGGCTTCATTTACTACATTTTCCAAGACCTTCTCTTGGTGCAATTCCCCGAAGGCATGTTGGCAGAGCCCCTCTGATGGATTTTTCACTCGATCCTTCCGTCGTCATGACAGCGCTCACGCGTGTGCTCGAACCCTGGAATGTGCTGATGATTCTCGCCGGCGTAATCGGCGGAATCATCATCGGAATCATCCCAGGTCTGGGCGTCGTTATGGCCGTCGGCCTACTGATCCCCGTGACCTTTACGATGGCACCGGAGGTCGGCATGTCGCTCCTAGTGGCGGTTTTTGTCGGCGGCATTTCAGGGAGCTTTGTCACCGCAATCCTTATCCGAATGCCCGGCACACCATCCTCAGTCGCGACCTTGCTCGATGGGTTTCCCATGGCTCAGAACGGCGAGGCAGGACGGGCTCTTGGAAACGCCGTCGTTGCGTCGTTTTTCGGAACGATCATCAGCGGTGTTTTTCTCGTTTTTCTAGCACCTCTGCTCGCCGCATTCGCACTCGAGTTCCACTTCGCCGAATATGTCGCCGTTACGATATTTGCGATTACCGCCGTTGCGGCACTGACGGGCAGCACGATCATGCGAGGTCTGGTCACAGCACTCTTGGGCTTGCTCGCTGCAACCTTCGGCATGTCTCAAGAAGACGGCATGCCGCGCTTTCACTTCGGCTACAATCAGATGATGGGTGGTATCGGCCTTTTGCCGGCACTCATCGGTCTTTTTGCGATCTCCCAAGTGATGTCCGATGCGCTCAAGCCGGATCGCGCCAAGGAGCTTGGCCAGAAGATCGAACGAACATTGCCGACATTTTCCGATATCGGCTCCAACATCATCAACTATCTACGCTCCGGCTTTATTGGGACATTTATCGGCATCGTGCCGGCTCTCGGTGCCGGACCGGCTGGTCTGATCTCCTACGTGCAAGCCAAGAATGCCTCGCGTTCGCCGGAGAAATTCGGAACGGGTTACGTCCCAGGCGTTATCGCCGCCGAAACGGCCAATAACGCCACGATTGGCGGTGCCCTCATTATCATGCTGACCCTTGGCATCCCTGGCGATCCGGCGACAGCCGTGCTGATTGGCGGCTTGATGATCCATGGATTGGAGCCGGGACCCCAACTCTTCTTGAGCAATCCGGAGATCATTTACGCGGTCTATTTCTCGGTGTTCTTCTCGAGCCTCGCCATGATGGTCATTCTGGTTTTGTTCATGAGACCCTTGGCGCGTGTTGCCTTGGTGCCTAAGCGTTTTCTGCTGCCGGTAATCGTCGTTCTCGCCTCGGCAGGCGTTTACGCCATCAACAGCCGGCCCTTCGACGTCATCGTGATGTGTGTCTTCGGCTTTGTCGGCTACATATTCGAGCGCTTCCGCTATCCACTGCCGCCGTTTGTTCTGGGGCTTGTGCTCGGTCCGTTGATTGAGGGTAATTTCCGAAAGATGCTCGGACAATATGGAAGTGCGATGCCGTTGTTCACGGAACCAATCGCCCTCACCTTCATGGTCCTGACCGTGCTGTCGATTGTCTTCTCGCTCTGGCAACGTCGCCGCGGCGGTACGTTGATCGAGGCAAGCGGCACTTAGCGAGCTGTCGGTGCCCATGATCTGAAAGCTCAACTGCCAGAAACGTTAAGCCGTCACGTGGTTTTCGCCGCTAGGCCGTTGCGCTTTTGTTGCCCCACTCGATGGCCTGGATGATGTGGTCGACCGGAACGCGCGAAAAATGCACCAATGTTGATGGTCAGTTCACTCTCGCATTTCTCGACGTATCGTCGGACGCCAACGCCCTTAGAAACGGGAACAGATTATTCGACAACGGCTCGATAGAGGTGCCAGGTCGCGTGACCAAGGACGGGCATTACGATGGCGAGACCCAAAAAGAAAGGCACGCTTCCGACCGCTAAGCTGATGGCAACGATCGCACCCCAAACGAACATCGCCTGAGGGTTTCGCACCACAGCGGCAATCGAGGTGGCAACTGCTGTGGAAACCGGCACATGGCGATCCAGGAGCAGCGGAAAAGAAATAACGCTGACTGTAAAGACCAGAGCGGCGAAGAGTGCGCCAAGAGCATTGCCAATAATGATCATCGCCCATCCGGCGGACGTCCCAAAGAGCGCGCCCAAGAACGACTCGCCGGGCTCTAGAACCAATCCGATCGTGTTCGAATAGACCGCGAAGGCAACCTCGAGCCAGACGAAAAACAAGGCCAGGAGAATGAGGCCAAGAATGATTATTTGATTGCGCGCCGGCGATTTCCAAACTTCGAACATATGCCAACGCGCCGTATCTTCTCCCCGCTCACGCCGGCGGCTCAATTCATACATGCCGAGAGCTGCAAAGGGCCCGAGAAGCGTGAAGCCGGCGATCAACGGATAGACCAGCGGCATCAGATCATAGTCTGCACTGAATGACACCAGGATCAAGCCAACAATCGCATAGAAGATCGCCAAGAAAACCGCATGGGTTGGCATGACGCGGAAATCTTCGATGCCGAGCTGTAGCACGGTCCGTAAGGTTTCGATTTCGATTTTATTGACAGTGAGGGCCTGGCGCTCGACTGCTTCTTCAACGGGTTTGACGACGCTTTGATTCATGATCGTCCTCCCAAGACGACGTTACCGCAATTCGTATACACGGCACCGGTTGCCAACGCCACAACGAACCCATCACGGTCCTGTGCGAGGTGCCGAGCGCCTTGTGCCAAATCTGAAATGCCGGCGCAAACGAAGCACGCGGCGAAAAAAATACATCGATTGTGGATACTTTCTCCGCAGCCGCACGAATCGCGACCGCATTGCCTTGGAGGCTCCAAGCATCATGACAAGACCGATGGCCATCATCGGGATCCCGAATGGTGCCGGTGTCGGAAAAAAGATCACACCGGCAACAAAAAGGACGGCCCCTACCGAAATGACCGTGTAGCGGCGGATCACCAGATGCATGGTACGTTACCGAAATACCAATGTCGCATTTCTCATCATTGCCAACACTGTTGGTCAAAAAGTGACCGCTGACGTTTCCCAACCTCGTGATAATCATTTCGATGGGAGTTCGCTAGGTTTGGGTGCTGCCAATGTTGCTTGACCGTCAAAGCGTTCTCGCCTAGCGAGACGTCATGGCAAGAGGCACAGAAATACCAGGTCTTCGAATTATTGGCCCGGTCTCTGATTGAGACCGGGACGCTAATTTTCTGTCTCTTGCCGGGCGCTCAATTCGAGCACCCGCCCCATTCGAAGGCCACGTCATGCATACGACATTCTGTTTTTCTGTTCACTCGCATCCGACGCCGTCATCTTTGCCACGCGTACTCGATGTTTTCGCTGCACACGGATTGGTGCCAAGGCAATGCTACAGCCAACTGACCCGCGATTCCGAGCAGACGCTCGTCATCGACCTTCAATTGGATGGTGTGAACGCTACGGAGGCTGCCCGCCTCGCAAGACGGATCGAACGCGTCCACACGGTCGACCACGTTCTGGTCTCCACCAAGCGTTTGCACGTGTCGGAAGCTGCCTAGCGGCAGTTTTCGCATTCTGCTGGCTGATATCCGACGCGAAAGCGGATAGCGCGCTCTGCGATTCGCTGTTCATTCCTGAAGGCTACGCATTGACCTGCACAACCGAAAAGGAAGGCGGCAGCGGCGTCCAATCGACGAAAGCGATCGTCACTCCGGACGATTCCGCGTTTGGAGAGCTTTCCCAGCTCAGCCTGAGGCGGCTGTTGCGCGATGAAGCCAACGAACAAGCCTGGGCTGATCCCGAAGAATGGATTCGCGGCCAGCTTATTGTCGACATCGATGAAGTCAGCAAGGCGCTCACCGATCTCGCCAACAATCCGGACAATCCCTTGGGCGGACCGGAACTTACCAGTGCTGTGCAGGCCGCCATCTCGACATTGCGCAATTGGAGCAGGCTTGCGCTGCACGGTTGTGATCCCGTGCAGGCCAAGGAGAACCGGGTTCGCTTGCGCTGCGAGTGGTCCGCTGCATCGCTTGCGCTCTACGTTCAAGTCTTGCTGGTTGAAGCAGGCGAAGCTCGCTACGCCATCAATATCCGCACCATGAACAAGAGCCGGCTGCAGCATCTGGAAGCGATCGCCAACTCATTCGAGCCCAGGTAACGGCCCGAACTTATTAGTCAAAGGGATCGAAGCCTTTGCGTTGCTGCCCTTCCCGATCCTCTTCCTCTTCGACAACAGGGATGGCATAGGCGCCATCAAGCCATTTGGATAAATCCCGGTCGCGGCAGCGCTGCGAGCAAAATGGCCGATAACTCTTGTCGCGCGGACGTCCGCAAACGGGGCATTTTGGGGTTTTCTTGCGCTTGGGCGGTGTCGTGTCAGCCATGGTTCACGTCTCCCAGACATAGCTGCCTGGCGGCAGGTCAGAATCCGCCTTGAGCGAAAGGCCATGGGCGGGGACGAGACCATGCTTGTCTAAATAACGATGGAGATCCTGAGCGACCCGCACTTGAGCGCCGAACCCGCGCTTATGCTCTTCAAGCAAATCATCGCTTTGCCGTCCCAGTGACCAGATCAAGCCCGTCCCCTCGCAATGCGGACAGGGCCGGTACCAGCGACTTTTGAAACTCATGCCGCGCCGCGTCCGGCTCAATTGAACGATCCCGAGAGGCGACATCGGATAAATCTGAACCGAGGACGGATCGCCTTTGAAAGCTCGCTTCAGCGTATCCTCCAATTGCTGGCGCTGCGGTTTGGTCGGAAGATCGACGAAATCGACAATGATCGTGCCCCCCAGACGCCGCAACCGCACCAGCCGGCCAATCTCACGGGCGGCATCAAGATCGACATCGAGCGCATCCCGACTGCCGCCATCAACATCGATTGCGACACAGGCGGCCGTTTCTTCAATGATGAGCCGGCCACCCTTGCTAAGCGGAACTTCCTTGGCGAAATCCCGATCGATCGCTTGGGCAATCCCGCTCTGCTCAAAGGCCCCAGTCTTCGGATCGAGCTTTATGAGCCTTGGCCGTACCGGCTCAGGCAAATCACCGAGCACCTTCCGCGCCTCCGCGACAAGGCCCGGATCAGCAATGGCAATTTCATCGAGACCCTGTCCCAGAACTTGGCGAAGCAATTGCTCGAGAGGACGTTCATCGGTGGCGAGGCGTCCTGGCTTTTTCGACCCGGCGAATGATCCTTGAAGGCCGCGCCAACGGGATCGAAGAGCGGTGAATTCTGCTTGAAGGAGTGCATCCCCGACCTCGGCTGCCTGAGTACGCAAGAGGATGCTGACATCTTCGCCGAATAGTTTTTGGGCTCGCTCGAGAGTTTCGGCGCGGGCGCGGCCGCGCAGTTTGACACTCGCCTCTGGCCCATGGCCAAAGGGCCGATAGACCAAGAACATGCCGAACAATTTGAGGTCGCTCGTTAGTCTCGGGCCCTTGCCGTTCTCGCCGTCGCGCACGCCCTGGACGATAATGTATTGGCCCTCGTGGACGAGCTTGTTGATAGGACGCCGCTCGATGACACCTGCGCCGTAACGGGCGTCCTTTGCTGCGATAAAACCTACCTCATCGGTGCCGAGATCGAGAAATGCGGCGTTCAATCTGGTGTCGACACGCACGACGCGGGCACAAAAGAAGCGATCGGTGACACCTTGGCCGCCTTCATCCACTTCAATGACATCGACCAGCACATCCGCCATGGAGATGGCACCGCGCACGCCGAATGCTGTCGGTTCGATGACCATGCGGGACGTCATGAAAAGCGCCAGCCGAGCCCCGTGAGCATCCTGGCCACGGTCGACAAGGGCAGCCCGACCACGTTCGAGTAGCTGCCATTCAAGCGCTCGACAAATACCTCGGCAAATCCCTGGATAGCATAGCCACCGGCCTTGCCGTGCCACTCGTCGCTCTTGAGATAACGCTCGATCTCAACATCGGAAAGACGCTTGAACTCGACCATGGTCAGCGCAAGTTTGATGCTCCGTTTGCCGCTCGGACCTTGCACGGCCACACCACCAATCACACGATGCCGTCTGCCCGAAAGTAAAGCCAGGCACGACCGCGCCTCGTCGGCATTCTCGGTTTTCGGCAGCACCCGCCTGCCGCAGGCAACGACGGTATCGGCGGCGATCACAAAACTCGACAAATGTCTATCGATCACGGATTGAAGCTTGGATATCGCCATCCGTTCCGCGTAGTCCCGCGGCAGTTCGCGAGACTGAAGGGTCTCATCAATGTCCGGCGACACGATCTGATCAGGTTCGAGTCCAACTTGACGCAAGAGACTGAGACGGCGCGGCGAGCTTGAAGCAAGCACCAGACGTTGCGGTTGATCACTCACTTGAAGCGATAGGTGATCCGCCCTCGTGTGAGGTCATAAGGGGTCATCTCGACTGTCACTTTGTCACCTGCGAGAACCCTGATGCGGTTCTTGCGCATTCTTCCTGACGTATGTGCCAGGATTTCGTGCTCATTCTCGAGGGTTACGCGAAACATCGCGTTCGGCAGCACTTCGCTGACTGTGCCGTTAAATTCGATGAGATCTTCTTTGGCCATTCTCACTCCGGTTTGACCGCCGTGCTTGTCACGACGCTCGTGCTTTTACCGCTCTCCTTGCAATCTTGTCGAGCAGTGGGATTAAGGTTAGTTCGCGGGAATTCCCCGCATCGGAAAGCGCGCGAGGATGCGCGCCTTGATCCGATCCCTCAATTTCAGATACGCATCCAACTGCTGCATCCGGGCCGCTTCGTTGGTGCTTGGATCCGGCATCGGCCAAAACTCGAGCTCGATCGGAGCGTGCCGGGTCATCTCGACGGCGCGGTGCTGCGCTTCGGGAGAAAGCGAGATGATGACATCAAAATAGTTGTCTTCGAGGTCGTCGAAACAGCGTGGCTGGTGTTCCGTGATATCAAGTCCCATTTCATGCATGGCAGCGCAGGCAAAGCCATCAAGTGTTCCCGCGCGCACGCCGACGCTTTGCACAAAGATCCGCGTGCTGTGGTAATGCTTCAACAGCGCTTCTGCGATAGGCGATCGCAAGGCATTCTCGCTGCACGCAAACAGGACACTGCCGGGCAGCGAAGGCGACACGCTGGATCTAACGACCAATCGGCACCCTAAGATCTCAAGTGAAGCACACAGACGAGCGTGAACAGCCGACGCGCCGTTGCATCGTCGGTCTCGACATGGCGAGCGATAATCTCCTTAAGCACTTCCGCCCCTTCATTGTGGAGACCGCGTCGCGCCATATCAATGGTCTCGATATGGCCCACACTCGCTCCCTTGAGTGCTCGAAAATAGCTATCGCAAATTAAGAAGTAATCCTTGATCAAGCGCTTGAGACTGCGAACCGGCCACAAAAGTTCGCGATGTCGATCACCGCACACAGTTGTGACATCAGCCGCCAACGTTCCGTCGCGAAGGGACAAGACGAGCTCGTAAGGTCCCTCGAACCCGTCACGAATACGAAACATGTTCTCCTTCAGCAGATCGGCAATTGCACGATCGCGCTCGTGCTCGATCTCGGCATTCCATTTGACGATGCTACGTTCGTCGAGTTCGACACTGACGATGCTGTCCCTGTTTTCACTCACGTGGGATCATCTAGGCGAAGATCGATGGCTAATGCGTGTGCATCCAGACCTTCCGCACGTGCCAAGCGCGATGCCGCGGGCCCAATCTCTCGCAATGCCTCCGCAGTACAGCGAAGATGCGTGGTCCGTTTCATGAAATCATGCACCGCCAGCCCCGAAGCAAAACGCGCCGTCCGTCCGGTCGGCAGGACGTGATTGGGCCCGCCGACATAATCACCGATCACTTCTGGTGTCAGCGATCCCTCGAACACAGCACCTGCGTTCCTGATCTGTGGCCGCAGTTCCGTGGCATCATCGATACAGAGTTGGAGGTGCTCAGGTGCTAGAGCGTTAATGAATTCCGGTGCCTTGTCCAAGCTTTCCAGCACGAGAATGGCGCCTTCTCGCTCCCAGCTCGCACGCGCAATCTGGTTTCGCTGCAAACGTTTGAGCTGATCCTCGACCGCGCGCGCAACCGCCTCGGCAAATCCATCGTCATCGGTCATCAAGATGGATTGAGCACGTTCGTCATGTTCGGCCTGAGCCAGGAGATCGGCGGCAATCCAGTGCGCGTTGTTGCTGCCATCGGCAACGATGACGACTTCCGAGGGACCGGCAATCATGTCGATGCCGACACGGCCAAAAACCTGGCGCTTGCCTTCCGCCACATAGGCGTTGCCGGGCCCTGTGATCTTATCAACCGGCTCGAGTGTGTTTGTGCCGTAAGCCAATGCCGCGATGGCTTGGGCACCACCCAAACGCCAGATCTCGTCGACACCGGCAAGCTCGGCGGCCGCGATGACGAGCGCGTTGACGATACCGTCCGGTGTCGGCACCGTCATGACAATACGCCGGCAGCCGGCGACCTTCGCCGGAATAGCATTCATCAAGACCGAGCTCGGATAGGCCGCCGTACCGCCAGGTACATAGAGGCCGACGCGCTCAATGGCACTCCAGGTGAGCCCTAAGCCAACACCCAGTTCGTCCTGGTAGTCGACATTCTGAGGCAACTGGCGCTCATGGAAGGCGCGAATGCGATCGGCTGCAAGCTTGAGGGCCTCGAGCTCGGCTTGATCCACGCCTTGAACGATATCTTGGATCTCGCTTGAGGCGAAGGTGAGCTGTTCGAGCGCCAATCGGTCGAAGCGTTCGGTCAGCTCGAATAGGGCTGCATCACCGCGTTGGCGAACGTCTTCGATGATCGCAGCGACACGATCGCGAACATCTTGGGTGTCCTCGCGACGCGCCTCGACGAGCGCATCGAAAGCGGACTGGAACTCAGGATCCCGTTGATGAAGTCGTCTGGCCATCCTGATCCGCTTCGCTTGCCGTCATTTGAACGGATCGATCGGCAAAATGATCACATGGCGGATCTTGAGCCGGTCTCGGTTCACCGAAATCCTCGAGCTTGCAGGCAATCTTCGCGGCCGTGATCCGGATATCGGCCTCACCGGCCATCACCAACTCGATCTCGATCGTCTCGTTCTTGCCTGGTGCGGTGGCGATCGTGAGGAGCTGCAAGGGCTGATCCAGATTGTCAGGATCGAGACCGCGATATTGTGCGGTTGCGACCTGATCGAAAATGATCACGGCCTCACATTCGGTAAGGCCCTCGCACTCAGTCCATTCGACTTGGGCTTCGCGCCTATAGCGTTGAAACGCGCCCAAGAACCGCTTCTCATCCGGTTGAAAGACAAGTTCCCGAAGTGAGGAGCGAGCGTCCTGAAGGAGGGCTGCAATAATGGCAAGATCCTCGGCGTCGGCTGCCTTTAGCTTGATCTTCTTATCACTCATGGAGTCCGTTCAATCCTTGCTCCGAGTTCCCCGAGCTTGGCTTCGAGATGCTCGTAACCACGATCCAGATGATAGATGCGATTGACTTCTGTCTGGCCCTTCGCCGCCAACCCTGCAAGGACGAGCGAAACCGAGGCACGCAAATCAGTTGCCATCACGGGTGCAGCTTTCAATGCCGGAACACCCCGAACCAAAGCGGAGCCACCGTGAACCGTAATGCGTGCTCCCATCCGCACAAGTTCTGGAACGTGCATGAAACGGTTCTCGAAAATCGTCTCCGTGATCATCGCCGCACCTTCGGCAACGCACATGAGCGTCATGAACTGCGCTTGGAGATCGGTGGCAAATCCCGGAAACGGCTGGGTGATGACATCAACACCGCTCACCAAACCGTTGCGCACGCTGGCCCGATAGCCGTCCGGAAGCTCTTCGAGGATCATGCCGGCATCGATCAGGCGCTGCTGGGCCTCCCCCAAGAGAGCCAACCGACCGTTGACGACGGTGATATCACCGCCGGTGATGGCGGCGGCCATCGTATAGGTGCCGGACTCGATCCGGTCGGGCATGACCTGGTAATTGCTGCCGGACAGCCGTGCCACACCATCAATGGTGATGCGGTCCGTTCCCTCTCCTTCAATTCTGGCACCCATCGATCGAAGACAGTGCGCCAAATCAACAATCTCCGGCTCTTTCGCTGCAGGCATGATGACGGATCTACCCTCGGCGAGACAGGCCGCCATGAGCAGGTTTTCTGTCGCTCCCACCGAAGGCTGGGGCAGGCGGATTTCAGCGCCGAGCAAACCATTCGGGGCTCTTGCGTGAACATAACCTTCTTCGAGTTCGATCAAGGCACCGAGCCGCTCAAGACCCTGGAGGTGAAAATCAATCGGGCGCGTGCCGATCGCACAACCGCCGGGCAGTGACACGCGAGCCTCGCCGTGACGCGCAACAAGCGGGCCCAAAACCAGCACGGAGGCGCGCATCTTGCGCACCAAATCATAGCTGGCCGTGGCATTCAGGACGTCACTGCAATGAAGCGTCAAATGCTTGGGCTCACCCGCGGGATGCGTGCACTCGACACCCAAGCTCTGCAGCAGCCGGCGCATTGAGCCGATATCGGCCAAATCCGGCACATTGGTTAGTGTCAGACGCTCATCGGTGAGGATCGACGCCGCCATGAGCGGCAATGCCGCATTCTTGGCCCCACTAATGACCACCCGTCCCTTGAGCGGCACGCCCCCATCAATGCGAATCCTATCCATGCATCATGCCCCCTACAAACGCGGAAGAGTGACGCCGCGCTGGCCCATGTATTTGCCAGCGCGATCGGCATAGGAGATCTCGGGCGGCATAGATCCTTTCAGGAACAAGAACTGGCAAATGCCCTCATTGGCATAAATCCTCGCCGGCAGCGGCGTGGTGTTGGAAAACTCGAGGGTCACATGCCCTTCCCATTCGGGCTCGAGAGGAGTCACATTGACGATGATACCGCATCGCGCATAGGTCGATTTGCCCAAGCAAATCACCAGGATATCGCGAGGGATGCGAAAGTATTCGACGGTCCGGGCGAGCGCGAAACTATTGGGTGGAATTGTGCAGTGCTCGCCGCTTCGCTCGACAAAACTTTGCGCCGAAAAGTTCTTGGGATCGACGATGGCGTTGTCGACATTGGTGAAAATGCGAAACTCGGGCGCCAATCGGGCATCATAGCCGTAAGATGAGAGGCCGTATGAAATCGAGCCCTCACGAGTTTGGCGGTCGACGAACGGTTCGATCATGCCATGGTCGAGAGATTGCTCGCGGATCCAACTATCCGGCATTATAGACAAATTCGAGGTCTCCAAGAAAGCAGACGGTTTACTTAGACAAAGCGTTGCGATCTCTCAACCTCAACGCTCGGTCTCGGTGTTGTCTTTCTGCTCCTGCTCTCGCTTTTCATGGTCTCGGCGCTGCAATTTTCGCCGCCGGAGATTGGCGCGCATCGCTTCAACAAGTCGAGCCTCACGCGCTTCCTTCTTGCTGCGGCCCGCTTCGGTCATGTTGGGTGGGGTCTTGGACACCGTCTCTCGTGATTTCCTTTGTTGGCAACAAGGATTGTCGTGCTTGCACGACGCGATCCCCTATGGCATCTACCGCCGACATCGTATCGCCGCCATAGCTCAGTGGTAGAGCGCACCCTTGGTAAGGGTGAGGTCCTGTGTTCAATCCACAGTGGCGGCACCATTCAGGCGGCGGGTCCCGCTGCTGGATAGCTTACAATCAGGGAGAGCAGGCGTGCCACGGGCAGGCGGCAAAGTCATCATTTCTTGCGCCATTACCGGCGCTATTCACACACCGACAATGTCGGAATTCTTGCCGATCACGCCGGATCAGATTGCAAGCCAAGCCATTGATGCTGCCAATGCCGGTGCCGCGATCGTCCATCTTCATGCGCGCGATCCCGAGACCGGACAACCAACGCCCGATCCCGACATGTTCATGAGGTTCCTGCCTAAGATCAAGGCGGATTGCGATGCTGTCATCAACATCACGACGGGCGGCGGATTGGGGATGAGCCTTGAGGAGCGTATTGCTGCTGCGATGCGTGCAAAACCGGAGATGTCATCGCTCAATATGGGCTCGATGAATTTCGCGATCTATCCCCTCGCCTCGCGTTATCCGACGTTCAAGCATGACTGGGAGAAAGGCTATCTCGAGCGAACCGATGACCACATCTTTCGCAACACCTTCCGTGATATCGAGATTATCCTCACATCACTTGGGGAGCACGGCACGAGGTTCGAGCATGAATGCTACGATATCGGCCACCTCTACAACTTGGCGCACATTGTCGATCGCGGCCTGATCAAGCCGCCATTCTTCATCCAATCGATCTTCGGCATTTTGGGCGGCATTGGCCCTGACCCTGACAATGTCCTCTTCGCCAAGAAAACCGCAGACAAGCTTTTCGGCGATGACTATGTCTGGTCGATTCTGGGCGCCGGACGCTTTCAAA
>CAYPOV010000018.1:0-25938 GCA_964412385.1 uncultured Geminicoccaceae bacterium
CGCGAGGTCATCCGCCTGATCGTCGATTTGCTGATCGCCAATGACAACGCCAAGCTTTAAAGGGCGTGGCATCATCCGCCAGGTCTACGATCTGGCCTGTGGCACGAGCGGCATGCTGGCCCTGACCGAGGAGGCGCTCAAGGACTTCAATCCGGCGATTCGTGTCGAGCTGTTCGGTCAGGAAATCAACGGCGAATCCTTCGGCATTTGCAAGTCCGACATGCTGGTCACCGGCCATGATCCCGAGCAGATTGCGTTCGGCAATACCCTCACCCAGGACGCGCATCCCGACAACCGGTTCCACTATATGCTCTCCAATCCACCCTACGGCGTCGATTGGAAGAAGTACCAAACACCGATCAAGGACGAAGCCGAGACTCAGGGTTTCGAAGGCCGCTTCGGGGCGGGGACGCCGCGCATCTCCGATGGCTCGCTTTTGTTTCTGCAGCATATGATTTCCAAGATGCGCGACGATGAAACCGGCTCGCGTATCGGTATCGTCATGAATGGCTCGCCGCTGTTTACGGGCGAGGCCGGTTCCGGTGAAAGTGAGATCCGCCGCTGGATGCTCGAGAACGACTGGGTCGAAGCGATCGTCGCCTTGCCCACAGATCTCTTCTACAACACCGGCATTCAGACCTATGTCTGGCTCCTGACCAACCGCAAACCCGCAGCGCGTCAGGGCAAAATTCAGCTCATCGATGGCTCCGGCGCGAACTTTTGGAAATCCAAGCGCAAGTCGCTGGGTTCCAAGCGCCGGGAAATCCCCGACGGGGCGCGTAACGAGATCGTGCGCATCTATGCGGAGTTCCTGAACGGCGAGAGTGGTGAGGCCGATGTCTCGAAAATTTTCAACACCACGGACTTCGGCTATCGTGAAATCCGCATCGAGCGGCCTTTGAAGCTAAATTTTCAGGCGAGCGAGGAGCGCGTCGCCCGGCTGGCTGACGAAAAGGCCTTCCAGCGGCTGCCGGACGATGAGCGCGAGGAGATCGAGATCGTCCTCCTTGGCATAGGCGATACGCTGTATCGAAACCGAGGCACCTTCGACAAAGCCCTGAAAACGGCGCTGAAGGCGCTTGAAGCCGAGATCACTGGACTGCTGAAGGAGGTGGCGGTTTGACTCCCCGTCTCAAGCATTGCTGTTCATTGCTTAACGGCTATGCCTTTGAATCAGAACTCTTTGCAGATGCAGGGACTCCGTTGGTTCGCCAATCTAACCTCAAAAGCGGAAAGATTGTACTCGACGACACGAATTACTCTGAACAGCTAACCCCGCATCGGTTTTTGCTCCGATCCGGCGACATATGCATAGGGCTCTCTGAGAGTATTGAGAATTTCGGCGTAATTGAAGGCCATCAAGTGCTGGCAGCGGTCAATCAAAGAGTGGCTGCGCTCAGACCTAAAGAAAAAAAATTAACAATAGATTCCTTCTTTATTTCATCCAGTGATCATGTTTTCGGGAACATATTGCAAGAAATCTGCCTTCGACAACAATTGCCAACATTGATGCAAGTATGGTCGGCACCAGACCGGACTAGGCGGCAGAGGTGCGTCCACCGTCGAGATATTCAAGATCCGGTGCGAACGCCGTGACGGCGCCTGCATTGACGGGGTCATTTCCGGGAATAGAACACAGCCGACGCAATTACGCATCGGTCCTGGGTGTCACCACCAGCTCATCAGCCAGAGTGTTTTCGAGGACGATTAGGTTTGCTGGCACCTTCGACGCCACGACACCGAACTCGGCGAGATGTCCTCGGAACGCATTGATAAGCGGCGTGCGATGCCGAACCAAGCACTGGTGCGTCCAGAACGCCACCGTACGGCCTTGGGTTTCCGAATTATTCACCGCCACGAAGCGCATGTTTGGACGCAAAACAGCCTCCGAGATAGCCTCCGCATCCGCTCGGTCATTCTTCTGCCGCTTGACGAACGGCGGGATCGTCCGCTCCGGACGAGGTCTGTGGATGACGTCGAAAATGTTTGCTTCGACTGTAGAACGCGAGACTAAGCGGGACGCTGCACAACCGATCCGACACTTGCGTGCAGCGGCTCCACCAAAACGAGCCAGTTAGACTGCGAAGAGAAGTGTGACCCGGACGCGCGATCGATCCCACACTAAAGAACCTCAACTATGCGCTTGACCTCGACCCGATTCGAGAAGCGGTCATTGGCCGGACCAGTTCCAACGTCAGCTGCGGGATGTTTTTGCAACGACTTTGAACGAATGAGGCTCTGGGTCACTCGTTTCAAATCCGTTACTAATCTCGTCAACTTCAAAGCCGCTCGACTTCAATTCAGTATCGAGGGTGCTTTGAGAATAATGCTGCAACCAATTGTAAACACGCCATGTTTTTTGCGCTTCGATGATGGTAAATAGATCTAGGGAAGCGGCAGCGGTTTCGTACTTCCATGTGTTATGGAAGACGAAGCATTCATCGGCTGTCCAAAACCCATCCATGTAGTTGCGCGCAAAGACAGTTCCCTCAGAGACGGTATCAAAAGCCTTCACAGAAGGCACATCGAAGACAAAAGCGCCTTCAGAATTGAGCGAGCCGCGCACCCTGTTCAACAAGGTCGCGCGTTGAGAAGGGGAAAGAACGCAGAAATCGTAGTAGATGAGTGTTATCAGATCCTGCTGTGCTGGAAGGTCGTCGATGAGGTAATTGGCTTGTCGAAACACAATTGAACCGCGGCCCGGTTTGGAGTTCAAGGTAGCGTACTCGATGGAACTTGCGGAAAAATCCACACCCTCAACCTGCGCCCCACGTCGCGCACATCGTTCCGCATACAGACCCGGCCCCCAGCCCAAATCGCAGACTCTTTTGCCGTTCAGGTCAAATCTCTCATCAAGCCACTGCACTGTTTGATCGATGATATGCAGGGGACGCGATGCAAGCGAGGTCTCCTGGTCCAGATGCGTCTTGAGCATTTGCTTTGCTAAGTGGGGCTCGGTCCACAAGGTCTCCGCAGTGTAAGCAGAAAATAGCTCGGGTTTTTGGCAAATTGCGGACAGTTTTTCAAACACCGGCGTCATCTCATTTGGGAATTAGGAATGCCTGCACGGCATGAATGGTTCGGTCAATGGCGAACTACCGAACGAATGTCGTCAATGGCCTCGAAGCGACCGAGTCCGCATTGCGGACAAAGGCGAACGCCGACTGAGTACTCATCGGAAGCCCCATCCTCACGCAACTCTCCGCGTTCTCGGAACACTATTCCGCGCAGGACTTACACCAAACGCCAAATTGACCTTGCTTTCCATCAAGTGGACAAGAGTGAGTCCGTGTATAGCCAAGGGCGGGCCATCACGAGAGGACGAAGAACTCATGAAGAATAGCGAGGGCAGAAATGACCTGGATTTCGCAAACGCGGATGAACCGATCGACGAGAACCGCCGAGAGGCCCTGATGTTCGGTCTTACCGGAGCGTTAGGTGTTTCCACCCTAGCCGCTGCCGGGCGCCCCGCGGTGGCGCAATCAACCGAAGTAGCGGCTTTTTCCCCGACTGGGAAGACAGCGCTTGTTACGGGCGCGGCGCGTGGCATTGGAAGGGCGGTTGCGGTGGCATATGCGCGAAGTGGCGCTGACGTCGTAGCCATCGATATCGCGGACCCGAATGCTTACGGCGACATTCTCGGCTATCGCCTAGGATCCCAGGAAGAACTCGACGAAACTGTCGTGATGGTTAAAGCCGAGGGGCGTCGGGCGATCGGGATCCGAGCGGATGTCGCGGACAAGCGCGCCATGCAAGACGCCGTAGAGCAGACCTTGGGCCGGCTCGGCCAGTTGGACATTGTCGTCGCGAATGCAGGCGTGGGTAGTGGCGGGCGCCTGCAAGACGTGTCCGAGGCGCATTTTAAGACCGTCATCGACATCAACCTCACCGGAGCGGCCAATACGTTTCAGTCGGCGATCCCTCACATGATCGCGCGCAATTCCGGTCGAATCATCGCGATCACGTCGATTGCGGGGCGCATGGGAAGTGCTGGCCAATCCGACTACGCAGCTTCGAAATGGGGCATGGTTGGTTTGGTGAAATGCGCCGCGATCGATCTCGGTCCCACAACATCACCGTCAATGCGATCGCTCCGACGGCCGTCCGAACGGGTATCTTTGGCGAGTTGCTGGAAAACCCGGAGTTTTCGGCAGGTTTGGAGACAGCGCTCAGCTACGGCCACACTCTCCCCGTTGGCATCCTTGAACCAGGTGACACGACAGGGGCGGCGATTTTTCTAGCTTCACCCGCAGCGCAGTATGTCAGTGGCGCTGTCCTGGACGTGGCTGCTGGCTTCAATGCTCGTTACACGGGTTGACTGCATCGCAGCGAGACCTTCAAGCTGTCGACTGACCCGCTGTTCGTCGAGAAGGTCCACGAAATCGTTGGGCTGTACATGGCGCCGCCGGAGCGGGCCTTGGTCGTTCACGGCGGAAAGATCGAAAAAAGCGGCGGGTCTTCCAATACCAGGCCCCGAATGCGCTCCGGCAAGATCGCGCTCAAGGCGAGGCCCGTCAGTCCGCCAAGTGAGTGTCCAAAGAAAATCAGCGGTCCCTCGGTCTCGGCCCTGATGCGATCGGCAAGGTAGTTGGTGTAGTGGCTCAGCTTATAGCTGGCGCTCCGTGGTGCTTCGCCATGCCCCAGATGGTCGGGCGTGAAATAGGTAGGTGAAGGCATCGCCGAGCAGCGACCGCATAGAGGTATAGTCGCTGCTGCCTCGCATGATACCGTGCAGCATGACAACGGTTGGAGAATTCGTCTCAGGCATAGTCGGGATGATAAACGTGCTCGCGAATAAATGTCTCGAGATCACTGGGGCGCGGGACACCGGCAAGGTTCGAGTCAAAGACGAGGCCAGCTACTTTCGCCGCTGTCTTAATCGACGTCTCGAGAATGTCCGACTGGGGCGGGAAAAGCGAACCTTGCGCCAGAAGACTTTCGGGCACCTGAGAGGCACAGGCGCGGGCCGCCTCGATGAACATCTGATCCGTCACGCGTTTGGCTTTAGTCGCATAAATTCCCATCGCTACCGCAGGGAAGATGTAGAGATTGTTAGCCTGGCCCGGCAAAAAGGTCTGGCCGCCTTGATGGGCCGGCGGGAAGGGGACGCCTGCAGCATAGATCGCTTTGCCGTTGGTCCACTTATAGGCCTCTTCGGCCGTACACTCGGCGTGATCGGTCGGGTTGGAGAGGGCGAAAAGGACCGGGCGCTCATTGTGCTTCGCCATGGTCTCGACGACCCTTTGCGTGAACAAGCGACCCACCGTGCTGACACCGATGAGGGTGGTCGGTCTCACCTGCTCGATGGCTTCGGCAAGGTCACGCGTTTGCGCGAGATCGTGGGCGTAGCGCTGCTGGAAGTCGAAAAGATCAGTGCGTTGTTTGGTCAAGAGGCCGTTGACATCAAACATGACGACGCGCGAGCGTGCCTCTTCGAGGCTGAGACCCTCTTCGGTCATTTCCGTGACCATAAGATCGGCAAGGCCAATGCCGGCCGACCCAGCACCCACGAAAAAGATTCTTTCATCCTTGAGCGCGGTGTTCTTGATCTTCAAGGCATTGATGAGGCCGGCAAGAGCAATGCCGGCGGTCCCTTGAATGTCGTCATTGTAGTAGCTGCATTTGTCCCGATAGCGTTCCAATAGGTGCACAGCATCGCTGCCGGTCCAGTCTTCGAAATGCAAACAGCAATCGGGAAAGACTTCCTGAACTGCTTCGACGAATTCGTCGGTGAATTCATAGAGCGCTTCGGTCGTCGGGCGCCGTTTGCGCAAGCCGATATAGAGCGGATCTGCGAGGAGCTGCTCGTTATTGGTGCCGGCATCGAGCATCATCGGCAAGAGGCCGTGCGGCGGAACACCAGCTGCAGCGGTATAGAGCTGCAGCTTGCCGATAGGAATGCCCATGCCATTGGCACCGATATCACCGAGACCGAGTATGCGTCCGCCATTGGTAACGCACAGAAACCGCACATCCTTGACGGGCCAGTTGCGAAGGATTTCGGCAACACGTCCTTTGTGCTCGATCGACAGATACATGCCGCGAGGACGGCGATAGATGTGGCCGAATTTGAGACAAGCTTCGCCGATCGTCGGATCGTAGACGATGGGAAGAAAGCGCATCGGATCGGACATCACGACCCGATAAAAGAGGGTCTCGTTGGTGTCCAGAAGCCCGACGAGATAGATGTAGCGATCTATATCGCTGCTCTTGTGGCCGAGTTGCATGATCGCCCGCTCGAACTGCGTGTCGATGGTTTCGACGACATCCGGAAGCAGGCCCAGTAGACCCAATTTTTCTCGCTCTTCTGCGGTGAAGGCTGTGCCCTTGTTCTGAATAGCATCGTGAAGGAGCGCCATGCCGCGCTCGGCTGGATTCGGTGTCATGTCTCTTGCCTCTTGCGTAAATTTTTGGCGTTAAAGAGCGGGATGGATCATCTTGGAAGGATCTACGACTTTATCAAACTCGATTTCGTCGACGAAACCCAGATCAATGCAAGCCTCTTTGAGCGTCATGTCGTTGTCGAAGGCATGATGGGCGGCATGACTCGCTTTGTCATAGCCGATCACAGGGCTCAGTGCCGTCACAAGCATCAAGGATTGATCGAGATACGCTTTAATCTTTTTCTCATTGGGCTCGGTGCCGTCGACCAAGAAAATGCGGAAATTGTGGCAGCCATCGGCCATGATCCGCACGGACTGCAAGATCCCGTGGATCATCAGTGGCTTATAGACGTTCATCTCGAGATAACCGCCGGCACCGCCCATGCTGACGGCCACGTCATTTGCCATAACCTGCACCGCGATCATCGCGAGCGCCTCGCATTGGGTGGGATTGACCTTTCCTGGCATGATCGAGGAGCCTGGCTCGTTGGCCGGGATCTTAAGCTCGTAAAAGCCACAGCGTGGGCCGCACGACATCAATCTGATATCATTGGCAATCTTGTATAGCGAAACGGCAAGTGTCTTGAGGACGCCGCTCAGCATCACAAGCGGATCATGGGCGCCTTGAACTGCGAACTTGTTTGGCGCACTCTTGAATGGCAGGCCCGTGAGTTCGGCAATCTTGCCGGCAGCGTGCTCTGCGAATTGTGGATGGGTATTAATCCCTGTTCCGACCGCGGTTCCTCCGAGCGCGAGTTTGTAAACATCTTGAAGGGCGAAATTGATGCGCTCGATGTCTTCATCGAGCATGTGGACATAGCCGGAGAATTCCTGACCGAGCGTTAGGGGGTCGCATCCTGCATATGGGTGCGGCCGATTTTGATGGTGTCCTTCCCGGCTTGAGCCTTGGCATCAAGACCATCGCGCAGTTCTTTCACCCTCGGCAAGAGTTTGCTGGTCGTTTGGATGGCGGCAGACATATTCATCGCCGTCGGAAACGAGTCGTTCGACGATTGCGACATGTTCACATGGTCATTGGGATGGATCGGATCCTTGCTGCCGAGCACACCGCCTGCGAACTCGATCGCCTTGTTGGAAATCACCTCGTTGACATTCATGTTGGACTGCGTGCCACTGCCCGTCATCCAGACGTGGAGCGGGAATTGATCGTCGAGTTTTCCGCTTGCGACTTCGTCTGCAGCCTTGACGATGAGATCGCGCTTGTCTGCAGGCAACAATCCGAGATCGTAGTTCGAGAGTGCCGCCGCTTTCTTGAGAATGCCGTAAGCGTGAATAAGCTCGATTGGAATAAGATCGGTTCCGATCGAAAAATGTTCCAGCGATCGTTGGGTTTGGGCACCCCAATACTTGTCTTCCGGAACAAGAACTTCGCCTAGGCTATCCGTTTCCGTCCGCATTCCACGCTTTCCTCCATCACCGACGCACTGAACGAACTATTGCAAGTTTGATTCGGGGCGGCTCGCATACAGTTCGTACAAACTCTGTCATAGGGAGATTGAAATGGCAAAACGATTTCCGCTACCACGGCGATTTAGCGCTGCAATGAGCGAGAAGGCCTACCAAAACTTACGCAAACTCAACGAAAATTATCATTTAAGTAACAATTATTTACTGACGGTTCTCTTGGAGAATCTCGATCGCATCGCCGACGACGAGGCTCTCAAGAGAGTGTTTCAAGACTTTATCGATACTTATGGCGCACCGACAAAGGCCTCTGACAGCGAGGGCTAGGTCGTTGGTATCGGCGTCAGAGCGCGCGCGAGTCGGGCTGCAAGGCGGGCATTATTGTGAACCAGTGCAATGTTGGCTTCGAGGCTCGAGCCTTCCGTCAGCGCACTGATGCGCGCCAACAAATAGGGGGTTACGGCCTTGCCTTTGACACCTCGCTCATGCGCTTCAGCCACGGCCGTCTCGACGGTGCGGGATATGTCGCGTTCCGTCAGCGCCTGATTTTCGGGAATCGGATTGGCGATCAACACTCCCGAGCGATAGCCTAGGGACCACTGCGTCGCCAGCATTTGAGCGAGTTGATCCACGTCATCGACGCGAATTGGGACGGGAAGACCGCTCGAGCGGGCATAGAAGGCCGGAAACATGTCCGTCTGGTAGCCGATCACCGGCACACCATTGGTCTCGAGGACCTCGAGGGTCTTGGGAAGATCGAGCACGGCCTTGGCACCGGCGGAGACCACCGCAACTGGGGTTTGCGCGAGTTCCAGAAGGTCCGCGGAAATATCGAAGGTACCCTCAGCACCTCGATGAACCCCGCCTATGCCGCCGGTCGCGAACACCCGAATGCCTGCGAGATGAGCGCCGATCATCGTCGAGGCGACCGTCGTGGCACCCAAACCTCCGGAGATCAAACATGCCGGAAGATCGGCCCGGCTGACTTTGGCAACAGACTGATCGTTTGCAATCTGCTCCAAGAGTGTGTCCGAGAGCCCGATCCGGATTTTGCCACTGGCAATGGCGATGATCGCCGGTATCGCACCTTGTTCGCGCACGGTCGCCAGCAGCGAACGGGCGACCTCGAAATTGCGCGGGCGTGGCATGCCATGAGCGATCAGTGTGCTTTCTAGCGCAATAACCGGCCGGTTCTCGCCAAGTGCATCCTGAACCTCGGGGCTGATCTCGATCGGACGTTCAGGCATGAGCTTGGAGTTCCTGATTGAGGAGATCGAGTGAGGCGCTGATCGCACCAAGCGGATCGTCGGCATGGCGGCGCATCTCGATGGAAACCCAGCCATCATAGGGCAGTGCCTTGAGCGCCCGCAGCAATGTTTTGGCCGGCTCCGGATCGTCACTTAAAGGTGGTAGTTGCGGTAGACTAGCGTGGACGTGTTTGATCGAGGGTCGAGCTGTTTCGATATCATGCTTCAAGCTCTCGAGCGCTTCATTGGCGCAACGCTCGCCCAGATCGAGATTGACCCCGACCGCAGGATGATCGATGCGCTCGGCAAGGGATACGGCATCGGCCAGATGGGTCATGAAATCGGCACCATAAATTGTAGGATTGGGCTCCAACGCCAGAGAAACCCCGTACTTGGCTGCATGATCGCCCAGTTCTCGAAAAGCATTGATGGCGACTGCTTCGGCCTCGGCAAGTGTCATCGTTCCGCGCAAGCGTTGTTTCGGCGATCCGATGACCAAGGCCTTGGCACCGAGCTCGCCGGCAAGGATTGCCGCCTGCTCGATGGCGCCGCAAAACTCGCGATGGCCTTCTGTATCGCCGAAAAGCTGAGCCTTGGCTAAACCGAAATGCAAGGCCTGCATGGCAACGAGTTGGAGTCCACTATGATCTAATTCCTGGATCACCCTATCGATCATGGCTGTGGGCGGCGCCAGAGGGTGCTCGGCACCAGGAAACAAGAGACCGGGTGCGGCCTCGAGCCCCTTCACGCCGCGCGCCGTCAAAAGAGCGTAAACAGTGTCTTTCTCCTGCGGTGTCCAGGCGATATTGGAGATGGCGAGGCGCATCATACCTGCTCGCGCTCACGGAGGTAGAAGGCTCTCAAATCGGACATGACCTCGTCCTCACTGTAAAGATAGCCGTGATCGTGACCCCAGGCCCGTGCATGAAACGACTTCATGTTTTGAGATATGCGGTTCGGCTTGTCGTTCTGAAAGGTGTCACCGGACAATTCCTCGGCGATTGCCTCGGCCGGGATGGGCTCTGACGCGAGATTGAGGTGAGAGGCGCTGATATCGAGACCCCGCTCGATGTCACGCCAAAGGTTCTTAAGTGAATAAAATTGGTATCGACTCTCACTATTGGTGAAGTTGCGGGCAAGATCGCCGGTCCCACGACAAAGCTTCTCAAGCGTGTCCGTCAGGGCATGGTCTTTGGCCTTCTCCCGATCAAACCTCCACATTGAAATGTCATCTTGAAAAGAGAAGCATTGATCGAGCGCCGTTTTTTCGTGTATTTGCGCGGCTGTATTGATTTGCTCCCAAACGTTTGGTTTGAGGAAGGATGGAATAGGATTGATCAAATCGAAAATGAAGTTCTTTTTGAGCCCATAGCCAAAGAGTGCTGGCAGCCTTAAAATGAGATGGCGCTCGAAATGATCCTCGATGAGGGATTCAAACTCTCGGCGATGGCGGCCATAGGCTAGCGAGGATTCATACGCGCTTGAGTTTTCGTCAGGACCGTCACTTGTGTCCTCGTAGACAGAAATTGTCGATATGAGCACGAGAGTATCGGCATTAGCCTTCTTGATATTGTCAAAAAGTTCCAAAATATTGGCGCGATCGCGCTCCGGATCGTTATTGGCAATCCACATGGTTGCCGGAACACCGGACACGACGAGAATATCGAATTTTTCACCCGCTATCCGCTCGATAGATTATGAATAATACGTCTTATCAAATCCGGGCTTGCGCATGAGATTGCCGCCGACAAAACCAGTGTGGCCGATCAGGCCCTTTGAGACCATCTTTTATCTCCCCGAAAAGACGAACCTTTGATTGATCAGGAAATTGACGATGAACGAGGCGCCCGCTCCCAGAACCAGGGTAAGACCCTGCGCCCAGATCGCTTGGGGATCACCCAATGTGCGGATGACGAGCTCAATCACAAGAATTCGGGCGATCAGCGCTGACGTCGAGGCGCCGAGCACGCCAACGGCGCGGCCTAGATGAGCCCTGGCGTCTTCGTGGCGGAACACAACGAACTCGAATAGGATGTAATTGATAATCGCTACCGTTACGAAGCTCATGGCGGCGGATAGCGGCAGTGAGAGGCCGATGATACGGGTCAGGAGCAGCGCTAAGATCAGATCCACCAGCAAGCCGAGGCCGCTTGCTGCCGTGAACAGCAGTGATTTGCGCAGCGCTGGTTTATTCAAAATGGCGGGAATCGGCCTGGCTCCAGCAAGGCTCGGAAGTCGAGATAACTTCGAAGAGATCGAAGATATTGTCGATCTTGCCTCCCAATACGGAAATCAAACCCGGGCATTCAGCATGAGGATGATAAAGGATCGGCCGTCCGTCATCGATCTCGTTTCGCGCCATCAGCGCTTTGACCTCATAGAGTGACTGGCGCCAAACCATCCGCTCAAGACAAGGCATGTAGCGCTTGGCATCGGCTACCATATGCCGCCAGCGCGTCGCTTTGGGAAGACCCTCCGCCGTTTCATAAGTGGGTTTCGGCGAAACATTATCCGTCCACGCAAAATGCGGTGTGTAGCGGACATGCGTGAATGAATAGAGCCGCTCGGCCGGAAAGGGCATGAACGAAAAGAAGGGACCATCCATCACTGTCACGCCAAGGCCCTTGAATTCGCTGGGTGGCTCGGCGAGAGCGATTTCGGCAAGCTCGTACTTGGTGGAGAAGGGAGCCATGCCGCTCCGCTTCGGCAGGGCATTGATTTGGCCATAAGTCGCGTTGACCGCTTTGCGGGCGGCGATATGGGAGCCATCGGAAAGCGCCAGACCCACACCTCCGTCGACCGGACCGGCTTCGAGTGCCTCAATCCCGCAGCGGATTTCGATCCCAGCCCGGTCTAGGCGGCCTGCCAGTTCATCCCGCAAGATTTTCCAATCGAATGCGAATTCCTGACAGTGAAACACGCCTTCGATCGTCTCGGGATCGAACAGGGCACGATGATGTTCCGGCGCCAAACCGACGGGAGCGCCCATGGCCTGGAACATCAGAGCGAAACGTTTGGCGGTAATTTTGGAACCGCGCCGGGCGATCGCGTAAAGCATGTCGAAATTGTCGACGATGGCATTGGCAAAGACCTCGCGGAAACGATCCTGATTGGCGAAGGATCGAAGTGCGGTCGCAAAACTCCTGGGATAGTGAAATCCCGCATGGACCCGCGCCTGATTGATCGCCGACGCCCGGGTCATGAGTTCTTGGGAACGCTCAAGGATCACAATCCTGTCGGCTACACTTCGCAGGTAGAGAGCAATGCAGCATCCGAAAAAGCCGCCGCCGACAATGGCGACGTCATAATCAGCTCTCATGCGTCGGCTTTGTGCTTGCGTTCCGCGTGGCGACCTTGATGCTCGACATTGAGCACGGCGAATTGCGCGAAAAGATCGGTGGCGCTGATCTCCCCGACAATCTTGTCGTCATTGCGCGATTCGAGGGAATCGAGCGTGCGCGCAATGCCGAGAGCAAGACAAGCCACAGCCGCCATCATGAAGGCGGTCGAAAGACTGATCGCCAGCGACGTGGTGAGCCAGCCTTCTGCGAGATTGGCACCGAAGAGCCAAAGGGCGAGTGCGTAAAGCGTGAACGCCAGAGCGCACATCATGCTAAAGCAGCTTGCGATGGCGAGACCTTTGAGAAGCCGGACTGCGGCAAACGACAAAAGGTCGGCTGTAAAGCTGAGAAGCCGAAATCCACGTTTCAGACTGAAACGGCGGGATTTGGCGTCTGGCACAACCAGTTTGGCCTTGGTTCCGTCGAAGGTGGCAAGTGCTAGAGCCAATTCGCGGTCCGAGCGCGCCAGGATCGAGGTGAGGCGGGCGCGGTGATGGCCACAGGTGCGCATCATGCGTGGATCGACGCGATAGCCTGTGATCTTTCGGAGTATCGTGCCGGCAAGGCGGGAGAACGCGTTGGCACTCGACCGCCGCAAGAGCACCGAGTCTCCGGTACTATCGGCGGTATCCCAGATCCGTTTGAAGTCGACGTCGGCAATCTCTTCGGCATTAGTGAAAATGACGAAATCGCCAATGGATTCCGATGCAATGAGAAGAAAAGACGCGTAGTGGTCGAGATTGGGCCTGCGCAATAATATGCGCGTATTGCGCAATCGGGCGATGTTATTGACAAAATCCGTTTGGTCATCACGCAAGGTGACCGGAATGATTACCAAGATCTCCCAAAACTGAAAATTTTCCATCAAGTAGCGTGAAGCGCGGAGAAGCTCTTGCTCGACACGATCGAACTTGCACTCTCCGTCAATACACACACCTATGGAAATCAGGAGATCAGAACCCCTGAATGGTGCTTGTGCCTCTTGCAGGCTTTTCGAAGGGGAGGAGTCAAGCTTCATTGAACGGAATATATCGGCAGGTTGCATTCGAGTTTGGGCAGCGGCGATAGATCAACGGCGAAGATGTCATGCGCGACATTCGACAGATCCAGAATATATCGAATGCCGTGTTCATGCAAAAAGGCTTCTCTGACGGTCTCATTGACGCGGTTCGAATAAAAATTCCAGGGCGGCATGGCTGTTCGAATGTTATGGACAGCACTAAGGCGTGCGGCAAGGGTCGGATCCGTGACCATGAGCGGCGACGCGCGCTTTCCCTCCAAACAGCTTGCCAAGGTGGCATAATCATCGAAGGCCGGTGACGTCCGATTGCTCGGGATTTCCCGAGTAAGCAGCACTCCGACCAATAGAAGTATGGCACCGCCTAGGGTCACGCTCGAAAAGAAAGCACGTTGATGCGTTGGTGTCAGGCAAGAATTGGCGAAACCGAAGACAGTGATCACCAAGACCCAATAGAATGGCCCGAAATATCGGAGATCGAAGTATCCGGTTGCCAAATAAGAGATAAAAGTCGCGCAAAGCGCTGAAAGAAAAACCCAATATTTTGAGCGCTGTTCTCTCCAAGCGGACGTGACCCGTCGTTCGAACGTCCAGCCATTGCCCATCCAGGCGAGCCAAAGGAATAGGCCGATGCCTGCCGCCATGAGCAAGGCTGCAAGATAGCCAGTAGCCTCCGGGCTTTGAAATAAGGCGCCGAGAAACGGAAGGATATTGCCTGTGAGCTTGGCGAACCAGGCGGCGGGTGCCTCGAACAAGGTGGGCGGATAGTCGATGTGCCAATCGGTGACATGAGCGTTAGGATCGGTCGACAGCGTCACCCAGCTATTGTCGGTGGCAAAGATGGTGCCAAACCGGCTGAGCGAATAGGCAATCCAAGGTGAGAGGGCGATTGAACCCGCTGCGAAATAGCAAAGCCCGTGCCGCCAAAAGGTTCCCATCCAGGCGATACCAAGGCCAAAAACCACGAAGAATGGTGCCGCATCAAAGCGCGCAAGAACCGCGAGACCTGCGAAAAAGCCCATCAATGCAGCGTTGGCATTGGTGAGGGTGGCCGTTCGAAGAAGAACAGCGAACGCACCGAGTTGAAGCGCGAATTGGAGCGGAATTGCACGAGCACCGGTAAGCTCCCACCAGAAACCCGGATGGATCAACAGCATGATGGCGGCCGCAAGCCCGATCCATCGAAACCCGAAAAGCCGCCGGCCGATCAGCTCCGACAATACCGCAATCAGTCCGAAAACGAGCCAGTTGACGGCATAGCCGGCATAAGCGCCGAGGCCAGTTATGCGATCGGCGAGAGCCCAAATCGCAGGCCAGAGTAGCGGGAAGGCCGAGCTATCAAGTGTGCCGCTGGTATATTCTCGGTAGTGATTGGCACGGTAGAAGTCGCCGCCAAAAAAACTGTTGGCGAGCTCGAAGTAAGCCCAGGAATCGGGTGTATAGCGGCCGGTCTGCGCCCAAATGAGCGAGGCCGCGGCAAGGATCGTGAGGAGCAGGGCCCAGGGCAGCCAAGCCTGGCGCTGCGCCAGAGGCTCGCTCTCCGGCACATAAGCACCCGAAGCCGCATTCAGCGCCTCGCCCATGAGCGAGAATTTGGAGCCGAGGCCTGTGATCTTGGTGGGAGTCGACCCTGCTTTGGGATAGCTCCTTCGAACCGGAACCTCGGTGCAGCGATAGCCGAGCCGCGGCGCTCTGACCGTGAGATAGAACAAGAGATTGTAGCGGTCGAAGATCCCACGGAACGGTGCGACGCGCGGGTCTTCGAGGTAGCGCCTTGAATACGCACGAAATCCGTTGGTCGTGTCGGTAAACCGGCGACCGGCACCGATGCTCAAGAGCGGAGCGTGAATCACCCTTCCGATAAAAAACCGGCCAAATGGCGTGTTCTCGGCGATGCCGCCGGGCTGGTATCTCGAGCCTTGCGCGTAGTCGTATCCCTCATCCAAGCGCGCGCAAAAAACAGCAATGGCGTCGAGCCCGTCCTTGCCATTGCCGTCGACGGTGACGACCCCGTCATAGCCTTCATCCAATACCCAAGAATAAGCCATGCGAAGCTGGGCGCTGAGCCGGCCATGATCCTTTTTGGTGAGAAGTGCCCGCACACCGACGGTCTTCAAATAATCGGGCTCGACTGAGCCGTCGGTCGAGCCGCCATCGGCGATGACAACATCGATCGGGAGGTCCAGGGCTTGAAGGTTCTCGAGCTGTTTCCTGATCCGCTCGCCTTCGTTGATCACCGGGATGACGATGCAATAGCGGTGGTTTTTGGGACTAAGGACGGTCGCCTCGAAGGCAGGAAGTTCTCGGATTGGGCCATCTGCCATCAAGCGTCGGTCTTTCGGTCGAGGATTCTCAAGCTATTGGCGCGAGCGCCGGCTGCACGCAGTGCCGCCTAGTCGATTCGCAATAGGTCGGCAAGATCGGCATGGTGGTTGCGCAACTTTGGCAGCCCGGAAGCCCTGGACATGGTTTGGTCTTGTCGGATAGTTCGTCGTCTTGATGTATGAAGCACACGACCTCCTTTGTTGGAGACAAGCGTGTTGCGCATCCCGTGTTTGATCGCCTTTGCCTGCCTCGCCCTGAGTGCCTGCTCAAAAGAGCCCGATCGGAGCTTCACGATCCTCTCGGGGTCCGAGAACCGGCCGATCGAGCCGATTGTCCAAGCCTATTGCGAGGATGAAGGCTGGGACTGTCAGATCACCTATAATGGCTCCGTCGACATCAAATTGGCACTCGAACGATCCGAGTTTCCTTATGACGCTGTCTGGCCGGCACACCGCCGATGGATCGAGTTGGGAGATCGCCAACGGCGCGTCAAACATGTAGAATCGATCGCCACGAGCCCGGTCGTTTTCGCCGTGCGCCGCTCGCTCGCCGAAGAGCTTGACCTGATCGGCCGCGATGTCACCACACGCGAGATCCTGGAACTCGTCGAAACCGGTGAGCTCAGCTACATTGCAACCTCGGCGACACAGTCGAATAGCGGGTTTTCGTTCTACCTCGCGAGCCTGCAGTCGCTTGCCGGCGATCCCGAAGTGCTGACCGTCGAGATGCTGGAAAACGAGGTCACCCAAGCCGACGTAAAAACGCTCTTGGCAGGCATTGCACGAACCTCCGGCAGCTCCAACTGGCTCAAGGATCTCTACCTCGACACCGCCCACACCGAGCGCTTCGATGCCATGGTCAACTACGAGATGCTGATCATCGACGCCAATCGCCAGCTCGAATCTCAGGGCCTTGAGCCGCTCTATGCCATCTACCCCTCGGACGGTGTCGCCATTGCCGACAGCCCCTTGGGCTACGTCGCTCATGAAGAGGATGAAGATAGCGAAGCCTTCTTCGTGGGGCTTCAGGACTATCTCTTGTCTGAGGACGTCCAAGATCGACTTCTCGAGCTTGGCCGCCGCACTGGCTTTGGCGGGATTGCCGAAAACGCCGATCCTGAAACGTTCCGCATTGAATGGGGGATCGATGCCGCGTCCATGCCCAAAGAGATCCGATTTCCCACGACAGAGACGATCCAAGCGGCTTTAGCGCTTTATCAAGAAGCGCTACGCAAGCCGTCGCTGGTCGCTTTCTGCCTCGATTTCTCGGGATCGATGAAGGGCGAGGGCGAAGCGGCCCTCAAGGAGGCCTTGGCAACGCTGTTCGATCCGGAAACGGCCAAACGTTGGATGTTGCAGCCGACGCCCGATGATCTTTTCTTGGTCTTGCCGTTTTCCGATCGACTGTGGGGCCATGATTTTCTGGCGAGCCGCGGGCAGGACGCCCTCCAGGCGATCCCGCGTCACGTACGCATGCTTTCGCCGGGGGGCGGCACTAACATGTATGCTTGTGCCGGTGAGATGCTTCGCCAGATGGTCGAGCTTCCGGAACTGGCTACTCATCAAGCCTCGATCGTGATGCTGACGGATGGGCGCTCAGAGGACTACTATGAGGACTATGAGAACGCGGTCCATGAAACCGGGCGCGAGCTGCCGATTTTCGGCATCACGTTTGGCAATGCCGAGCGTCAGCAACTTGAAGAGTTGGCGGCGCAAACCCATGCTCGCGTGTTCGACGGAACCAGCGATCTCGCCCAGGCGTTTCGCCATGTCCGTGGCTATCAATAACATCGAGGCGCGGGTCTGAATGCTTCGCTGGCTGCGTGTACAGCGGCATGTCTTGGCTCCGATCGGCGGCGCTGTGGCTTTGCTCATTGTTGCTGTTGGTGTGGGCGCCGGACCGATGATCGGCATCATTGTCGGCGTGCTCATTTGGGCGGCCATGGAGTTGATGCTAACACCGCCACGGTTGATACCGAGGAATTTCGGCGATCTCTTGGGTGTGAACGCGGCGCAAATGCGTGCCGAGCTGGATCAGGCGGCAACAAGCTTGCGTGAGATTGAAGATGTCGCCCATGCGCTTCGCACGGAAGATGCACGAGCGCCGATCGAGAGGATCCTTGAAACGGCGCGAGGCTTAATCGACGAGGCGATCGCCGATCCTAAGACGTTTCGCGTGTCGCGTAAGGCCCTGCGCCGCTACCTCCCGCAAATCGAGGCGATCACCAAACAACTTCTGCAGCTTCAGGGCCGGGGCAAGGCAGGCGAGGCGGCGATCGCCAAATCAATCCGGACATTGGAACAGACAGCCACGGTGTTTCAACGCTATGGCGAAGAGCTGGTCGAGCGTGACGCCCTCGATCTCGATGTCCGCCTAAGCGTGCTTGCAGCTGAAGTCCGTAGCGAAGCCGCCTTCGATAAAATTCATCAGCATGGCCAGGAAAAGTCCTCATGAAACGTGTCTTAGGGTTCAGCCTCTTCGCGCTGGCCATCATGATCGCCATTTTCTGGGCGATCTGGCCCGAGGAGGGTGATGATCCGCTGTTGGCCCTGCTCTTCGGTGATCGTCCCAGCCAAGTGGATGTCTTAGCCTATGCAGGCGGTGAGAAGATCCCCTTTCTCGAAAACCCCAAGATAAAAGAGATCCTCGAGGATCGCTACGGCATCAATCTCGACGCACGCAAGGCCGGCTCGATCGAGATGGTGCAGAGCCCGGATATCTTGGCCCATGAGCCTGATGTGCTCTGGCCGGCAAGCCAGCTCGCGGCCGACTTGGCCAAAGCCAGCGGTCTCAATCCCATTATCGATGAAATCATCTTCAACAGTCCGATTGTCTTCTACACCTGGTCGCCTGTGGCCGAAGCGCTGGTCAAAGCAGGGTTGGCGCGGCCGATCGAGAATAGCACCACGACCTATGCAGTCGACAGTGCTGCCCTTCTCGAGATCATTCAAGAGCGGCAAGAATGGGGCGATTTCGGACTCGATCTCCATGGCACCGTGATGTTGTTCGCAACCGATCCGACACGGTCCAATTCCGGCAATCAAACGGCAGCCCTTTTGCTGACCTTGATCGCAAGCAGCGATGACAGCCAAGCAGATCCGGCCCAATCGGTGGCCGGCATCTTCGAGCGCATGGGCTATCTCGAGCACAGCTCGGGCGATATTTTCGAGCAGTTTCTGCGGATCGGTCTCGGCGGTAAGCCGATCGTTGCGGGCTATGAGAACCAGCTCGTGGAATTCGTTCTGGCTGACCCGGAACGCTACGAAAAACTCGCCGAACGTGATGTCTTTCCGGTGATCATGTATCCCGAGCCCACCGTCATCTCGAGCCATGTCGCACTGGCACTGACGGAAGAAGGACGGCGGCTCGTGGAGGCCCTGGAAGATCCAGAGTTGCAAAACCTCGCCTGGTCAGAACACGGTTTTCGCTCGGGTCTGGCCGACACCAATGATCCTGCGCTCTTGCCGATCCAAGGTGTGCCGTCCCAAGTCACCAAGATCGTGCCCATTCCACCCCGCCGTGAGGTCGAGCACCTGCTTTCCGTCCTCGGCGGCGGCGCGAGTTGAACAGAGATTACGTCCTTCGGGAGCAACAATGCCGGAAGTCGTTTGTATTGCCAAAGTCGAGAATGAGCTTGGCGAAGGCGTTATCTGGAACGTCGAAGAGAAAGCGCTTTATTGGGTCGACGCATTCGGTAAGCTGATCCAACGCTATCGGCCCTTGGATGGCGCTGTTGATCGCTGGCCCGTGCCCGAGGAAATCGGCTCGCTGGTTTTCCGCAAGAAGGGCGGTATTGTCGCCGGTATGCGTTCCGGATTCCGTGCCCTCGACCTCGATCGCGGAACCGACGAACTCTTGGTGGATCCACAGCCCGGCGATGATATTCTCTTGAACGATGGCAAGTGTGACCGCATGGGCCGCTACTGGTGCGGCACCATCGTCATGACCCTCGATCGCCCTGATGGGATTCTGTGGCGGCTCGATCCGGATCTGAGCTGCCACGCCATGGATCATGGGATCATGGTCTCCAATGGCATTGCCTGGAGCCCCGACGACAAGGTGATGTATTTCGCCGACACGCGCGCTGAGAAGGTCTATGCATACGATTTCGACCTTGCTGCCGGGACGATCGCCAGTCGCCGTGTGTTCTTGGATACCACCGAACTTCTTGGCCGCGTTGATGGTGCTACGGTCGACGCCGAGGGCTTTTATTGGTGTGCGATGGTGCATGGCGGCGCCATCCACCGCTATGCACCGGACGGCAGGCTTGATCGCGTCATCGAGCTTCCGGTCAAGCATCCCACCATGTGCACCTTCGGCGGTGATGATCTGGGCACACTTTATGTCGTGACGGCGGCCCGCTTTCTCAGTGCCGAGGAGCGAGCTTCGACACCGGAAGCGGGAGCACTATTCGCCATCCATGATGTTGGAGCGAAAGGTCTGCCTGAGCCATTGTTCGCTGGTTAGTCCAGCAAGAGACGTGGCAAGAACAGCGAAATTTCGGGGAACACAATAATAGCGGCGAGCCCCGCCAATAGTGCCAACAAGAAGGGCAGAACCGCGATCGAGATTTGCTCGAGACTGATATTGGCCTGCTTCATCGCCACATAAAGATTGCCGCCGACAGGCGGGGTCAAGAAGCCGATCTCGCAACAGACGACGAAGATGACACCGAAATGGACGGGATCGATGCCGAGCTCCCGAATCAGCGGCATGAAGACCGGTGTTAGGATAATAATCTGAGCTAAAGTCTCCATGAAGGTGCCAATGACGATCAAGAAGCCGGCAATCAGAAAAAGGATCGTGGTTGGATCGTCGGAGATCGCGCCCAGGCTTTCCGCCACGGTCACGGGAATGCGATAGAGGGTCAAAAGCCGCCCGAAGCTCAAGGCCACGCCGACGATAATGATCACGGTGCCGGTCACCATCGCGGTATCCCGTAAGGCGCCGACAAAAGCCCGCAAGGTGAGCGAGCGATAAATCAACACACTGACAAAGAAGGCATAAAAGACGGCAACAGCCGAGGCCTCGACGGGCGTGAAAACGCCGCCATAAATCCCGCCCAACACGATTACGGGTGCCAAGAGCGCCCATTTGCCCTCCCAGGCGGTTCGCCCGACGCGGGAGGCAGTGAATGCATCGCCGGTGCCGGCATAGCCATAACGCTTCGAGATGGTCCAGGCAGCCAAGATCATGATGGCCGCAATGAAGAGGCCAGGAATAAAGCCCGCGACGAACAAGCGTGTGATCGAGGTGTTGGAAACAACGCCATAGATGATCATCGGATTGCTCGGCGGGATCAGGATGCCCAAAGTGCCGCCCGAGGCTACCACGGCCGCTCCGAACGCGCGGCCATAGCCGTTCTTGAGCATTCCCGGAAGCATGATGCCACCGATGGCAGCCACCGTTGCAGGGCCCGATCCGCTGATGGCGGCAAAGAAGGCGCAGGCCAGGATCGTGACGATGGCAAGCCCGCCGCTGGCACGGCCGACGAGGCTTGTGGCAAAGGCGACGATGCGGTCGGTGATCCCGCCCGCACCCATGATGGCACCCGCCAGAATAAAGCCCGTGACAGCGATCAGCGGAAATTGGTCGACGCCAGTATAAAGCGTTTGAACGACCATGGTGAGCGGAATGCCACCTTCCACCATGATCGGAATAAGCGTCGCGAGCCCGATCGTAGCGATGATCGGAACACCGATAATCAGACAAACGATAAAAACGACTATAAGCGTCATCGGCTGCCGGGTTCAGGCTTCATGGTGAGTGGGTTGCGAAGGACGATTTCCCCAGCCAAGCCACCAACGCACATAGAGCTGGATCAGCCTCAAACTCATGCCGGCAAAGCCGATGGCGACAATCAATTGGATCCAGAAGACATCGATGGGAATGGCGCCTGAGGCCTGGGGAAAGCGCCAGCTCACCTCGAAAAACTCCCAGGCATAAAGGAGCACCGCGAGATTGAAGAACAGCCATAGTGCATCGGCGAGCATAACGACGCCGTGGCGGATGACGCCTTCCGGCAAGACGAGAATGAAACTGGTCACGCGAATATGCCCTTCGCGCTGAACCGCCATGCTGGCGCCGAAATAGGCAAACCAGACGAAGCACAGCCGGGTCACCTCCTCGTGCCAGCTTATGCTCATGCCGAAAACATAGCGTAGCACGACTTGTGCCCCCAACAGGATCATGAGGCCGCAAAGGAGGAGGCCGCACACGACCTCCTCGAAATAGTGGTCGATCCAGCGAATGATGAGGCGCACGCGCTCGCGCCGCTAACCGAAACTGTCGCTTATGGCTGCGGCAGTAATTCCTGGCAGGTCGCGGTCGCCTCTTGCACGGCTGCCATCACCGTCTCGCCGGCCGCAGCATCACCGTCGCCCAGAAACTCGTATTGATCCGGCCAGATCGAGCGGCCGCGCTCGAGCCACTCATCATAGTCGCTTGGCTTGCCCGAGAAGGTGATGCCATGCTGGGTTTCCAAAAGCTCAAGCTTGG
The DNA here is from genome assembly GCA_964412385.1 of uncultured Geminicoccaceae bacterium. Lineage (GTDB taxonomy): Bacteria > Pseudomonadota > Alphaproteobacteria > Geminicoccales > Geminicoccaceae > JBGSYN01. The sequence goes on from CAYPOV010000018.1 coordinate 22,238, forward strand.
CTTTGACATCGGGTTCGTAATAGCCGCGGAACCAGAACATGGCGTCATTGCCGGCCCTGACGACAGCCTCTTGAAGCTCCGGCGGCAGGCCTTGGAACCATTCTTCCGAAACGATCACGCCTGCAGCCTGGAAAAAATGCTGGCTGTCGGTGACATAGTCCTGCACCTCGTGGAACTTGACGGACAAGAGCACGTCATAGGGGTTTTCCTGACCGTCGATGACCTTTTGCTGAAGCGCATTGAAGACCTCGCCCCAGGCCATCGGCACGGGATCGATGCCGAAGCTCTGAAAGGTTGCGACCATCACGGGGTTGTTCGGCACGCGGATCTTCAAGCCCTGAAGATCATCGAGGCTGGTCACTTCGCGCCGGGAATTAGTGAGATTGCGGAAACCGGCATCGAGCACGGAGAGGATTCGAATCCCAGCATCTTCCGTCGCCCACTCGTTGAGCTGCGGAAACATCTCATCGATCACGCAGCGGGCTTCGTCGATTGAGGTGAAGACGAAGGGCATCACGAAGAGGCCCAGGGGCTTGGCAAACACGCTGACATTGCTGAAGCTGACGAGCGCTGCTTCTTGTGTGCCGATCTGTGTGCCACGGACCATTTCCTGCTCGTCGCCGAGCTGAAAGGCCGGAAAGATCACGACATCGATCTGGCCATCGGAATAGCGTTCGACCAGCTTCTCGAACTCCAAGGCATAAGCATGGAACAGCGAGGCTTCCCTATCGGCGTCATTGGTGTGGCCGAGCTTGAGTTCATAATCGGCTGCATGAGCGCTGGCACCGAATAACGCCGATGACAGGGCCGCCGCCATCAAAGTTGTTCGCATGATAGTCTCCCCTTTTCCCTCTGATAGAGTTAACCTAATGGAGCGGCTCTAGAAGGCCAAGGCCTGTTCGCGTGTGATGATGACCCCGTCATCGAGTGCTGTTTGGGTGGCAAGCGCGATCAAGAGGCTTTCCATGCCCGCTTCGGCCTCTTCTTCATTGATCCGCGCACCACTTCGCACGATCTCGGCAAAGCGCCGGTGCATGACATCGAAGCCGAGATGCCCCTGATGGGCGTGATTCGGATCGATCACCGTCTCGGTCCGCGCCTTGTCCGGGCCATTGTGGAGGACAAAACGGCCGGCCCCCTCGGTATCGCCCGAGAGCTTGCCTTCGGTGCCGACAAGCCCGAACACGTTATGCTGGGGCTGGTCTGTGAAATAGGTGAAGTTGATGGTGGCGCGAACATCGTTCTCATATTCGATCATCGAGACGGCGTTGTCGGCGAAGGTCTGAATGTCTTTGTGGACATCGAGCCCGCCGAATGCGGCAACACGCCGGAAACGGACATCCTTGTTCCAATAGCGGAAGAGATCAAACCAATGACAGATCTCGGCGATATAGGCACCGCCCGAATTGGCGACATCGCGATAATTGGCGCGGAACGGCATGCGGAAGGCGTTCCACCACATCAGCCGTAGATCGCCCAACGCACCCGAGTCGAGTGCTGCTTTGATGCGCATGCTCATCGGTGCCTGGCGGAATTCGAACCCCAGCATGAATGTGGTGGAAGCGGCACGGACGGTCGCCTCGAGCTTGCGCGCCTGCTCCAGTGTTCGAGCGAATGGTTTGGCGGCGAGTACATGTTTGCCTGTCTCGAGTGCTGCCATGGCGAATTCGGCGTTGAGCCGGATCGGCGGTGCCAAGATCACCGCCTCGAGATCGGGCTGTGCCAGAAGTCGCTGGTAGTCGTGGTGAAACGGCACGGCTGTGAAATCGCAATGACGGCGGCAATCGGCGATCAGCTCTTCGCGTGCCGCCGTGAAGGTGACGCTGTCCAGCGGTCCTCTGATCGGCTCCCCGCAGAGATAGCGATAGCCTTCATCGGTGCCGCTGCATAACCCCGCCAATTGGTAAGCAGGGTTGCGGACGACCTCGTGAACACAAGCCATGCCGTGGCGCAGGCCGACGACACCGACGCGGAGGGGATCAATGTTCGCAGGTTCCAAAGGATGCCTTCTGGTCTTCGATACGCTGATGCTGTTAGACCTAACACCAGGGCGAAGGACATGTCATGGAAGAAGCAATGTTGGATTGGCGCGAACTGGATCCGGACGAGCTGGAATATCAATTTAATCCCCAGCGTTCGGTCACGACATTCGGTGATGATCAGGTCCGGCGCACCGAGATCAGCCAGCAAACACGTGCCAATCGCCGGGCTTTTCTCGATCTCGCCTATGGCGCCGGATATCTGCAACGGATCGATATCTTCCCGGCCGAACAGGACAATGCGCCGGTCCATCTGTTTTTTCACGGCGGCTATTGGCGAACCCAGGACAAAGAGAATTTTGCCTTTGTAGCAGAACTTCTTGCCCCCCTCGGTATCTGCACGGGCATCGTCAACTACCCTCTCTGCCCCCGGGTCACCTTGGACAAGGTTGTCTATTCCGCCCGCAAAGCGATCGCCTGGACCGCCCGGTCGGTGCGCGCTTATGGCGGTGATCCCTATCGGATCACCCTATCGGGCAATTCCGCAGGGGCCCATCTCATCGCCATGGCACTCGCCACCGACTGGCAAGAAGATTTTGAGTTGCCCGCCGATGTCATCAAAGGAGCGGTCGCCATCAGCGGGATCTATGACCCGGCACCGGCCATGCATATTTCGGTCAATGAGGAGCTTAACCTGACCGACGAGATCGTCGCCCGCAACGACGCGCTGGCGATTGCACCGCGCCGCGTCTGCCCGATCGATCTTTTTGTCGGCGGTGCCGAGCCGCCGCATTGGATCGCCCAAACCGAGCGCTACGCCGACCATCTCAATGCACACGGGCTTGCACCAACGGTCACGATCGTCCCTGAAGCGCACCATTTCACCATCATGAACGGCTATCTCGATCCAGCAACACCCATGGCGCAACGTGTGATCAAAATCGCGACCGCCGCCTAGCAACGCCGCACCTGTGAAAAGGCCCGGCACATGATGTGCCGAGCCAAGACTCTTCGCTGACAGAACGCAGCCTAAGAAGGATTAATAGTCCATATCGTCCATGTCGCTCATATCGGGGGCACCCACGGACGAAGCGCCTTTATGTGTCGCTTTTTCGGCGACAATGGCTTCGGTCGTGACCAGGAGACCTGCGACCGAGGATGCATCCTGCAAGGCTGTGCGGACCACTTTGGTGGGATCGATGATGCCCGCTTCGATCATGTCGACGAAACGATCTTCCTGGGCGTCATAACCCCAATTGTGGTTTGTGCTTTCGCTCAGCTTGCCGACAATAATGGCACCATCCTTGCCAGAATTGTCGACAATTTGACGGGCCGGCCTGACTAGAGCCCGGCGCACGATTTGGATGCCGACGTTCTGGTCGTCGTTTTCGCCCTTGAGTGTTTCGAGGGCGTGGCTCGCATATAGCAGTGCCACGCCACCACCCGGAAGGATGCCTTCCTCAACAGCGGCACGGGTCGCGTGGGTCGCATCGTCGACACGATCCTTGCGTTCCTTGACCTCGACTTCGGTAGCGCCGCCGACGCGAATGATGGCAACGCCGCCCGAAAGCTTAGCAAGCCGCTCCTCGAGTTTCTCGCGGTCATAGTCGGATGTGGTGTCTTCGATCTGCTGGCGGATCTGGTTGCAGCGCCCCTCGATTGCCGATTTCTCACCGGCGCCGTCGACGATCGTGGTGTCGTCTTTGGTGATGACGACGCGCT
>CAYPOV010000019.1:0-25338 GCA_964412385.1 uncultured Geminicoccaceae bacterium
TGGTCGCCCGCGAGGGTGGGGTTGACGTTGTTGCGGACGATCCGGCCGCCGAGCAGGAACGTGTGCGACGCGAAGTCGGTGTTGGAGCCGTGGTGGATGGCGAGGGTGGAAATGTTGACCGCGTCGGCGGACTCGCGCTCGATGAAGTAGTGGCGGACCTGCGCGCGGTCGGGGGCGACGACCTCGGTGACGGCGTTGGTGAAGTAGAGCCCGGCGTCGGGGCCGACGTGCCTCTCGATAGCGAAATCGAGGCGATTTTGGGCGAGATCGAGCACGCCCTCAATCTCGATATCGATGGCAAATATCTGTTCGCCGGCAGCCGTACACAAACCAGGCCCGTCGCCATCCCAGATCCTCCGCCTACGATCGCCGACCCGGCACTCTACTATCAAGGCGATGATGTGGTGTTGAGCCACAGAGCTGATACCGGTGTCGACGTGGCTTACGGAATGAGCGCGGATGACCCCGCATTCGCCTCCTTGATCTCAGCACTTGGCCAGGCGAGAGAGGCGCATCTCGCCAATGACGAAGCATCACTTGAAACCGCGCTCACCAAAGCCGAAACCTCCATTGAACAACTTGCGGCCATGCGCGGGGCACTCGGTTCGCACGCAGCGCGTCTCGAGGGGTTGGCTCAACGACAAGAAGGCGAAAGGATTGCGCTCGAGGAGACGATCAGTGCGATCGAAGATGTCGACCTCGCCGAGGCGATGACTAAGCTCGCGCAAAATCAAACCTTGATCGAGGCCTCATACCTAGCACTCCGGCAAGTGACATCATTGTCGCTGAGCGACTATCTCCGCTAGGACAACAGCGCTTCTGTTAAGGTCTGATGCGCCAAGGCTGCACGATTTTAGAGACTTAGTACTCTCTTGACGCAAACGAGACTGACGGTTTCGCTGGCGTTGGTGCACTTGTCGATTGTCAGCGGCACTTGGTTGCCAAGGGCTGCGACACTGAGCTTTGGAGCCTTCGACGCCATACGCTTCTCATGCGTGCCGCTGTCTGGTCAAAAAGTGCGATGGTTTGCGCTCATTTCCCTAGCCGTTCACCATCCATTAACCATGGTCCTCTACCACAGCGTCAATATAGAGCTCGCAAATACTTGCAAGCTATGGCTGTGGAGATTGTCGATGAACTCCTTGGAACATGCGAATAGTGAGCCCGGCTCGAAATCGATGGCAACCGCTGACGGCAGTTATCCCAAGGTCATTGCCTTCACGCAAGGCATCCCTGGATTTCCCGAGGTTCACGAATTTGAGCTGAGTCCTATTGTTGGCAGCAAACAGGCTCTCTTGACACTGGCCTCCGTTGAAAAGGATGGTCCGGCCTTTACCGTTCTGGCGGATGATCGCTGGGAGAAAATCTACGGCGAGACGGAAATTCGAATGATCGAGGATGAGATTGGCACAGAAGTCGAAACCTGTGCTCTGCTCTTTGTCATCGTGCTCGAAGTCAAGCAAGGACATGTAGAAGTCTTCATCAATATGCGCTCGCCGATCATCATCGACACGGCCTCTCGTCGTGGTCTGCAAGTCGTCCTCAATAGTCCCTATATGCCATTCCGTAAGTCTATCGGATGTCTGAGCGATCCAGAATTTCCGAAGCTTGTCTGACGATGAATATTGAAGCCGCGGGCGATGCACCGATCGAAAATTCTTGGCTCATCAAGGCTCTTTCGGCTGCGAGCGAAGCACACCGCCAAGGAGATCTCGATCGCGCGGAGGCGGGTTATCGACAAGTCCTAGGACTGAACCCCGACAATGTCGATGCTCTCCATCTTTTGGGTGTGGTGCTCGGCTCACGCGGCCGGCCCGCCTCTGGTATCAAGCTTGTCGAAAAGGCCATCGCGTCGTCACCCGATTGCGCCTTCTATCATTCTAATCTAGGAAATCTATGGCAATGTGCCGGTCGACCGCGTGAGGCGGTCGACGCCTACCGGAAGGCATTGTCCATCGATCCCAGTCTCGTCGACGCCCACGCGAATCTCGCCGGTGCCCTTACTGCGCAAGGTCTTTATGTCGGCGCAGAAATCGCTGCAAAACACGCTCTCGATTTGGATGATCAGCATCCGGTGGCGCTTGCCAACTATGCCGGTAGTCTTATCGGCCAGCTGCGCTTTGGCGAGGCCATTCATCCGCTTTCGATGGCGAGGCAAAAAGCTCCCTGGCGCGCCGAAGTCTGGCTCAATGCAGGTCACCTCGCCACTGCGGAGTGCGATTGTGTCGCCGCCGAACAGGCATTCACAAAAGCCCTCGAATTGGATCCGGCGTTCGCCGAAGCCAAGAAAGGCCTTGCTTTCGTTCTCGTGCGGCAAGCCAAGTTCGATGATGCAAGGAAACTCCTCGAAGAATATATCGAGGCTTCGCCCGAGCCCGGCAACGCGCACACCATGCTCGGCCATATCTATCTGATGGCGGCCGATGAGAAGCGGGGCCTTGACATGATGCGCCAGGGGATCTCAAGGCCGAACACAACGCCCCACGAGCATTCCACTTTTTTGTTCGACCTCAATTACTTGACCACGGTAGCTGCGAAGGACGTCTATCAAGAACATCGCGTTTGGGCGAAGCGACATGGTATTCATCCGGTTCCGTCAGCGGCACGGACCCAGCCCGATCCACAAAGGAAATTGAGGCTCGGTTTCGTATCATCAGATTTCCGTGCCCATTCGGTGAGCTTTTTCATGCTTCCGCTGCTCCGTGAGCTCGATCGAGATCAGTTCGAATCTTTCTGTTATAGCAATGTCCGTGACACGGATCCTATCACGCTCCGCTTCAAGGAAACCTCCCAACATTGGCGTGATATCTGGGGATCACCCGACACATCTGTTGTTGATCAAATCAAGCGGGATAAGATTGATATCCTCTTCGATCTCGGCGGCCATAGTGCGGATAATCGATTGGGTATTTTCCATCACCGCCCCGCACCTCTGCAAATTGCTTATCTCGGATACCCTAACACCACCGGTCTCGAGACGATCGATGCACGCTTGGTGGACCCTTGGACCGATCCCGACGACGGTGAAACGGACGCTCTGGCAAGCGAGAAGCTTGTTCGTTTGGAACGTTGTTTCTTATCCTATCAACCTGATTCCTATCCCGCTATCGGCGATCCACCCTGCAACAGCAACGCCTTCGTTACCTTCGGCTCGTTCAACAATGTTGCGAAAGTCAATAACGAGCTTATCGCCGTTTGGGCTCGCATCCTCGATCAAGTGCCCAACTCAAAGCTGTTGATGAAACATGATGCGGCAACCGATCCCCTAACCAAGAGGCGCATCATGCGAGCATTCGATCAATGCGGTATCGATACTGATCGTATTACCTTTCTCGACCGGACACCCGATCTCGTCAGCCACCTCGAATGCTACAATCAAGTCGATATTGCGCTCGATACCTTTCCCTATAATGGCACAACGACCACATGCGAGGCGCTGTGGATGGGCGTTCCTGTGGTGACACTGAGTGGGAGAACCCATGCCGGTCGGGTTGGCACAAGCCTGCTGAACTCGATCGATCTTCACTCCTGCATTGCGGCCGACAAGGACGACTATTGCAACACCGCGTTGTCGCTGGCTCAAACTCCCCAGATGCTGAGCACGATACGCTTAATGTTGCGCCATACCATGATGTCATCGCCCCTTTGCGATCCGCAAAATCTCGCGGAGGCTATCGGCAAGACACTCAGAGGGCTTTGGGCAAACTGGTGCGCCACCCAATGCGAGGAACGTTGATGAGCCACCCGCGCATTCAGGAACGGACGGGCCCGCCAAGCAAGCAACGCGCCGAACTCGTCAATCTCCACATCGGAGGTATCGAACCTTATCCGGGCTGGAAGATTCTCAATATTAGCCCCGGCCCCGATGTCGATTTCTGTGGTTCCTGCACCGATTTGAGCATGTTCGGCGCGAACACGATCGAAACCGTCTATGCCTCCCATGTTCTCGAACATCTGGGGTACCAGGAGGAGCTTCAAACAGCGCTTTCAGAGGTGCTCCGCGTGCTTAGGCCAGGTGGTAGGTTCATGATCGCCGTACCGGATCTGGAGATCCTGGGGAAAATGATCGCGCATCCGGATCTTCCGGTGTTTCAGCGAATTCAAGTCATGCGGATGATCTATGGTGGTCAGATCGATTGCTTCGATTTCCACAAGACAGGATTCACCTGGGACATCCTTCAGGCACTGCTTCTCGAAACAGGCTTCAAGAAAGTCAGTCGTGTCCGCGACCTCGGGATCTTCAATGACACGAGCCGTGGAGAATACTGCGGACATCCGATCAGTTTGAATGTGATTGCGACAGCCTAGGCTCGGCCCTCGGCTGTCCGGACAAGTCAGGCGACGCTAGGATTCGGGACGCACGACACTGCAGTACTGCCCGATCTGTTCGAGTTGAGCACAAATTGACTGCGCTTCGCCTAGCGATTTGAGTGAGCCCGCTACCACCCTATGAAACTCGCCGCGGCCCTCGATCTCGACTGGCTGCGAATCTTTGAGGCTCAATCGGGATAACTCCGGGAATGTCGATTGAATCTGAGCCCAGGCGGCGGCGATCCGATCGCCGCTTCGAACAGAGGCCAAGTGCAGAAACCACGTTTTGTTGGGTCTGAGTATCGGTAGCGGTTTGCTATTTCTCTGAGGCCGGAGGCTCGGGAAATGTAACGGCACCGCGTGCTCATCGCCTTGATCGAGTGACGCCACTTGCGCCTCGGCCGGATCATCCGCTGGCGTTATCGGGGTATCTTCTGCGGTATCGTCGGGTGTCGGCTCTTCGGACTCGGTACTGCTCGTGATGGTCGTGGTTCCTCCAAGCTGCTCGAGATTTCGCGTTAACAGCACGGTTGTCGGATGGTCGGAGCCCACAGCCCCCTGGCTAATGCGGATGGCGCGCTCGAGCAACGACCGCGCACGGTCATTCTGGCCTCGAGCGACGTAGACCATCGCCAGATTGTTCAGGCCTTTCGCTAGATCGGGGTGATTGGGCCCCAGGCTCTCCTCAAGCAGGGCGAGAGAAGTCTTGTAGAGTTTTTGGGCGTCGGCAAGGCGATCCAGTGAACGATAGACGAGCGCCAAATTGTTCATCGTGGTGGCTTTGCTGGTCGGTGTTCCATGCCTTCGTTCGATCTCGAGCGCCCGCTCTAAGTAGGCAGCGGCACGATTATTGTCGCCGATCAGGCGGAAGACCTCTCCCAAATTGTTCAGTTCAACGGCCGTTTGAGGATTATCGACACCGAAACGTTGTTCCGCCAATTCGAGCGCCTTCTCGAAATGGGGCAGAGCACCTTGAAAGTCTTGTTGGCTCAGCGCTTCGAAGCCTTGCCGATAGGCCGCCGCAACATCCTCGCCGGTTTGCGCAGACAGTCCCTCGGTCCGCGAGATCTGCAGGAACGCTACGGCGAAAACCAGAAGAACGGAGCGAAATCTCAAGAGTCGAAAGAGCGACCTCAGTCGCTTGTGGTGTCGTCTGGTCGGCAAATGACTGAAAACTCACAGAAGATCATCAATTCCGTCATCTGCTTCCCGCTATCCTTAATTGTCAATGTCTGGCGCGGCGCTTGTACTGGATTGACGCTCGATGTGCGTGCCCGGTTCTCCCCGCCGGTTGAGCCCGATCAGATAGATTTCGGAGGATTCGCGATGGGTTGCCTTAGGCTTGAGCAGTCGCGCCGTGTGAAATAGCGACTTCGCTGTTTCAAGGATCGATGCTTCAGAACCCCTCAAGAGTTTGCTGACAAGGTGACCGCCTGTGCGCAAGCGCCGATCGGCGAATTCGAGCACGGCGTCGCCCAGAGCCTCAGCCTTGAGGCGATCGACCGCTTTTTGCCCTGTCGATGACGCCGCCATATCACTCAAGATCACGTCAACCTCGCCCTTGAGGGCCTGTCTCAACGCCTCCTGCGTTTCGGCATTCAGAAAGTCGCCGCGAAGTGCCAGGACGCCGGAAATCGGCTCGAACGATGCGAGATCGACCGCAACGACGTTACAGCCGATCTCACTTGCATATTGGCACCAACTGCCCGGTGCTGCGCCGAGATCGACGACATTGTGGGACGGTTTGAGGATGCGATACTTGTCCTGGATTTCGCTGAGCTTGTAGACGGAGCGCGCACGATAGCCCTCAGCGCGCGCGCGTTGAGTATAGGGATCATTGAGCTGGCGATTGAGCCATTGGGTCGATGTCGCCCGCCGGTTATTGGCCTTCTTGGGCTTGACATGAGTTCGTCGCATGCTCGGCAAAATCGGGTCAGGCCGATTGGCGAAGCAACGAATCGCGCAGCGACCGTCCCACAAGCTGATTGAGAATTCCTTCTCGAACACCGCGATCGGCGACGTGAATTCGGCGCACGGGCCAGGTTTGGTGGACTGCCTCAAGGATCGCGCAGCCGGCGATGACCAGATCCGCACGACCATTGCCGATACAAGGATGTTCGGCCCTGAGGCCGTTATCCAGTGATCGCAGTTTGCGGCCCACAGCGGCAATGGCTTCATAAGAAAGCGAGACGCCATCGACTTTGCGCCGATCGTAGCGCTTGAGGCCAAGATGGACCGCGGCGAGTGTGGTCACCGTCCCGCTGGTGCCAAGCATCTGCAGATTTCGGCTCGAATCGATGACACCGAGCGTCTCGTACTTGATGCTCTCCAACAAACAGAGAACGCGGTCGACCATGCCGGGAAATGTGGCCTCGACATCCGTGTATCGGCCAAACGCCTCGGAAAGCGTGACCACGCCGACAGGGATCGAGAAGCTGAGACCGGGTTCCGAGCCGAAGCTCGGATCGTCACGATCGAGCCACATGATCTCGGTGCTGCCGCCGCCGATATCGATCATCATTAGCTGATCGGCAGTATCCTCGATCAGCGGCAGGCAACCGAGCATGGCCAGACGCGCCTCTTGCTCATGCGGCAGAAGTTCAAGGTCGATGCCTGTGACGCGGCGAACGCGCTCCAGAAATTCGGCGCCATTGGTGGCGCGTCGGCACGCCTCGGTTGTCACGCAGCGCCTGAGATCGACATTGCAACGTTCCATCAGGCGGGCACAGACCTTGAGCGCGCTCAGTGTCCGGGCCATGGCGCGTTCGCTGAGCATGTTGGAGCGAACCAGACCTTCACCCAGGCGAACAATGCGTGAGAAACTATCGACGATGCGAAAACCGCCGGTCATGGGATCGGCGATAAGCAGGCGGCAGTTATTGGTGCCGAGATCCAGGGCTGCGAGCCTGGGATGTCGCCGTGTTACGAGCCTCCCCCGAGATTCGTCCCGCGCAAGCTGAAGCATTGGTGTCAAGCCAAGTGCGGTGTGGCCAAATGTTCTAACCTCGCGATCTTAGCTACGCACCCATGCCGCGCAAGCACTTTCGAGCACCCGGATATCGCGCAACGCTGAGCCGCGCAGCACGCTGCTGCTCCACCGAAGCTTAGCGACGAGGGTCATTTCCGGCTTGCAATGCTTGACCCGAACGGCATAGGCGGCTTGGTTTAATGTTCGGTGATACCTAAATGCCGTCATTATCGGCTTTCACCTCATGACAACCCGGACAATCATGAACGACGCGGCAATACAATCGACTTCTCCCTCGGATCTCGCCCAATCGATCGAAACGGATATCATCATTGTCGGCGCGGGCCCGGTCGGTCTGTTCGCGGTGTTCGAAGCGGGACTCCTCGGGCTCAAATGTCATCTCGTCGACAATTTGGACAAGATCGGAGGCCAGTGCGCAGAGCTTTATCCCGACAAGCCGATCTACGATATTCCGGCGGTTCCGAGTTGTACCGGCCAGGAACTCATCGACCGGCTCTATGAGCAATGCGCACCTTTCGATCCCGTGTTTCACCTCAATCAACAGGCCGAGGCACTCGATAAGGAAGCCGATGGCCGCTGGACACTTAGGACCAGCCATGGAACACGCCTCACCGCACCCTGCATCGCCATCGCCGCAGGTGCCGGAAGTTTCGTGCCACGCCGTATTCCGATCGATGGAGCAGAGGCGTTGGAGGGGACTTGCTTGTTCTATTCGGTACGCCGCCGCGAGGACTTTCGTGGCCGCAACATTCTTGTAGCAGGTGGCGGCGACTCGGCACTCGATTGGTTGATCAACCTCCAACCCATCGCGGAATCGATCACCCTCCTCCACCGCCGGGACCAGTTTCGAGCGGCACCCGATTCGGTTGCCAAAATGCATGATCTGGTCGATCGAGGCGAAGCTAAGTTCCAACTCGGCCAAATCACCGGGTTTCAAGCAGATAACGGTCAGTTAACCGCCGTGAGCATTAAGCACGATAATGTCGACTCGGCCGTATCCTGTGACACGGTGCTGGCCTTTTTCGGCTTAAAGATGGAGCTTGGGCCGATCGCCGAATGGGGCCTCAATTTGGATCGAAACCTCATTCCCGTCGAAACCGAAAGCTACGAGACCAATGTTCCGGGCATCTTTGGTATCGGAGACGTCGTAACGTACCCCGGAAAGCTCAAGCTGATCTTATCGGGGTTTCACGAGGGGGCCCTGATGTGCCAGAAGGCATTCAAATATTGTAGGCCCGATGATCGTCTCATTTTTCGATACACGACGTCGTCGAGCGAGCTTCACAAGAGATTGGGCGTTTCCTGACATGGCAACACTTCACGTCACGGACCGTGACGGCGGAACTCACGAATTGGAAGGTATTGTCGGTTGGACCTTGATGGAGATTATTCGAGAGAATGACCTACCGATCGAGGCGGCTTGCGGCGGATGCTGTGCATGCGCGACCTGCCATCTCTATGTCGACAAGGAATGGCTGGCCAAACTCACCCCGCCCGAATCGGATGAAAATCTGATGCTGGACGAGGCCTTCGAGGTCGCTGACAGCTCAAGGCTGGGATGCCAGATCACGTTCACCAAAGAGCTCGACGGGTTGAAGGTGACATTGGCGCCGGAGTTCTAGCAGAAAAGCTCAGACAGCCGGGCTCCACAACCACGCCCGATAGCAGCTCCTATGCAGACCTCGTCCATCGCTTGGTGCAACCTTGACTTTGCGCGTGTGTGACCATTTCCCCCAACCGTACCTCTTCCCTAGCGGCAATTTCTTCGCGCTCCTTCTTAACGATAGCGGCAGAGAGCTTGTCGTAGACGCGAACCTGACGATGGCTCTTTAGAATCCGCTCCAGGATCTCCAGCCTTTGTGCTTCCAAGGCACTCTTTTGGCCTTGATGGCGTTGGTGTTGGCGCACTAGGCGTCGGTTGAACGAGAACCAATTGGTGAGGCCCGAGCCATTCGAGGCGATTGATCCGAATTCTCGCGCTTGCGCCTCGCCAGAGGCGGTTTGATGTTCCCGAAGCCGGGCGAGTTCACCGTCGATCTCGGCAAGCGACTGTTGACGACGACGTAGATCGGCCCGTGCAAGATCAGTCAGCACTCGAACGGTTCGTTTTGTGGAACTCATCGATCTAGCTATCGTTCGTGGTCTCTTTTGTCCGCGTTGAGGCGCTGTCTGCCAGCACCAAGTTCAACCGCTGCCGGCTTTCCTCGAGCGTCGCTCGTTCCAATGGGTGTTGTGCCAACAGCGCATCGAATTCGGGCTTAAGGCGAATCGCCTGATCAAGCGTCGGATTGGAACCGGGTTGATAAGCCCCAAGCTCGATGATCTCTTCCATTTTTGCGTATTCATGCATGAATGCTCGAGCCTGCATGACCAGACCGCGCTCCGTGTCATCATAGACGTCGGGAGCCGTGCGTGAAACGCTCTTGAGCACGTCGATTGCCGGAAATCTGCCCCGCTCGGCGATATTCCTATCCAACCAAACGTGACCGTCGAGGATACCACGAACAGTATCGGCTACAGGCTCTGTGTGGTCATCGCCCTCGACGAGGATCGAGAATAATGCCGTAATCGATCCCTCCGCTTCCCCTGGTCCTGCCCGTTCCAAAAGGCGTGGGAGTTCTGTCAGAGCGCCGGCCGGATAACCGCGCAGGGCAGGTGGCTCGCCTGCCGCTGACCTGATCTCTCTGAGCGCCATCGCAAAACGGGTGACATTGTCGAAGAGGCAAAGAACATTGGCGCCTTGATCACGAAAATACTCGGCGACGGTCAAGGTGAGATAACCGGCCCTCCGCCGAAGGAGAGGTGAGGTATCTGAGGTTGCTGCAATCACAACGCTTCGTGGAAGGCCCTTCGGACCCAAGATGGATTGAACGAACTCGTTGAGCTCTCGGCCACGCTCGCCGATCAGGCCCACGACGATGACGTCCGCGTCGGCATGCTGTGCCATCATGGAAAGCAGCGTCGACTTGCCAACGCCAGAGCCGGCAAAGACGCCAAGTCGCTGACCTCGGCGACATGGAGTAAAGAGGTCCAATGCTCGAACCCCCAAACCGATGCGCGGACCGAGGAGCCGGCGCCTATGGGCTTCGAGCGGTGCGGCATGCACGGAATATCCGATGGGTCCCTTGGGGAGGGCGCCAAGCGTGTCGATCGATTGTGCCATTGCATCAATGACACGTCCGCACCAGGTACGATCTGGAAAGACGAGCCGGCGATCATCTTCGAGCCGAACCTCGTCGCCGAAGGTGACACCGTGGAGGTCCCCATAAGGTAAGAGCAGGGCTTCGTCCGCTTCAAAGCCTATGACCTCGGCGTAGGTTCCCGCACCGCCTTCAAGATCTTCCGGGATGCCGATCGAGCGCTGTGCTGGCACTGCCGCATTGTGGATCCTGCAAAGATCACCCAGTCCCAAACGTCCCGCAAGACCTGCGCAATAGACAGTATTGCCGCGCGAGGCTGTTACGGTGCCGACATAGGAATCGTAAATCGTGCTTGAGACCTCGCCTAACGCACGTCGCAATCGCAAGAATGATTGTTCCATGACGCTCTTCACTAGCGCCACTTGGTTAACATTATCTTGTCGATTGGCGGCTTGGATAACGCCTGCCAACACACCATCGCGCAAATGGGGCGCGCATTAACGGTTGCTTAAGGATCTTGTGCCTAGATTCACGCCATCAAGTTGCAAAGATGAAGACCGATATTCGTTGCAGCATGCGCGGACGGTCGAGCATCTCGTATGGAGTTCGGTATGCGAGCATTGGTGGTCGAGGACGATCCTGTATCGACAAGATTGATCGAGGCGGCGCTACGAAGCGAGAATATCGTTTTCGAGCCGACAGATCGAGGCGAGGACGGCATAGAGCTTGCCAAGCTTTATGATTTCGACATCATCGTTCTTGATCTAGGGTTGCCGGACATGGACGGTTATGACGTCGTCAGACGTCTGCGGGCAGCGCGTGTCGAGACCCCGGTCCTAATTCTCTCGAGCGCCGGCGAAACCGTCGACAAAGTGCGGGGTTTGACCTGCGGTGCCGACGACTATATCACCAAGCCTTTCAACCGTTCCGAATTCATCGCCCGCATCCAGGCAATCGTTCGCCGCTCGAAGGGACATTCGGACTCCATCATTAAGACCGGCAAGCTCATGGTCAACATGGATGCCCGGTCGGTCGAGGTCGATGGGCGACGTCTTCACGTCACCGGCAAAGAATACGCCATCCTTGAGCTCCTCTCCCTGCGCAAGGGCACGACGCTGACCAAGGAGATGTTCTTGGATCATCTCTATGGCGGTATGGATGAGCCGGAACTCAAATTCATCGACGTCTTCATTTGCAAGCTTCGCAAGAAGATTGCCTACGCTTCGTGCTGACAGCACTATATCGAGACCGTATGGGGTCGCGGCTATGTGCTGAAAGATCCAGAGAAGAAACGTGAAGACGAGGACCAGGGCAGTTCGGAAGAAGACGTCCTTGCCGTTGCCTGATGGTTATGGGGCCCCTCGCTCGGGGCCGCATAACATCCGTCAATTCCCGAGCATCGTCAAAGCAGGACGTCGGCCGCCAGATTGCGGATGAAGATGAGCGCGAGGATGAGTACGACCGGTGAGATGTCGATCCCGCCGAGATTGGGCAGGATGTTTCGAATGGGCCGAAGCGCTGGCTCGGTGATCCGGTGCAAGAAGTCCCCGACCACATAAACGAACCGATTGCCGGTGTTGATGACGTTGAAGGCAACCAGCCAGTTGAGGATGACCGATGCGATCAGCAGCCAGATGTAAATGCTGATTATACTGTCGAGAAGGCTGTAGACGGCATACATTTGAGATTGTTTCTCCTGGTCGGAACCGTGACATTGTCGGCGAATGCTGTCAGTCAGAATGAAGTTTTACGACCGGTCCACATGGTTGGTTGAGACGCATCGTCGAGCGCGCTGTGTGAGTTCGGCGAACCGCCGAATTCGCGCCAGGAATGGCACCAAAAACGACGAAAGTCGACACGACAAATATCTTCCGCAGCGTACCCGTGGCACGTGCACTTGCTAGACCAGGTGGGTGCGGCGACGTTCCGGCAAGGATGTGCCTTGTCATTGATCGATCGACTACGTGCTCAAGATATCGAGGGATTGCTGCCCCTCGGGCTCAATCGTCACAATTCTCTCCGCTTGTGCAAGGCCCCTGGCTCTTGCAGCGGCGCTGCAGCGAAGCTTGACAGACCAGCCCTCCATCCGCATACACGGGCATCCAAACATGGGGCCGTAGCTCAGTTGGGAGAGCGCATGAATCGCACTCAAGAGGTCGTGGGTTCGACTCCCATCGGCTCCACCATGACATCTCCCAAGATCACTTTAATGCAATTTCGTAGCGAACGAAGCCGATGATTGTTACCACAATGGCTGCCACGTTCAGGGTCTAACAGGATTGGATGCTCACGGACGGAGGTTGGTTTGCCAAACAAATCCTCCAAAAAACCAAGCAGCTCGCATATCCCAGAAAGATTTATCCCTGACGTAACGTCCCACGCCATCATCGGACGCATCACCAACGAACTCATCAGCTCCTGATGGTATCACCGTCGCACGCACTTCCTGTGTGATAGGGCGAAATCTTCAAGCCAACTCCACGACCTGAAGGACGCTCGTGCCGCGCGTGCGCTGTTAGGCTCACGGTAAATGGTGCAGACATCGTCGACAAGGATCTGGCTGAGCGTCTGGTTACGTTTTGAAGATGCCGTAAAGTTGTGGCGGTCGGAAAGTTCGGCGAATCAAGGAATAGGTGAAAGATCCGGAGGCGTAAACGGCTGTAGACGAGACACAGTCCGCGAAACTCGCGGACTAGGCGTCCAGCTTTGGGTCCAGATGCCACAATGTTGTAAAATCGAGAACGGCCAAGTATTCGCATCGGTAAATTCCCCAGAATCTAAATCCAATAGCAAGTTAGCCCCATTCATTTCAGTCGTGAACGGGAGGTAGGGCCCACCATACAGTGCAACTGACCGGGCTCCCGAGTTCGAGGCAGCCAGGTTATTGCGATTGACCTATCAACATCTGCGCATGGCTGTTTGGGGGGGGATTCCAAGTAGAAATATCGATATCGACGAATATTTATGGGAGTGTTTTTGTGTTCTTGAGTCCCTGCAATAGCACTCCTGACCGCGTGAGCGCTGTACTCGCCATAGTCACATTGCAATAACTCAACGATGCGAGGCGGGTGATTGGCCCCCTCAGCGGTCGTTGCGGGCGTGTACAGTCTCTCTTTCCAAGGTCATCGATCGCATCCCTCTCTGCCTTCAAGGTCATCGATCGCAGCTAACTCCATCGATTGCGTTCTAGGGCCGAACGAGCTCGTCAGACCATTCCTGATGAGGCTCGAAGTGATCCAGTTGTGCAGCCGTCGCTGGCGTTGCGACGGCAAGCGGATTGGCGCTGATGGCTCGCATCAATTCGCGTCTGCTGGCGCTCGTTCCGCCGCCTTTTGCCAAGATCCGTTGCATGCGTTGATCGACCATCGCGCTCGCCAGCACTGCCATCATGCGTGTTCGTGGCGCGACCGTGATGTACCTGCCCCTTCGCTCGTCCCTTTAACGCCTATCTTTTGGTATCAAAACTCGTGAGCGGACACGCGATCCCTCGCCCCCTAGTCGTTCAGGGCCACGGTATGGTCCAGGGGCATGCCGAGCTTTTCATAGAATGCGCGGCGCATGATGCGGTCCTTGTGCTGGATCCTATAGGCCCGATCGGCCACTTCAGCGGCATGAGCTTGCGGGATGACCATGACACCGTCGTCATCGGCGATGATCACGTCACCCGGATCGACGGTGACCCCGGCGCAGTTGATGCGTTGATTGAAGCTCTCCATCTCGAGGCGTCCAGCCATGTGGGTGGGGGAGCGAAGGGTACAGAAGACGGGAGACTGCTGAAGAATACATTCCCCTGAATCGCGGCAGGCGCCATCGATGACAAAGCCCACTGTACCTTTGATCTTGGCGCTGAGCACATTGTTGGAGCCCAAAAGGCCCGGGCGGGTGCGCTTGCAATCGATCACCATGACCTCGTCCGGCTTGCCCATGGCGGGACCACCTTTCCAGAGGGCATCGGGATGGGCGTTGCCCTGGGCGTCTTTTTTGTACTGGCGGTCGTCGAACTCGTCGTAGCTGAGATAGGGAACGGGGTTTCTGTGCGGCCGTAGCGAGGCGGTGGTGGCGATGCCGGCGAAAACAATGCCTGGAAACATCGGGCGCATGGCAGTGTCCATCTCGTAGCGTTCTTGCAGGCCCATGGAATCGAGAGCATCCGCCACATCGGACGTTCGGACCTTGCGTATGGTTTCGAGAACCCCTGGTGGCACGCTCATATGATCCTCCCCTGGTCGCTGGTTTGTGGGTGCAAGATCGTGAATTCCGGTCCTAGCGCAAGGATCATGTTCTCAGCGGGCTCCTCCGCGTGCCAGGATGCGCCGGGCTTTTTCGATCAGGGGTGCGTCGATCATCTTGTCTTCAAAGACAAAGGCGCCGCGGCCTTGGCGTTCATGCTCGCCATAGGCGTCGAGGACGGCTTCGGCCCAGCGCTGCTCCACCTCGCGCACGCCGAAGACTTCGTTGAGGATGGAGACCTGCTGGGGATGGATACAGAACGCTCCTTCAAATCCCATGGCGCGGCCGCGCTCGAGCCATCCCCGATAAGCTACGAGATCGGTGTGATTAGCCATCGATCCCGGGTAGCCGAGCGGGGTGACGCCGGCACTGCGTGCAGCCACCAGGACCGTCATCGCCGCATGGGCGAGAATATCAGGCTCAACGGCACAGCCGAGTGATACGGAAAGATCCTCCGGGCCGAGAACGAGGGCCCTCACTCTTGCAGTGGCACCGGCTATCACCGCCGCATGGGTCAAGCCCAGCGCTGTTTCGATCATGGCGATGATTTGGATCTGTCCATTCGGCAGGCCGCGTTCGCTCTCGAGCGCCGCGATCAGGCCGTCGAGTTCTTTAAGGATCTCGGGACCTTCGACTTTGGGAAGCACCAGCGCTCGTACATGAGGCAGCACGGCAGCCTCGATGTCAGGCACCAAGAGGCGCAAGGGTCGGTTGACGCGTACCACAAGCGCTGCGTCGGCCTCTTCAAGTGTCTTGACGGCCTGCGACAGGCCCTCGCGCGCGCCGGCCTTGGCTACCGGAGGAATACTGTCCTCCAGATCAAGGATCAAGGCATCAGCATTGCGCCGCGCCGCGCTCTCAATGAAGCGCTGGTTGTTGGCAGGCACGAACATCAAGGAGCGCCATGGCGGCAAGCTGCTCATGGGGCCTCATCTGCGCGCTGGGCGCGAATGGCTGCGATCTCATTCATGATCGCCTCGGTGTCCTCGCCGAGCGATGGTGCCTCGCGCCGGATTGTGCCGGGCGTGCGGCTGAGGCGCGGTACCGGCACGCTATGGGGTGCTGAGCCGAGATCGCGATCGGGACACTCCGAGAGAATGCCCCGGCTTTGGACATATTCGTGGGTCATCAAGTCGGCCACGGTTGCAATGGGTGCCGCCGTGACACCCTCCCTGTCGAAGAGAGCCATGAGCTCGGCCAGGCTGTGCTTGCTGATGAAGCCGCCAATGACACCGTCCAACGCGTCGCGATTGGCGACCCGGTCACTGTTCGTCCTGAATCTCGGATCGGTGATCAGATCGGACCTTTTGATCGCTCGCGTGATTCGCTCGAAGGCCGCCTGCATCGATCCGGAAAGGGCGAGAAAACGGCCGTCTGCAGTTTCGTACACATTGCGTGGTGCCGTGTGCGAGGACTGGTTACCGGAGCGTTCGCTGACCTGACCCGTGACACGATGTTTGAGGGCCTCTGCGGCCACGAAAGAGAACATGCTCTCAAAGAGCGAGAGATCGATCACCTGGCCTGGTTGGCCTTTCTGCTCGATGGCACGGAGTGCAGCCATCACACCGAACGCACCATAGAGGCCGGCGATCATGTCCGCTGTTGCCAGCGGCGGCAGTGCGGGCGGCTTATCGGGAAAACCATTGAGATGCGCGTAGCCGGACATTGCCTCGACCAAGGTACCGAATCCCGGCCGCTCGCGGTAGCGACCGGTCTGCCCCCAACCGGTTACTCTCACGATGATGAGCTTAGGGTTGAGTTCGAGAAGGCGATCGGGGCCAAGCCCCATCGCCTCGAGCTTTCCCGGCACGAAATTCTCGATCAATATCTGGGCACTGGAAACCAAGGTACGAAGATTGGCCAGGGCCTCCTCATTTTTGAGATCGAGTGCGAGACTTCGCTTGTTGCGGGCATAGACCTTCCAGTAAATCTCGACGCCTTGCTCTTGCCACTGCCGCAAATCGTCACCGGAGCCAGGCCGTTCGATCTTGATCACGTCTGCACCGAAATCTGCCAATAGGAATGACAGCATGTTGCCAGCAACCAGCCGCGAAAGATCGAGCACCCGCACTCCATCGAGGGGATGTGTCTCAGCCTGTGGTGTCGCCGAGGTTTTGATGCCTGTCCCCCTGCTCCGCAATGGTCCGACCCGGCTCCATCGTACCGTTTGGAAACCCATCTTGTCGTCTGTCGTTACGCCGACTACGCTAGCGAAGCGGAGCGTCAGTCTGAAGTCAAGCGGGACGCTAATCATAACGGGGGATGGGCATGGTCAAGAACGCATCAGGTGAAGTCAAAGTCTGGGAGAAATTGGAGATCGCCCTTCGGGCATCGGGTGATTACCGAAACCCCTACACTGAAGTTGAAGTTTGGGTTGATCTCGAGGGACCTGGCTTCAACGAGCGGGTCTTTGGTTTTTGGAATGGCGGTTCTGAATTCATTGTGCGCGTTACCGCAATCCGCCCTGGAGAATGGCGCTGGCGGAGCGGAAGCCATCCGAGCGACGCAGGGCTGAGCGGCCAATCCGGAACTTTCACAGCCGAGCCTTGGTCGGCATCAGAGCTTGAGGCCAACCCGAACCGTCGAGGCATGATTGGCATCTCCGCGGATGGTCGGGGTCTCGAATATGCCGATGGAACACCGTATTTCTTGCTTGGCGACACTTGGTGGTCGGTTCCAACATATCGCTTTGCGCTGCGCGAGGATGACGACACACCAAGGCAGTTGGGACCCGAAGCCGCACTCAACGACTATGTGCACCTGCGCAAGCGTCAGGGCTTCAACTGCATCGGCATTCTCGCCGCCCTTCCCAATTGGGCCAATGACGGCCATCCCCCTCGCCTTCAGACGCAGGACGGCACCTGGCTTCGCGCCGCTTGGGCAATCCCTGACAAGTCCAGCGCTAAGGACATGCATAATGAGGGCGGCCGGCCCTTCGCCTTTCCAGGCAAGGCACCTGACTTCGAAGACGTTGTGCCCGACTATGAGCGGATCAATCCCGACTATTTCAAGATTCTCGACAAGAAAATCGATTATTTGAACGAGCATGGTATGGTGCCGTTTCTTGAGGTGGCAAGGCGCGATAGCGGTCAAGCTTGGCAGCGCTATTACGATTGGCCGCTTTCCTACGCTCGCTACGTTCAATACATCTTCGCGCGTTATCAGGCGAACATCACGATCTTGAGCCCGATCCACTACGACTCACCCGAGCAGACAATACCGGGCAAAGCCTATAACGAGCCGTGCAATATGGTGATCGACCGCTGGGGCAAGCCACCCTTCGGCACACTCTTGAGTGCCAATGCCAGCCCCACGACCCTGGTCAATTTTGGTAGCTCAGAGGAATGCCGTTGGCTCGACGTCCACCAGCTCGGCAACCGCCGCGAGCACTACGCATACTGGTGGCTCACCGAGTGTTTTCATGCCGAGCCGACGCGGCCCGCCTTCAACGGCGAGCCCTATTACTCTGGTCTCTCCAATCTCGGAGAGACCTACAAACTCAGCTCGCCCGGCAATACACCCGCAGACGATCAAAAGGTCCGATCAAGCATGTATGGGAGCCTGCTATCTGGTGGATATGCCGGCTACATCTATGGCTGCGAGGGCATTTGGCAGGCGGCTATCGAACCGGGCGAGGCCGTCATGATGTGGGATGCATTTCAGTGGAGTTCGGCGACACAGATTCGGCATCTTGAGACGTTTGCCTTCGTCCGCGGCAGCAAATTTCGCACGCTCGTGCCCATGGCAGATCTTCTCTGTCCCAACAAATCGGGACCGGATCTGGGCTATGAGGGCTGGTGCTACGCGGCGCGCACCGCCGATCAGTCGTGGTTTATGCTCTATCTTGAGCCCGGCAGTCCCAGGGAGATCTTGTTGCGCGGCGGCAAGCAGGGTGGCTTTTACCGCCCAACTCTTTTCGACCCGCGTGAGGGCTTGTGGCTCATGCCTAGCGAGCCCGTTGCTGTCGCCAACAGCAGCTTCATCACCTTGCCCGAGCGTCCCGATGACCGGGATTGGGGAATGATGCTCGAGCTTATCGATCCGCATTCACGTTAGAGAAGATCTTTGAACCATTCCTTCGCCCCCTCCCAATCGACGGTGTCGTCATGAGGCTTGCCGAGCCGATCATAGAGCTCGCGACGCTTACGCTTGTCGTCGACGGCGATCCGGGCGGCGAACACCAGCACGTCTTCAGCGACGTCTTGAGGCACCACGATAGCGCCATCCCAGTCGCAGCCGACAATGTCGCCGGGACGAACCAGGACGCCGCCGCAGCCGACCGCGACATTGACATCTTCGAGTTCAACGCGGCCGGGAATGATCGGACGGCCGATACCGGCACAAGCGACCGGTGTGCGCTGCAGAATGACCTCATCGGTATCGCGGCAATTGCCTTCTGTGACGATGCCTTGTGCCCCCATCGCCTCCATCTCCATGGAATTCATGGAACCCCAATAGCCGCATTCGGGGGCACCTCCGGTCGATGTGACGACGACGCAGCCCTGTTCGACCTGAGCTTTGAGGTCGGCCTTCCATGCACCCATCTCGCCCCAAATCGGATGTTGGCGAAGGGCATCTAAGGGATCGAGTTTCGGCGGCATCAGCATATTGGTGGGAATGACGCGCATAGTAACGGCAGGGCCCCAAAAGCTCATCCCCATCCAAAGCGGACGGATCTTCGGGTCCATGAGGGTGAGATCCTTGTAGCCGCAGGCATCGAGGCCGTCGGTTACGTCCGTGACCCTCAAATATCGACGGAAACGCTTGGCGATTTCGTAGGACGATTTCTGGCTCATTCCTTGACTCCTCCCCGTGTGAAGCTGGTTGACACAAAAGCCCGTCTCGTAATTACTAGTACCGAGCAATCAGACTTGGCCAGACGAAAATCTGGTCGATAACCAACCATTCAGGGGGCGTGATGAGCAATTCGATGAAAAGCGGCAAGGGCCGCGCGTGGCTCGCGGCCGTCTCGGCGATCGGCTTAGTGCTGTGTGCCGCGGCCGCAGAGGCACCGGCCCAGGATCTCGAAGGCGAGATCCGTTTCTCGTGGTGGGGCGGGCAGTTACGCAACGAGAAAACCGATCAGATCCTGCAGCTTTTCGAGGCAGAGAATCCGGGCGTGACGGTGGTGCGTGAGAACTCGGACTGGCTTCCGCACTGGGACAAGCTCACGGTTCAATCGGCGGCGGGTAACCAGCCTTGCGCCATTCAGATGCAAACTCGCTGGCTCGCGACTTATGCCAAGCCCGACATTCTCAGGCCGCTAGATGATCTCTTGGAAGCCGGCGAACTGGATGTTCGAGGCATCGCTGAGCCCGTGCTCAACTCCAGCCGAGGCGATGACGGCCAACTTTACATGATTCCGTCGGGCGTCTTCTATTTTGCCACCATGTTCAATCGCACAATGATGGAAGAAGCGGGCGTCGAGGAACCGGCACGCGACTGGACTTGGAGCGATTTCGCCCAATTCATTCGCGACGTCGCCCCAAATCTGCCTGATGGTGTGAATCCTACTCATAATATGGGGCGCGAGCCTGACAGCTTCGTCACTTGGGTGCAGTCACACGGCCATCCGATGTTCGAGAATGGCCAAGTCGCCTTTCCCGAAGAGGTAACGACCTCCTGGTTCGAGTTCTGGGAAGGCCTTCGGCAGGAGGGATTGACCGATTCGCCCGAGGAGGCGATTGCCGACAATGGCAGCCTGATCGAAGAATCCAACATCGCCAATGGCCGGACATTTATCACTAATCGTCCGCCTAACCGGTTGGATTCGCATCAGCGGGTGATGGATGCCGTACGTCCTGGCGAAACGCTTTCAATCCTACCCTATCCGCGCGGCGATGACGGCACCAGTGGCATGGATCTTGGTGCCAATGGTATTGCTATTGGTGCCAACTGCCCTGATGAGCTGTTGCCGGTTGCAGTCGCCTGGGTCAACTTCTTCACCCAGGATCCTCAGGCCGCTGCAATTTACGAGTCCGACAATGGCGTGGTCGCAATCGACCGCTTTCAGACCGAGCAGGCCAATGGTCCCAACACCAGTCGTGGGCAACGCGAGCAGATCCTGATTTTCCAGGAAGTGGCGCCCGACGCCAAGCCCGTGAACTGGCCGGCGGGTGGTTACCAGGCAATTACCGAGGCGCTCAATCAAGCCTATGACGCCGTGGCCTTCGAGACATTGTCTCCTAGCGAGGGGGCGGCTCAGTTCCACGAGCAGATGGACGATCTTCTCGCGACGAAATGAGCAGTGATGTTCTAGAGGCCCATCCTGCTGCGTCATCAGCACCTTCCCTAGTGCCTGCGGGGACCGATAGGCCCCGCAGGCAGTCGCGTCCGATACCCAAGGGCAGGAACCGCTCGCCTATCGCCCGCTATGAGAACCGAGCGGCCTATCTCTTTCTCTTGCCCTGGTTCATCGGCCTATTCGGCGTTACCGTGATTCCGATTGTCGCCTCCCTGGTGCTCTCCTTCACCGACTACGACATCCTCACGGCACCCGCATGGGTGGGCTTTGATAATTATGAAAAGCTTCTTGCGGGCGACCGGCGCTACATGAATGCCGTTCACGTGACTATCCGGTATGTCGGCTTGTCGGTGCCGCTAATCCTGATCTTCTCACTAACGATTGCGGTAGCACTCAATCGCGGTTTGGCGGGCCTTGCGATCTATCGCTCCCTTTTCTACGTGCCATCGCTCATCGGGGCGAGCGTCGGCATCGGGATCCTCTGGCGCGAGGTGTTCGGCGAACGGGGAATCTTCAATCACTTCATCGCGCTATTCGGCTATGAGGGCCGTGGCTGGATTACCCATCCCTTCTACGCCCTCGATGTCGTCATCGCGCTGAATGTCTGGACCTTTGGGGCCTCAATGGTGATTTTCCTGGCTGCACTTCGGCAGATACCCGATTCCTATTACGAAGCGGCAGCGATCGATGGTGCCAACGCCTGGAAGCGTTTTCGACGGATCACCTTGCCCCTGCTCACACCGGTGATCTTCTTCAACATGGTGCTGCTAACGATCGGCTCATTCCAGTCCTTCACGCAGGCCTTTGTGGTCTCGCGCGGCACCGGCGGTCCGATTGATTCGACCTTGCTCTACACGCTCTATCTCTACCAGCGCGCGTTCGTGCATCTCGATATGGGCTATGCCTCGGCGATGGCCTGGGTCTTGTTGCTCGCTATCGCCTTGATGACCGCCTTCATTTTCTGGACCTCGCGCTATTGGGTCTTCTATGGCGACCGCTAAGAGCTACGATCCGGAGCTCTTGCGGGTCAGTCGGCGGCGCCGCGCCAATGCCCGAAGGCTGCAGAAGTTCAGTCTGCACCTGGTGCTGATCATTCTGCTCATCATCATGCTCTATCCGGTGATTTGGATGGTGTTCTCGTCGCTTCGTCCCGAAGCGGAGATCTTTGGCGGTCTTGGGCTCATTCCCACGAACTGGACGCTCGAGAACTACATCAATGGCTGGAATCTCTTCGGCGACAAGACCTTTAGCCTCTTCTTCATCAATTCTTTCATTATTTGCGCGCTCGCCATTGTCGGCAATCTCGTTTCCTGCTCGATGGCGGGATACGCCTTTGCGAGGCTCAACTTTCGCTTCAAGTGGTTCTGGTTTGCCTTGATGCTAGGCTCGATCATGCTGCCGATCCATGCCCAGCTCATTCCGCAATACATCTTTTTCTTGAAGATTGGCTGGGTGAATACAATCCTGCCGCTGGTAGTACCCAAGCTGCTCGCCACGGATGCCTTCTTTGTCTTCTTGATGGTGCAGTTCATGCGCTCGCTACCAGTCGAACTCGAGCAGGCAGCCATGATCGATGGCGCAACCTACTGGCAGCGCTACTGGCGCATTATTCTGCCCTTGACGATGCCGGCGCTTGTCACCACCGCCGTCTTCACGTTCATTTTCACCTACAACGACTTCTTCTCCCAACTCATCTATCTCACCGACATCGACCAGATGACGGTGCCGGTCGCCCTTCGCCTCTTTTTGGATCCAAGTGGCGGAACCTCGTCCTTCGGCGGTCTGTTCGCAATGGTTCTGGTCTCGATCGGCCCGGTGTTGGGTTTCTTTCTCGCGTCGCAACGCCTCTTGGTGCGCGGTATCGCGACACAGGGCTTCAAATAGCCAAGGCGGTCATTCATGGCAGGCGTGACACTCGATGGACTAACCAAACGATATGGCGGCAGTGCTCTCGTCGCAGTCGATGATCTTACGATCGATATCGAAGACGGCGAGTTTCTGGTCCTCGTCGGCCCTTCAGGGTGCGGGAAGTCGACTGCGTTGCGGATGATCGCCGGGCTCGAAGAGATCACTGACGGTGCGGTTTGGATCGGTGACGAGTTCGTCAACGACGTCCATCCGAAGGATCGCGACGTCGCGATGGTTTTTCAGAATTACGCCCTTTACCCGCATATGTCGGTCTTCACCAACATCGCTTTTCCTCTGCAAATCGCGAAGCTGCCGAGGGCCGAAATCCGCGAGCGCGTTCACGAGGCAGCACAATTGCTGCAGTTGCAGGACTTCCTCAAGCGCCGTCCTGGTCAGCTCTCGGGCGGTCAGCGCCAACGTGTTGCCATGGGCCGAGCTATCGTGCGCAACCCGGCCGTGTTTTTGATGGACGAACCCCTGTCAAATCTCGATGCTAAGCTCAGGGTGCAAATGCGCTCCGAGATCCACCGTTTGCAGCGACGCCTTGGTACAACGACCATCTATGTCACCCATGACCAAGTCGAGGCGATGACCATGGGTGACCGCGTCGCCTTACTGAAAGACGGAATATTGCAACAGGTGGACGATCCGAGCACGCTCTACAACAAACCAGCCAACACGTTTGTGGCGACATTCATCGGATCGCCGTCGATGAACGTGTTGCACGCAAAACTGGGAGAATATAATTCAGAAGGTAGCGAGCTTGTTTTGGGAAGCCAAAAGTTGCGTCTTCCTTCCATGGTATTCGAGAAGTATTCAGAACTTGGGAAATATGCAAATAAACCTGTGATCGTGGGGATCAGGCCTGAAGACCTAGAAGACGTCAGCGTGGCACAGGCGTCACATTCCAGCTCACGGCTCCGATCAAAGGCTGAACTCGTAGAATCACTCGGTGCGGACCAAATCGTCCATTTCGAGTTTGACGCGCCACATGTGGAGATCGTCGATCCGGATCTGTTGGTCGACATCGCCGCTCCTGAAAACCAAACTGGCGATCTATGCGTGGCACGTTTCAGTGCCAAAAGGATGATCCGTAGCGGTGATCCGATTGAACTTGTTGTCGATGCCGAGCGACTGCACTTCTTTGATCCAAAAAGCGGTCAATCAATTTTTCGTTGAGACCGGCTAGACCCAGAGAAAAGCAAATCCAAACGACGGCTCTGTTTCTGTAATGGGTCAACGGTGATCCTTTATAGAGACAGAGCCGATCAGTGTCCTAGACGCTTGCTCTACGAGCACTCACCTTGGGCCGGCCAAAACTAATTCGATGCACCAATGTCTTCGGCCGCGATAGAGGCCTCTCCGAGTAGTTCTTTAGGCTCTTCAGAAGGTTTCGAGATCGAAGGTGAGTGGTTGGGCGGTGGGTTCGTCAAGGATGATGAGTTTTGGATGGGTAATCGCGGCCAGGGGTTCGTGCTCATGCGAGATCCCGAGATTGTGGCCGGTCTCGGCGTTGATCTGAAACGGGTTGTTGGGATCCGAAACAGTCAGGGACCGGCGGACGAGGTTGTCGACCATTAAGGGCTCGTTTTCGGCCGCGGGATCCGACATGGTGAAGTCGAAGCGGTCTGCCGTAGAAGCGTCGGCGATTTTGTGGGTGAATCGGACGAAGACGAATTCGGCTGTGTTAACTCCGGGGTCGCTATCGTTGGGGTTGGTGTAGTCTGGGGTGGTGACAGGTATTCGGCGTGTCGGCATAGGGATTCTCCTCGAGCCCACCTTAGGCAGTTGATGGCGCGATCTTGGGGCAGTGCGGCTCCAGTCGCTGTGATCTTCCTCACCGGAGCCGAAACATTTGCCAACGAGGGCGGGTTCGGATTTCCTCAATTGAGCCCGAATTACCCACCTGATCCGGTTGAAATCAACGATGAGTGCAGTTTTCGCTGAGTTCCCAATGGTCGACACGGCCTACCGCAGCAAGAAGAACGAGACACTGCTCGAAAGCCGCATGCTGGTTGGCCACATCCATCACAAAAAACCGTACGGCGTGCCGATGCCGGCTCGAACTGCTCGGGCTAACGCCAGGAAGTCGGCCGCGCGCTCGCATGTCGAGCACATCTTCGCTGAGCAAAAAGCCCGAATGGGATTATTTGTGCGCACCATCGACCTGGCACGGGCGACCACTAAGATCGGCATCGCCAATCTCAACTACAATATGCGCCGCCTGATCTGGCTGGATTGGCCGTTCCTGCCTTGCCATTTTTGAGCCTTGATCACCCTATACCTGAATTTGAGTTGATCAATGATGGTGCCAGAGTTTTCCTCGATGGCCCATTACGTCGAACGTCTAGGCGATCGCGAACTCTGGCGAGCCTGTCTCGACGCTGTCATGGAAGAGCAGGGCTTGCAGCAGCCCGGTGCCGAGATTTTGCCCGGTGTGGGTGCGCCCTTACCCACCTTTGTCGTGGGCGACATAGTCGACAAATAGTACGGCTAACGTGCTCGATGGCAGCAAA